>NZ_BAAHAB010000009.1:0-429264 GCF_054777895.1 Nocardioides ultimimeridianus | reverse complement strand
CCGCTCCGGCCGCCCCCGAGGGCGGCACCGCCGCCCCGAAGCCGCCCACCCCGCGGGCACCCGCCCCGCGTCCGGTCGGCAAGCCCGGTGGCACGCGTCCCGGCAACAACCCGTTCGCGCCCAGCCAGGGCATGGGCCGTCGGCCCGCCCCCGCGCCGCGTGACGGCGAGGCGCCGGACGACAACCGTCCGCCGCGTCCCCCGGCTCCGGGCGGTCGCCCGGGCATGCCGCGCCCGAACCCGGCGATGATGCCGAAGTCCCCTGCCGCCTTCGCCGCGGGTCCCGCGGGCCGTCGTGGCCCCGGTGGTCCCGGTGGCGGCCCCGGCCGTCCCGGTGCTGGCCCCGGCCGTCCCGGTGCTCCGGGCCGTGGTGGCCCGGGAGGTGGCGCCGGTGCCGGTGCTCCGGGTCGTCCCGGTGGCGCGCCCGGCGGCTTCGCCGGTCGCCCCGGTGGCGGTGGCAACCGTCCCGGCCAGCGTGGCCAGACCCAGGGTGCCTTCGGTCGCCCCGGTGGTCCGGCGCGTCGCGGTCGCAAGTCGAAGCGGGCACGTCGCCAGGAGTTCGAGGCCATGGAGGCCCCGACCCTGGGCGGCATGCGCGTCCGCAAGGGCAACGGCGAGACCGTGCGTCTCGCCCGTGGGTCCTCGCTGACCGACTTCGCCGAGAAGATCGGCCTGGACGCCGCTGCCCTGGTGCAGATGCTGTTCCACCTCGGCGAGATGGTCACGTCCACCCAGTCGGTGGGCGACGAGACGCTGGAGCTGCTCGGTGACGAGCTGAACTACGTCGTCGAGATCGTCTCCCCGGAGGACGAGGACCGCGAGCTCCTGGAGAGCTTCGACCTCGAGTTCGGTGCCGACGAGGGCGACGAGTCCGACCTGGTCGTCCGCCCGCCGGTCGTCACGGTCATGGGCCACGTCGACCACGGAAAGACCAAGCTTCTCGACGCCCTCCGTGGCGCCAACGTGGTCGCGGGCGAGGCCGGTGGCATCACCCAGCACATCGGTGCCTACCAGGTGCACACCGACGTCGACGGCAACGACCGACGCATCACCTTCATCGACACCCCCGGTCACGAGGCGTTCACCGCCATGCGTGCCCGCGGCTCGCAGTCCTCGGACATCGCGATCCTCGTGGTCGCGGCGGACGACGGCGTGATGCCGCAGACGGTCGAGGCGCTCAACCACGCTAAGGCCGCCGGTGTGCCGATCGTGGTCGCGGTCAACAAGATCGACAAGCCCGAGGCGGACCCGACCAAGGTCCGTGGCCAGCTCACCGAGTACGGCCTGATCCCCGAGGAGTACGGCGGCGACGCGATGTTCGTCGACGTCTCGGCCAAGGCGGGGCTCAACCTCGACAAGCTGCTCGAGGCCGTCGTCCTCACCGCGGACGCCTCGCTCGACCTGCGGGCCAACCCGACCCAGGACGCCCAGGGTCTGGTCGTCGAGGCGCACCTGGACCGCGGTCGCGGTCCGGTCGCCACGGTGCTGGTCCAGCGCGGCACGCTCCGCGTCGGCGACTCGATCGTCGCCGGTCCGGCCTACGGCCGCGTCCGCGCGATGCTCGACGAGTTCGGCAAGGAGATGGCGCAGGCCGATCCCGGTCAGCCGGCGATGGTCCTCGGTCTCTCGGCGGTGCCGGGTGCGGGCCAGAACTTCATCGTGGTGGAGGACGACCGCGTCGCCCGCCAGATCGCGGAGAAGCGGGAGGCTCGCGAGCGGGCCGCCCTGCAGGCCAAGCGCCGCGTCCGTCGTACCCTCGAGGACTTCATGGCCTCCATGGAGAGCGGGGAGAGCCAGGAGCTCAACCTCATCCTCAAGGGCGACGTGTCCGGTTCGGTCGAGGCCCTCGAGGACGCCCTCGCGGCGATCGAGGTCGGCGACGAGGTCTCGCTGCGGGTCATCGACCGTGGTGTCGGTGCGATCACCGAGGCCAACGTCAACCTGGCGGCTGCCTCCGACGCGATCATCATCGGCTTCAACGTCCGTGCGCAGGGCAAGGCCGCCGAGCTCGCCGACAAGGAAGGTGTCGAGGTCAAGTACTACTCGGTCATCTACCAGGCGATCGAGGAGATCGAGGCCGCGCTCAAGGGCATGCTCAAGCCGGAGTACGAGGAGGTCACCCTCGGTCAGGCCGAGATCCGTGCCATCTTCCGCTCCAGCAAGATCGGCAACATCGCCGGTTGCATGGTCACCAGCGGCCTGCTGCGACGCAACGCCAAGGTGCGCGTGCTCCGCGACGGTGCGGTCATCGCCGACAACCTCGACCTGGCCTCGCTCAAGCGGGAGAAGGACGACGCCTCCGAGGTCCGCGAGGGCTTCGAGTGCGGTCTGGTGCTCCGGAACTTCCAGGACATCAAGGAGGGCGACATCGTCGAGGCCTTCGAGATGAAGGAGATCCCGCGGTCCTGACCGCGGGTCATCGAACCGGTCGGAGCCGGTGGCATCGTGAGATGCCACCGGCTCTGCCGACTGATAGGAAATGAACATGAGTAGCCCGCGCGTGCGCAGGATCGCCGACCGGATCAAGGTCATCGTGGCCGAGATGCTGGAGCGGCGGATCAAGGATCCGAGGCTCGGGTTCGTCACCATCACCGACGTACGGCTGACCGGCGACGGCCAGCAGGCGTCGATCTTCTACACCGTGCTCGGCGACGACCCTGCCGAGTCCGCGAAGGCGCTGGAGTCGGCCAAGGGCGTCATCCGCTCGGAGGTCTCCAAGCAGCTCGGCATGCGGATCGTGCCGACCCTGACGTTCTTCCACGACGCGCTCCCCGAGACCGCGCGGCACCTCGACGAGGTCCTGGAGAAGGCCCGCCAGGCCGACGCCGAGGTCGCGGCGCAGCGTGCCGGAGCGACGTACGCCGCCGGCGAGGACCCGTACAAGAAGCCGCACGACGAGGCCGACCAGGACGACGAGGACGACGAGCTCGGGGACGAGGACGACGAGGTATGACCGAGTCCGGGCTGGTCATCGTCGACAAGCCCGCCGGGATCACCTCCCACACGGTCGTCTCGCGGGTCCGGCGACTGGCCGGCACCCGCAAGGTCGGTCACGCCGGCACCCTCGACCCGATGGCGACCGGTGTCCTGGTCGTCGGCGTCGAGCGGGCGACCCGGCTGCTGGGCCACCTGATGCTCACCGAGAAGGCGTACGACGCCACGGTCCGCCTCGGCTGCACCAGCACCACCGACGATGCCGAGGGCGAGCTCAACCCGGCTGTCGCGACCGGCCACCTGGCCGAGGAGGCGATCCGCGCGGCGTTCGCCACGCAGGTCGGTGACATCTCCCAGGTCCCCACGGCCGTCAGCGCCATCAAGGTCGACGGCAAGCGCGCCTACCAGCGGGTCCGCGACGGCGAGGACGTCGAGCTCAAGGCGCGTCCGGTGACGGTGCACGAGCTCACCGTGCACGACGTACGCCGGACCGACGGCTTCGTCGACGTCGACCTCTCGGTCCGCTGCTCCTCGGGCACCTACATCCGCGCGATCGCCCGCGACGTCGGCGCCGCGCTCGGCGTCGGTGGCCACCTGACCGCGCTGCGGCGTACCACTGTCGGGCCGTACGGCCTCGACAGCGCGCACACCCTCGACGAGCTGGGGGAGGACTTCCGGCTCCTGCCCATCGCGGCCGCGGCCCGTGCGGCGTTCCCGTCGGTCGACCTCGACGGCGCCCAGGAGCAGGAGGTCCGCTACGGCCGCCGGCTGGAGCTCGCCATCGACGCGCTGACCGCGGTCTTCGCCCCCGACGGCACCTTCCTCGCGCTGTACCGACCCGACGGGGCCCACGCGCGGCCCGAGGCGGTGTTCGTAGGATGAGCGACGTGCGAGCGTGGCGCGACTTCGATGAGGTACCGGCCGATCTGGGCCGCACCGTCGTCACCATCGGCAACTTCGACGGCATGCACCTGGGCCACCAGCACGTCGTACGCCGGGCGCGCGAGATGGCCGCGCAGGTCGGCGCCGACGCGGTCGTCGCCGTCACCTTCGACCCGCACCCGATCGCGGTGCTGCGCCCGGAGCACGCGCCGCCCACGCTGACGACGATGGCGGTGCGGCTGCAGCTGCTGGCCGCGGCCGGCGTCGACGACGTGCTGGTCATCCCGTTCAGCCGCGAGATCGCGGGCTGGAGCCCGCAGGAGTTCGTCGACCGGATCATCGTCGGCGCCCTGCACGCCAAGGCGGTCGTGGTCGGCGCGAACTTCCGGTTCGGCAACCGCGCCGCGGGCGACTGCAACCTGCTGCGCGAGGCCGGTCTCGAGCACGACTTCGTCGTCGACGAGGTGTCCCTCGACGGCGGCCCGCAGGTCTGGTCCTCCACCTACGTCCGCACCTGCCTCGCCGCCGGCGACGTCACCGGCGCCGCGGAGGCGCTCGGACGGCCGTTCAGCGTCCGCGGCGAGGTCGTCCGGGGGGACCAGCGCGGTCGGGAGCTGGGCTATCCGACCGCCAACGTCCCGCTGCGGGCCGGGGCGGCGGCTCCCGCCGATGGTGTGTACGCCGGCCGACTCACCGTGCTCGACGGCCCGGACGCCGCCACGTCGTACCCGGCCGCGATCTCGGTCGGCACCAACCCGACCTTCGACGGGGAGCGGGAGCGACGCGTGGAGTCCTACGTCCTCGACCGCACCGACCTGGACCTCTACGGCCGCGAGGTCGAGGTGTCCTTCGCGGAGCGGCTGCGCGGGATGGTGCGCTTCGACTCGGTCGAGGACCTGCTCGTGGCGATGGCCGACGACGTGGCGCGCGCGAGGGATCTGCTCGGCGTGAGCTGAACTCGCTCCGGCTCTCAACCGGAGTAAGTCGATCGTATTAACGTCGGCGCATGTCAGGCGCGCGTCTCTCCCGTCGATCCCTGCTCGGCTCCGCCTTCGGCGGCGCCGTCGCCCTCTCCGTCGCCGACCTGCTGCCCGGTCTCGCGGAGCGGGCCGTCGCTGGCGCTCCTGCGATCCTCAAGGCCCTGCCGGCCGCCTGGTTCATCGACTACGGCACCAACGCGGAGATGCGCTGGGACTCGGTGGATCCCGCGGTCTACGCGACGACCCAGGAGCGCCTCTTCGTGCGCGACCACGTCTCGACGCCGACGATCGACGCCTCGGCGTACGCGCTGCGGATCTTCGGGGACGGCCTCGAGGATCCGGCGGGCGTGACGCTCACCCTGGACCAGGTCAAGGCGTTCCCGAACGTGCAGCACACCTCGGTGCACGAGTGCACCGGCAACGGCCGCAGCCTCTTCGCCTCCCAGCAGGGGCAGTCGGTGGCCGGCACCAGGTGGACCCTCGGTGCGGTCGCCACGGTGCGCTGGGACGGCGTGCGGCTGGGCGACGTGCTCCGGGCCGTCGGGATCCGGCCCGACGCGGTCTCGATCATGTCCAGCGGGCTCGACCCGCACTACGTCAGCGGCGGCGTGGACTACGGGCCGGTGCGTCGCCCGTTCCCGGTCGAGAAGGCCTTCGACGACGCCCTCCTGGCGTGGGGGATCGATGGTGCACCACTGCTCCCCGACCACGGCTACCCGCTGCGCCTGGTGCTGCCCGGCTGGATCGGTGTCGCCTCGACCAAGTGGCTGGGCTCGCTCGAGGTGTCGACCAGCGAGCAGACGTCGCCCTGGAGCACGACCTGGTACAACATCGACGGCCCGCTGACTGTCAACCCGGTCCGATCGGCCTTCGAGCTGGCGTGGAACGCCCAGATCCCCGCGGCGTCGTCCGTCACGGTGACCGGGCGCTCGTGGAGCGGTCTCGCGCCGATCGCGGCCGTCGAGATCAGCCTGGACGGGGGCGCGACCTGGACGCACGCGGACCTCGGCCGCACCTACGTCGGCCGCGGCGAGCCACACCGTGGCTCCGGCCGCCCCACCGGGTCCGGCGACGGGGGCTTCGGGTGGACCCAGTGGTCCTTCACCCTGCGCCGGCCGGCCAAGGGTGCGCGCACGCTGATGGCCCGGGCGACCGACCAGGCGGGTCGCACCCAGCCCGACGTGGCGGCGTACAACCCCAACGGGTACTTCTTCGACGCCGTGGTCCGGCACCCGGTCACGTTGGTCTAGGAGCAGTCCTGGCAGGGGGTGGCCGGGGCACTGCGGGTGTTCGACGCGGCGGTCTCCTGCGGGACCTCGTCGCCGTGCGGCTCCAGGAACACCATCGCCACCGCTCCGGCGAACAGCACGAAGAAGAACGCCTCGACCGGCGCGTCCCAGCGGTCGATCAGGTAGGACAGGGCGAGGGCTGGGTAGCCCAGCAGCAGCCCGACGGCCAGCGCGGATGCGGAGACCGACCAGACCCCTGCCCTCCGGTCGCGCAGTCGGCGCCACATCAGCACGATGGCGGCCGTGGCGAAGCCGAACTCGGCGATGCCGGAGGCCATGTGCAGGTAGTGGTGGAGCGGCAGTTGGAAGCTCCACTCGGCGGCCCGACAGGCGTCGTCGCGACCCTCGGGGCATGCATAGGGGTAGACCCCGCCGACCACGCCGGCCAGGCCGAAGCCCATCAGCAGCTTCCACTCGCGCACGCGCTCGTCGGCCAGGGGAGGGCCGAGGACCATGAGGCCCACGCAGATGAGCAGCCCGGACGCGATGTCGAGTCGCTCGAAGACAGACGCATGGGGGACGCCGGTCGCCTCGAGGTCGCTGAACATCCCGTCCGGGCTGGCGATCAGCCCCGTCGCAACCGCGCCGACCCACCAGTTGTAGGTGAGCACGCTGAGCAGGCCCAGCAACCGGGCTGTGGAGCGTGCAGCGGGCGAGTGGGGAGCCACGCGCACCATTGTCCAGCACCTTGGTTGGGGCCGCCAACGGTTTTCGGAAAAATGTGCGAGCGGCGCGCGTCACTCCCGCACCCCCGGCAGTCGTACGCCGATTCGGCCGGCCCCCGCCCGCGTTGATAGCCTTTCCAGGTTGCCCACAGGGCGACGTACGCCGTCAGACGGCCGCGGACCGAGAGCGCTCCAGGAATTCAGGCTGGGGCACCGCGCAACGAACCGGAAGAAGGAATCCACATGGCAGTCGGAACCGACGCTGCGACCAAGGCGAGCATCATCGCCGAGTACGCCACCACCGAGGGTGACACCGGTTCGCCGGAGGTCCAGATCGCGCTGCTCAGCCACCGCATCTCGCACCTGACCGAGCACCTCAAGCAGCACAAGCACGACCACCACAGCCGTCGTGGCCTGCTTCTGCTGGTCGGTCAGCGCCGCCGTCTCCTCAACTACCTGAAGAAGACCGAGATCGAGCGGTACCGCTCGATCGTCGAGCGCCTGGGGCTGCGTCGTTGATCGCGACCCCCTCAGCATGAAGAACGGACAGCCCCGGCTCGGGGCTGTCCGTTCTGCATTTCCCTGCCCGCCCGATAGGGTGAGCAGGACAACAAGTCCGAAATCCTGTGGGGCAGCGTGCTCCACGACGTACGAATAAGAGAACATCTTGACTGAACCCGTCATCTCCGCCGTCGAGACCGTCATTGACAACGGCAAGTTCGGCACCCGCACCGTCAAGTTCGAGACCGGGCTCCTGGCCCGCCAGGCCGCCGGTTCGGTGAGCGCCTACCTCGACGACGACACGATGCTGCTGTCGGCCACCACGGCCGGCAAGCACCCGAAGGACCACTTCGACTTCTTCCCGCTGACCATCGACGTCGAGGAGCGGATGTACGCCGCGGGCAAGATCCCCGGCTCGTTCTTCCGGTCCGAGGGGCGCCCTGGCGAGGACGCGATCCTCGCCTGCCGCCTGATCGACCGCCCGCTGCGCCCGACCTTCAAGAAGGGTCTGCGCAACGAGGTCCAGGTCGTCATCACCGTGATGGCGCTCAACCCGGACACCCCCTACGACGTGCTCGCGATCAACGCCGCGTCGCTGTCCACCCAGCTCTCCGGCCTGCCGTTCTCCGGTCCGGTCGGTGCCACCCGCGTGGCGCTCATCGAGGGCCAATGGGTCGCGTTCCCGACCCACAGCCAGCTCGAGAAGGCGACCTTC
The DNA here is from genome assembly GCF_054777895.1 of Nocardioides ultimimeridianus. Lineage (NCBI taxonomy): Bacteria > Bacillati > Actinomycetota > Actinomycetes > Propionibacteriales > Nocardioidaceae > Nocardioides > Nocardioides ultimimeridianus. The sequence goes on along the minus strand of NZ_BAAHAB010000009.1, from coordinate 421,299 downwards.
GACATGGTCGTCGCCGGCCGGGTCACCGAGACCGGTGACGTCGCGATCATGATGGTCGAGGCCGAGGCCCCCGAGGCCACCCTCGAGCTGCTCCAGGGCGGCGCCCAGGCGCCGACCGAGGAGATCGTGGCCGGTGGCCTCGACGCCGCGAAGCCGTTCATCAAGCAGCTCTGCGAGGCGCAGTCCGAGCTCGCCAACGTGGCCGCCAAGCCGGTCCAGGAGTTCCCGATCTTCCTGGAGTACCAGGATGACGTCTACGAGGCCGTCGAGGCCGCTGTCGGCGCCGACGTGCACGACCTCTACACCGTCGGTGGCAAGCGCGAGAAGGTCCTGTCCAAGCAGGAGCGCGAGGAGGAGGGCGACCGGATCAAGGCCGCGCTGCTCGACAAGATCGGTGCCCAGTTCGAGGGCCGCGAGGGCGAGATCGGTGCGGCGTACAAGGCCGTCACCAAGAAGGCCATCCGCACCCAGGTCCTGCGCGACAAGGTCCGCATCGACGGTCGCGGCCTGGCCGACATCCGTCCGCTGCACGCCGAGGTCGGCGTAATCCCGCGGGTGCACGGCTCGGCGCTGTTCGAGCGTGGCGAGACCCAGATCCTGGGCGTCACCACCCTGGACATGCTCAAGATGGAGCAGCAGCTCGACACGCTGTCGCCGGAGAAGCACCGGCGCTACATGCACAAGTACATCTTCCCGCCGTTCTCCACCGGTGAGACCGGCCGCGTCGGCTCGCCGAAGCGTCGCGAGATCGGTCACGGTGCGCTCGCCCGCCGCGCGCTCCTGCCGGTGCTCCCGAGCCGCGAGGAGTTCCCCTACGCGATCCGCCAGCTCTCCGAGGCCATGGGCTCCAACGGCTCCACCTCGATGGGCTCGGTCTGCGCCTCGACGCTGGCCATGCTCGCCGCGGGTGTCCCGCTGAAGGCGTCGGTCGCCGGCATCGCCATGGGCCTGATCTCGGGCGAGGTCGACGGCAAGACCGAGTACGTCGCGCTGACCGACATCCTCGGCGCCGAGGACGCGTTCGGCGACATGGACTTCAAGGTCGCCGGCACCAAGGAGTTCGTGACCGCCCTCCAGCTCGACACCAAGCTCGACGGCATCCCCGCCGAGGTCCTCGGTGCCGCGCTCAAGCAGGCGCGCGACGCCCGCCTGAGCATCCTGGAGGTCATGGCCGAGGCGATCGACGCTCCGCAGGAGATGTCGATCCACGCGCCGCGGATCATCACCGTGAAGGTCCCCGTGGACAAGATCGGCGAGGTCATCGGCCCGAAGGGCAAGGTCATCAACCAGATCCAGGACGACACGGGCGCGACCCTGTCGATCGAGGACGACGGCACGGTGTACATCGGTGCGACCAACGGCGAGGCCGCCGAGGCCGCCCGCCAGGCCGTCAACGCAATCGCCAACCCGACGATGCCCGAGGTCGGCGAGCGCTACATCGGCACGGTCGTGAAGACGACCAACTTCGGTGCGTTCGTGGCGCTCATGCCCGGCAAGGACGGCCTGCTGCACATCAGCAAGCTGCGTGGCCTCGCCGGCGGCAAGCGCGTCGACAACGTCGAGGACGTCGTCTCGGTCGGCCAGAAGCTCCAGGTCGAGATCGCCGAGATCGACGACCGCGGCAAGCTGTCGCTGATCCCGGTGGTCGAGGACGCCGAGGGTGCGGCCGACGAGGCCGCCGAGGTCGAGGGCTCCGAGGAGGAGTGACCAAGCTCCACCTCCCGACGGCCGGCCAGCGATTCGCTGGCCGGCCGTCGGCCTTCCCCCCGGCGGCGCGTGCGACCACGCGGACGCTGGAGACGGTGCGCGACGCCGCCGGCCAGGTCACCTCGCAGGTACGCCGCACGCAGCTCCCCTCGGGCCTGCGGATCATCACCGAGCAGATGGCCGGGGCCCGGTCGGCCTCGATCGGCGTCTGGGTCGGGGTCGGCTCGCGCGACGAGCGGGCGACCACCCACGGCGCCTCGCACTTCCTCGAGCACGTGCTGTTCAAGGGCACCCGGTCGCGCACGGCGCTGGACATCTCGATCGCGCTCGACGCGGTCGGTGGCGAGTTCAATGCGTTCACCGCCAAGGAGTACACCTGCTTCCACGCGCGGGTCCTCGCCGAGGACCTGCCGCTGGCCGTCGACGTCCTCGGCGACATGATCACCGACTCGCTGATCACCACCCACGACGTGGACGCCGAGCGCGACGTCATCCTCGACGAGATCGCCATGCACGACGACGATCCCGATGACGTGGTCCACAACCTGTTCGCCGAGATCGCCTGGGGCAGCGACAGCCCGCTGGGCCGCTCGATCGCCGGCAGCACCGAGTCGATCGAGCAGATGCCACGGGCGACGATCCGGCGGTTCTGGAAGCGGCACTACACACCGGCCACGATGGTGGTCGCCGCCGCGGGCGCGGTCGACCACGCCACCGTCGTACGACTGGTGAAGGAGGCGTTCGCGCGCAACGACTTCCTCTCCGGCGAGGCCGAGCCCGCCCCGCCCCGCCACGGCGGCCGGCGCCCGAAGGTCGCGCCCGGGCAGGCGCGGGTCGAGCGGCCCTTCGAGCAGGTCAACCTGGTGGTCGGATCCGAGGGCCCCGCCCGCGACGACGAGAGCCGCTTCGCGCTCGGGGTGGTGTCGACCGCGCTCGGCGGAGGTACGTCGAGCCGGCTGTTCCAGGAGATCCGGGAGCGCCGGGGCCTGGCCTACTCGGTCTACTCCTTCGCCAGCCACTACGCCGACTCCGGTCTGGTCGGGGTCGCGCTCGGCTGCCTGCCGGACCGCGCCGACCACGCGCTCGCGGTGGTGCGCGACGAGCTGGCCCGGCTGGCCGCCGACGGCATCGACGCCGACGAGCTGCGCCGGGGCAAGGGGCAGCTGGTCGGCGGTCTCGTGCTCGGCCTGGAGGACTCCGGCGCGCGGATGATGCGCCTGGGCAAGGGAGAGCTCACCCACTCCCAGCTCTACGGCATCGACGAGGTCATCGCGAAGATCGAGGCGGTCACGCTGGAGGAGTGTGCGGCGGTCGCCGCGGACGTCTTCGCGCGGCCCGAGGTGCTGGCGGTCGTCGGCCCCGCCTGACGCGAATCCGGACTTCTGGTCGACCGAGTTCTGGCTTGTGGTCAGCCCAAGCTCGAGCTTCGGCTGACCACCAGTCAGAACTCGCGGTCAGCGGCGGCTACCTGCGCCCGATGATGCCGATGACGGGTGGGTTCTTGCTGTCGACGATGTAGACCCGGAACCCACCCTCGGTGAGGGCGGCGGAGGTCTTCGCGAGGATCTCGGGGACGTCCTCCTCGCGCGCGGTGTTGTAGAACAGGTTGACCGAGCCCCCGGGCAGGACGCGCTCGTGCAGCAGCGCGACCTCCTCCTTGCAGTCGCGCACCCAGAACAGGTTGACGTCGAAGGCGAAGACCTTGGTCAGCCGCTTGACCGGGACCCGCAGCGTGGCGAGGTCGATCTGGCGCACGGTGAGCCGCCCGGCCTCGATGTGCTGGGCGCAGCGCTGCTTGGTGCGGTCGACGCCGGCCTCGGACCGGTCGATCGCGAACATCTTGCCCTTGCCCTCGAGACGGCGGCAGATCAGGTCGGCGGCCGCACCCGACCCGCACCCGATCTCGAGCACGTGGTCGTTGTGCTGAACGTCCATGAAGTCGACCGCCCAGCGCAGGCGCGCCGGGATGCTCTGAACCGCCATGGGCCCAGCCTGCCAGAAATGGGCACCGACCGGCGCGCAGGGCGGCAACCATAGGATCTGGTGTCGTGACGACGAACGCCAGCACGACGGCCTCCGCACGCTCCGAGGTACGACGGGTCGGGGTGATCGGCGCCCGCGGGAAGGTCGGCTCCGAGGTGGTCCGGGCGGTCGAGTCCGCCGACGACCTCACCTTCACCGTGGGGGTCGACCAGGATGATCCGATCGAGTCGCTGGTCGAGAGCGACACCCAGGCGATCGTGGACTTCACCCACCCGGACGTGGTGATGGGCAACCTGGAGTTCTGCATCCGCAACGGCATCCACGCCGTCGTCGGCACCACCGGTTTCGACGACGCACGCCTCGACACGCTGCGCGGCTGGCTGGCCGACAGCCCGGGCGTCGGCGTCCTGATCGCGCCGAACTTCTCGATCGGCGCGATCCTGATGATGCGGTTCGCCGCTCTGGCCGCGCCGCTGTTCGAGTCCGTCGAGGTGGTCGAGCTGCACCACCCGACCAAGGCCGACGCGCCCAGCGGCACGGCCTCCCGCACCGCCGAGCTGATCGCGGCCGCCCGCCGCGAGGCCGGCAGCCCGCCGATGCCCGACGCGACCTCCACCGGCCTGGACGGCGCGCGCGGCGCCGATGTCGAGGGCGTGCGGGTGCACAGCGTCCGGGCCCGCGGCCTGATCGCCCACCAGGAGGTCATCCTGGGCGGCCTCGGCGAGACGCTGACGATCCGCCACGACTCGCTGGACCGCGTCTCGTTCACGCCGGGGGTCCTCACCGGGCTGCGCAACATCGCCGCGCACCCGGGACTCACCGTGGGCCTGGAGCACTTCCTCGATCTCGGCTGACGGAGGTCAGGCCAGCGCCGTGTGCAGCCGGACCTGACGCAGTGGGTGGCCGGTGTGCTCGTCGAGCAGCTCGCGGGTCGCGCCGTCCGCGGCCCAACCGGCCGACTCCAGGAACGCCCGGGTGGCGTCGTCGGTCGTCGGCAGCCAGGTCACCGCGCGGGTGAAGCGATCCGCGGCCAAGGCGTCGGCGCACGCCTGGAGCAGACGCGACCCGTGCCCCGCGCCGGTGGCGCCGGGGGAGATCAGCAGCTCGGTGATCTCCCCGTCGGTCGCCGGGTCGGCGTCGGGGTCGGTGGCGGGGCCGGTGTGTGCCACCCCCACGACGGTGGCGCCGGCGAGGGCCACGAGACAGCGCCGGCGCGCCTCGGGCGGCTGCGCGAGGCCGCGGCGTACGGCGTCCACGAGGTCGTCGCGCCCGAGACCGAGCTCGCTCAGCCGGCTGGCCAGCTCCTCGGCGTACCAGCTCGACAGCTGGAGATCGGCGATGCCGTCGGCGTCGGCCGGCCAGGCGATCCGGACCGAGACATCTGCATCCACCCGTCCATCCAACCAGCCCGCGCAGAACCCTGACCGCGGGGTTGCCGCGCTCACTAGGGTCGAGGACATGGAGATCCGCAACCTCGGCGCGAGTGGCCTGAAGATCTCGGCCATCGCCTACGGCAACTGGCTGACCCACGGCTCCCAGGTGGAGGAGGACGCCGCAGCGGCCTGCGTGCGCCGGGCCCTCGACGAGGGCATCACCACCTTCGACACGGCCGACGTCTATGCCAACACCGCCGCCGAGAGCGTCCTCGGACGTGCACTCGCCGGCGAGCGGCGCGAGGGCCTCGAGATCTTCACCAAGGTCTACTGGCCGACCGGCCCGGGCAAGCACAACGACCACGGCCTCTCCCGCAAGCATATCCTGGAGTCCATCAACGGCTCGCTGAAGCGGCTGGGCACCGACTACGTCGACCTGTACCAGGCGCATCGCTACGACTACGACACGCCGCTGGAGGAGACGATGCTGGCGTTCGCCGACGTCGTACGAGCGGGCAAGGCGCTCTACATCGGCGTCTCGGAGTGGAAGGCGGCCCAGATCCGGGAGGCGGCCTCGCTCGCGCGCGAGCTGCACGTGCCGCTCGTCTCCAACCAGCCTCAGTACTCCATGCTCTACCGGGTCATCGAGGCCGAGGTCGTGCCGGCCTGCCGGGAGCTCGGCCTGGGCCAGCTCGTCTGGTCGCCGGTCGCGCAGGGGGTGCTCACCGGGAAGTACCTGCCCGGGCAGCCGCCTCCGGAGGGCTCGCGCGCGACCGACGACAAGGGTGGGTCCACCTTCGTCGCCCGCTTCCTGCGCGACGACGTGCTGGAGCGGGTGCAGCGGCTGCTGCCGCTCGCCGCCGACTCGGGCCTGACCCTGGCCCAGCTCGCGGTCGCCTGGGTGCTCCAGAACGACAACGTCTCCGCCGCGCTGATCGGGGCCAGCCGCCCCGAGCAGGTCACCGAGAACGTCAAGGCCGCGGGGGTGAAGCTGGATCCCGAGGTGCTCGCCGCCATCGACGAGGTCCTCGGCGACGTGGTCGTGACCGACCCGGCGCTCACCGAGTCGCCCCGTCGCTCGGAGTGGTTGTGAGGATCTGACCCCCGCATATTCGCCGCCGGTTCCTCTCCGGTCGACCTCGCGCGGGCCGATGGTCACTGCATCGGGTCCCGACCGCGACTGACTGCCGCACCCGAGTGCGGAGGTGGTGATGAGAGGTACGACGCAGGGCGGCGACGTCCCGACCCTGCCGGCCGACCCCGGAGCCCCGACGGGCCCGGCGCGCTGGCCGTTCCTCCGCACCCCGCTCGTGTGCCAGGGCTGGATCACGACCGCCGTCCTGACGGCGCTCACCGTCCCGCTGCTGCTCGACCACCGGATCGGGCACGGTCACACCCCCCACGAGGCGCTCACCGCGCTGGTCATCGTCGTCATGTCGGTGCTGAACATCGAGATCGGCCGCCTGCTCGAGGGCGGCAAGTGCGATGACCAGCGCCCGCACAAGGCGCTGTCCACGTGGTCCTTCGCCTCGGCGCTCGTGCTCTCGATCGGCTGGCTGCTCCCGGTCGTCGCGCTCTGCTACGCCCACGGGCGCTGGCGCGGCATGCGGGTGCCGCTGTGGAAGTGGGTCGGCTCGGCGGCGTACGTCGTACTGGCGGGTGTCGTCGCCGCGATCACGGCTGAGCTGGTGATCGGCGGGCAGGGGAGCCTGACGCACGGCGACGGCCTGCGCGGCATGCTCGCCGTGCTCGCGAGCGCTGCGGCCTTCCTCGGCACCGAGACGGTCCTCTTCCACGGCAGTGCCTACCTCAACTCGCCCGAGGACGAGGTCTGGCTGCGCCAGACGCTGTCGAGCGGGTCCTTCTACCTGACCGAGACCGGCGTCATCCTGGTCGGCGGTCTCGCGGCGGCCGTCTGGAACGGCGGTGCGTGGTTCCTGGTGCTGCTGCTCCCCGTCTTCGTCCTCGCGCAGCGCGCGGCCCTGCACGAGCCGCTGCGGGAACGCGCCGACCACGACGACAAGACGGGCCTGCTGCGCTTCGAGTCCTGGCACCGCATGGCCCGCGCCGGTGCCGCCCAGTGCAACGCCAAGAGCGACGCCTGGAGCGTGCTGTTCGTGGACCTCGACCACTTCAAGCGGTTCAACGACACCTGGGGCCACCTCGCCGGCGACCTGGCCCTGGTGACGGTCGCCGACACGATCCGGCGCGAGGTGCGGGCGAGCGACATCGTCGCCCGGTTCGGCGGTGAGGAGTTCTGCGTCTTCCTGCCGCGCGCGGATCTCGACGAGGCGCGCCGGATCGCCGAGCGCATCCGCCTCTCCATCGAGGCGGCCGACCTGCCGGGCGAGCAGACCCTGACGATCAGCGCCGGCGTCGCGTCCGCGTCGCCGCCGGCCCGTGACGTCGACCTCGACGTGGCCCTGCTGACGGCGGACCGCGCGCTCTACGAGGCCAAGAGCAGTGGCCGCAACGGCACGTGCGCGCGCGTCGCGGCCCTTCCCGAGCGGGTCGGCGCGAAGCTGCCGACGGCGCTCTGAGCCGCTACCGGTCGTAGTCCTCGGGCAGCTGCTGGCCGACCTTGACCCGCGCCTTGGGCATCCGCAGGAACTTCATCTGCATCGACCGGGTAGCGGCGTAGAAGCTGGCGCCCTTGGTGGACTGGTCGGGGAAGCGCAGCTTGAGGTGGCGACGCAGCCGGACGCTGAGCAGCAGGATGTCGATGATGACGAAGAGGAAGGTCACCATCAGCACCAGCGAGCTCGCCGTGCGGAGGTTCTGGTTGCCGCTCCAGCCGAGGAAGAGCGAGACGATCAGCAGCGGGATCAGCATCTCCACGATGGAGAAGCGGGAGTCGACGAAGTCGCGCACGAAGCGGCGTACGGGACCCTTGTCGCGCGCCGGGAGGTAGCGGTCGTCGCCGGTCTTCATCGCCTCGCGCGCCTTCTGCTGGGCGCTCATCCGGCGCTGCCGCTCGGCGGTGGCCATCTCCTTGCGGGTGCGCGGCACCTTCGCGCGCTCCTTGGCCGCGGCCTCGGCCTCCTTGCGGGTGGGCGTGGGACGGCCCTTCCCGGACTCCTTGGCCGGCGCCTTCAGGGCATCGGCCGAGATCTCCTCGGGCTTGTTCCGCTTGAACACTTCAGGCCTTCCTGACCACGCTGGACTTGAGCTGCATCGATCCGAAGCCGTCGACCTTGCAGTCGATGTCGTGGCCGCCCACGACGGCCTCGGGGTCGACCAGGCGGATGCCGCGGACCTTCGTGCCGGCCTTGATGGCCCTCGGAGCGCCCTTGACGGGCAGGTCCTTGATGACCACCACGTCGTCACCGTCGGCGAGCGGGTTGCCGTTCGCGTCCTTGACGATCGCGGCCGCCGCGGCGGCGTCGGCTTCGGCGGCCGCCTCGGAGGGCGACCACTCGTGGGCGCACTCCGGGCAGACCATCAGGTCGCCGAGGGGATAGGTGTACTCGCTGCCGCAGGCCGGGCACGGCGGCAGCGCATCAGTCACGGTGGGTCTTCCCGGGCAGGTCGAGCATCCGCTGCAGCGCGACCAGGGCGTCCGCCTCGGTCTGCGGGTCGACCTCGATGACGTTGACCACGTTGCCGGCGACGAGGTTCTCCAGCGCCCACACGAAGTGGGGCAGGTCGATCCGGTTCATCGTCGAGCAGTAGCAGACGTTGCGGTCGAGGAAGACGATGTTCTTGTCCGGGTGCGCGTTCTTCAGGCGCTGGACGAGGTTGAGCTCGGTGCCGATGGCCCAGCTGGAGCCGGCCGGCGCCTCCTCGATCGTCTTGATGATGAACTCGGTCGATCCGACCAGGTCGGCCTTCAGCACGACCTCGTGCTGGCACTCGGGGTGCACGATCACGTTGAGGCCGTCGATCTTGGCCCGCAGCTCGTCGATGACGTCGCCGGAGAAGCGGCCGTGGACCGAGCAGTGGCCCTGCCACAGGATGACCTTGGCGTCCCGGATCTGCTCGAGGGTGAGCCCGCCGTTGGGCTTGAGCGGGTTCCACACCACGCAGTCCTCGAGGCGGTAGCCGAGCTTGAGCACGGCGGTGTTGCGGCCCAGGTGCTGGTCGGGCAGGAAGAGGACCTTGGTGTCCTCGCCCTTCTGCTGGAAGGCCCAGTCCAGGGCGACCTCGGCGTTGGACGAGGTGCAGACGACGCCGCCGTTGCGGCCGCAGAACGCCTTGATCGCGGCGCTGGAGTTCATGTAGGTGACCGGTACGACGAGGTCCTGGACGCCTGCCGCGGCGAGCGCTTCCCAGGCCTTCTCCACCTGGAAGATCCGGGCCATGTCGGCCATCGAGCAGCCGGCGGCCAGGTCGGGCAGGATCACCTGCTGGTCGGCCGTCGTGAGGATGTCGGCGGACTCGGCCATGAAGTGCACGCCGCAGAAGACGATGTACTCAGCCTCGGGGCGGGCCGCCGCGTCACGCGCGAGCTTGAAGGAGTCGCCGGTGACGTCGGCGAACTGGATGACCTCGTCGCGCTGGTAGTGGTGGCCGAGCACGAAGAGCCGCTCGCCGAGCGCCTCCTTGGCCGCCTTGGCGCGGGCGACCAGGTCGGGGTCGGAGGCCTCCGGCAGGTCGCCCGGGCAGTCGACGCCACGCTCGGAGAGCGGGTCGGTGCCCCGGCCGAGCGGAAGCAGCGGAAGGTCCACGGTGCTCATGCCCCGATCCTAGGGCGGGGTCGCTCAGAGCAGTGAGCCGTGGTGGACGTACGCCGGCGGCGCCGCCATCCCGCGCACCCCGAGGTGTCCTCGCGGGGCCTGGGTCATCCCCGCCGCGAGGGCGAGGTCGCGCGCCCAGGGGTTGGCCTCGGTGACGTGGTGCAGGGCGAAGCCGGGCCCCGCGTCGCGCAGCGCCCGGACGAGCAGTCGCTCGGCGCTCGCCACACGGTCGGCTGCGAGCAGCGCCACTCCGCCGGGGCCGGCGTAGGCATAGCCGCTCCGGTCGTCGCACACCAGTAGCCCGCCGGACGCCTCGAGCGCCGCCCGGTCCGGTGCGTGCGAGCCGCCCCGGATCGCGCGGTCCAGGTCGTCGATCCAGGCGTGGTCGGTGGGGACGCCCATCCGGACGCCGTGGTCGGCCGGCAGCGCTGCGGGGTCCACGGGCCCGAAGAACGACGACTGCGGCACGAGGGTGAACCCCGCGAGCCGGTAGCGGTGGCACGCGGCCGGATCTGCCGAGGCCGACAGCAGCCAGCGCGGGCACAGGGCGGCATGGGCGAGCGCGGCGTCGAGCAGCTCCCGGCCGATGCCGCGGCCCTGCAGGGCCGGCCGGACGGCGTACGTCGCCAGGCACCAGACCTGCTCGCGCCGGAAGCCGGTCGCGAAGCCGACGACCTCGCCGCCGTCCTCGGCGACCACGCAGCCATCGGGGTCGGTCGTGACGGTGACCGAGGTCCGCGCGATCCAGCGCGCGGTGTGCGCCGCGGTCCGCCGCTGCGGTGGCGGCAGCCCCGGCCGGTGCGTCGCGAGGTCGACCGCGAGGAACGCGTCGTCGCTGATCGCGGCGCAGACCGGCACGTCGGCGACGGTCATCGGCCGGATCCGCATGGCGCCAACCCTAGGGTTGGGCCCATGCGCGTCCTCGTGGCACCCGACAAGTACGCCGGCACGCTGAGCGCCGTCGAGGCGGCCGACGCGATCGCGGACGGCTGGCGTCGCCATGCCCCCGGCGACGAGGTCGACCTGGCCCCGATGTCCGACGGCGGGCCGGGCTTCGTCGACGTCGTCCAGGCGGCCGTCGGCGGCGAGCTCCTGGCCACCGCCGTGACCGGCCTGCCCGACCAGGACGTCCAGTACGACGCGCTCCCGGCGACGCTGCTGCGCGACGGTGACACCGTCTACCTCGAGTGCGCCCAGGCGGTCGGCCTGGCGGTGGCCGGCGACTCCGACCCGTTGCGCCGCAGCAGCCACGCCGTCGGCGTACTGCTCGCCCATGCGCTCGAGGCCGGGGCGCGGCGGATCGTGGTCGGCGTCGGCGGCACGGCGACGACCGACGGGGGAGCGGGCCTGCTGGCCGCCCTCGGGGCGTACGCCGACGGGGGAGACCTCGACGACGGGCCGCACGGCCTGCGCACGATCGAGGCGGTCGACCTGACCGGCCCCCAGGCCCTGTTCCAGGGGATCGAGCTGGTGCTGGCCAGCGACGTCGACAGCCCGCTCGCCGGCCTGTTCGGTGCCGCCAAGACCTTCGGGCCGCAGAAGGGCCTGGCCGAGGCCGACCTGCCCTGGGTCGACGCGACGCTGCAGCGCTTCGCGGACCTGACCGACAAGCGGCTGGCGCTGGAGCCGGGGGCGGGCGCGGGCGGCGGGATCGGGTTCGGGCTGATGCTCCTGGGCGCCCGTCGGGTCTCCGGCATCGAGCTGGTCGCCGACCTCACCGACCTGGCCGGCCGGGCCCGCCGGGCCGACGTCGTGATCACCGGCGAGGGCGCCTTCGACTTCAGCAGCCGTGCGGGCAAGGTGCCGGCCGGCGTCGCGGCGGTCGCGGCCGAGGCGCTGCGTCCGTGCGTGGTCATCGCGGGGCGCGTGGACGTGGGCGCGCGGGAGATGCGGGCGCTGGGCATGGATGCGGCGTACTCGCTGGTCGAGAGCGCCGGCGCCGACCGCGCCCTCGCCGAGCCGGCCACGGTCCTGGCCGAGGTCGCCGAGCGGGTCGCCAGGACGTGGTCCCGATAGCGCCAGGCTGGAACGTGTTCTAGTTTGGTCCCATGACCGACCTCCGCAGCCGCTTCGAGGCGTTCCGGGACGCCGATCGGGTGGACCCCGCCGACCTGGATGCCCTCTGGGCCGATCTCGACACCGTGACCGTGGAGGAGATCCTCGGCGCCTGGCGCGGCGGCGACTTCGCGACCGGGCACGTCATCAGCAAGGTGCTCGAGCGCTCCCGCTGGCACGGCAAGCGCTTCGAGGGGCCGCTGGACGCCAAGCCGCTGATCTGCCGCGACGAGGACGGCGAGCTCTACTCCAACCTCGAGGGTGGCGCCCTGGGCGAGGCGTCGCTGTGGATGGTCGGCTTCCGCGGCGAGGTCACCGCGACCATGGTCTACGACAAGCAGCCGGTCTTCGACCACTTCAAGAAGGTCGACGACACCACCCTGATGGGCATCATGAACGGCAAGCTCGCCAGCGCCTTCGGCATCGCCGACCTCTACTACTTCTGGCTGGAGCGTGAGGCGTGAGGACCACCGTCGCCCTGGTCGAGGAGCCCGGCGGCCCCTTCGTGCTCTCCGAGGTCGAGCTCGACGAGCCCCGTGCCGACGAGGTACTCGTGCGCATCGTCGCCACCGGGCTGTGCCACACCGACCTGACCGTGCCGACGATGCTGCCGGCCGAGATGTTCCCCATGGTCGCCGGCCACGAGGGCACCGGCGTGGTCGAGGCGGTGGGCGCCGACGTGACCGGCATCGAGGTGGGGGACCACGTCGTGCTCAGCTTCCGCTCCTGCCGTGCCTGCGGGCCCTGCAACGCGGGCGACGTCGGCTACTGCGAGCAGTCGCTGCTGCTCAACTACATGGGGATGCGGGCCGACGGCTCGACGACCATGCGCCGGGGCGAGCAGAACGTGCTCGGCAGCTTCTTCGGCCAGTCCAGCTTCGCCCGGCACGCCCTCGCGTACGCCGACAACTGCGTCGTGGTCGACAGGTCACTCGACCTCACCCGGCTCGCACCGTTCGGCTGCGGCTTCCAGACCGGTGCCGGGACGGTGCTCAACCTGGTGCTCGGCGGCACGGACCCGAGGCCGGGGGAGAGCCTGGTGGTCTTCGGCGCCGGCGCGGTCGGCCTCGCCGCCGTCGCCGCCGCGCGCGGGGCCGGCATGGAGACCGTCGTCGCCGTCGACCCGGTCGCCTCGCGGCGCGCCATCGCCGAGGGGTACGGCGCCATCGCGCTCGACCCCCTCGACGACAGCTCCCCCGTCGAGGAGCGGGTCAGGGCGGCGACCGGTGGCGGAGCGGCGTACGCCATCGACAGCACGGCGATCCCGGCCGTGGTGCTCCAGGCCCAGCACTCGCTGCGCCCCAAGGGCGTGCTGATCGCGCTCGGGCTGGGGGCCGCGGAGTACACCATCGACGCCATCGACCTGCTCCAGTCGGGCAAGATCGTGCGCTCCTCGCTGGAGGGGGAGTGCGACCCCCTGACGGCCATCCCGGACCTGGTCGCGCGCCGCGGCGACGGCCGGTTCGACGTCGACGGGCTGATCACGACCTACCCCTTCGACCAGATCGCGCAGGCGGTCGCCGACAGCGCGTCGGGCAAGGTGGTCAAGCCGGTTCTCGTCTGGGAGTGAGGGAATAACCGGCGCTGTGCGACCATTGGACCTGTTGATAGTTCTGCTCGACGAGATGGAGTCACCATGAGCGACGGATGCGGCTGCGGCCACAGCCACGGCGCGACCACCGAGACCCCGGCGACGACTGCGGCCGGCGCGGGCGGGACCCAGACGGTCACCGCTCCGGTGCTGACCGACCGCCGTGAGGACCAGATCAACGTCAGCCCGGTTGCGGCTGCGAAGGTCAAGAGCCTGCTGGAGCAGGAGGGTCGCGACGACCTGCAGCTGCGGATCTCCGTGCAGCCCGGCGGCTGCAGCGGCCTGCGCTACCAGCTGTTCTTCGACGAGCGCACCCTCGACGGTGACGTCGTCACCGACTTCGACGGCGTGTCCGTCGTGGTCGACCGGATGAGCGTCCCCTACCTCAACGGCGCGGTCATCGACTTCGTGGACACGATCGAGAAGCAGGGCTTCACGATCGACAACCCGAACGCGACCGGCTCGTGCGCCTGTGGAGACTCTTTCCACTGAGCACCGCCTGAGCATCGCCTGACAACGCCGACGGCCTCCGGGATCTCCCGGAGGCCGTCGGCGTTTCCTGCGTTCTGGTGGAGCTCAGTCAAAGATCGCCGCGGCGAGGCGCTGGGCGGCCTCGGAGACCTCGATGCCCTTCTTGGGCAGGTCCTGGACGAACTCGTCGAAGTGGATGCTCGGAGCGGGACGGACGGCCTTCGCGGCGGCGCCCTCCAGCCGGCGGTTGACCGCCTCGCAGTCGGTCTTCATCTCGGCGAGCGGGGCGAGCTCCTCGTACGGCGTCATGCTTCGACGCTAGGGGTTACCGAGGGGTAGACCCAGGGGTACCGACGAGTAGCAACACGAAGTTTTCCACCCGGTGACAAACGGTCCGCCGGGCGTCCGCGTAGGGTTTCGGCCCGTGACTGCTCCCAACGGCCCCCTGCTCATCGCCGGATCGATCGCGACCGACCACCTGATGACCTTCGGCGGCAGGTTCGCCGACTCGCTGGTTCCCGACCAGCTCGACAAGCTCTCGGTGTCCTTCCTCGTCGACGACCTGGAGGTACGCCGGGGCGGCGTAGCCCCGAACATGTGCTTCGGCCTGGCCAAGCTGGGCCTGCGCCCGGTCCTGGTCGGCGCTGCCGGTGAGGACTTCGCCGACTACCGCTCCTGGCTGGAGCGCAACGGCGTCGACTGCGACTCGGTCCACATCTCCGACAGCAAGCACACCGCGCGCTTCGTGTGCACCACCGACAGCTCGATGGCCCAGTTCGCGTCGTTCTACCCTGGCGCGATGAGCGAGGCGAGCCAGATCGAGCTGCTCCCCATCGTCGAGCGGGTCGGCACCCCGTCGTACGTCCTGGTCGGAGCGGACGACCCCGAGGGCATGCGCCGGCACACCCACGAGTGCCGCCAGCGCGGCTACGCGTTCATCGCCGACTGCTCCCAGCAGCTCGCGTTCGCCGAGGGCGACCTGATCCGCGACCTCATCGAGGGCGCCGCGATCCTGTTCTCCAACGAGTACGAGTCGCACGTCATCGAGAAGAAGACCGGCTGGACCGCCGACGAGGTGCTCGACCGGGTCGGCCTGCAGGTCACCACCCTGGGCAAGGACGGCGTCCGGGTCACCGACAAGGAGGGCCTCAAGCTCGAGGTCCCGGCCGCCGCGAACGTCACCGCGATCGAGCCCACCGGTGTCGGCGACGCGTTCCGCTCCGGCTTCCTCGCCGCCATCAACTGGGGGCTGTCGCTGGAGCGCGCCTGCCAGGTCGGCTGCGTCCTGGCGGCGTACGTCGTGGAGACGGTCGGCACCCAGGAGTACGACTTCACCTCCGACCAGTTCGTCGCCCGGATCCGCGAGTCCTACGGCGACGACGCGGCGACCGAGATCGCCCAGCACGTCGAATAGCAGCAAGGAGCAGCTAGCCGAGCCGGCGCACCACGTAGACGGGGTCGCCGGCATCGGTGGTCTCCGCGCCGACGTACTCCTGACCGCGCATGCGGCACCAGGCCGGTACGTCGTAGCGCGCGGCCGGGTCGCGCGCGACCACCGCGAGCTCCTCGCCGATCGCCACCTGTCCGATCGCCTTCGCCAGCTCGATGATCGGGCGTGGGCACGGCTGGTCGCGGCAGTCGATCTCGATGCGACTCACAGGCCGGCTCCCCGCCGGATCCCGGTGACCACCTCGGTGACGGCCGCGCAGAACGCGTCGACGTCCTCGTCGGTGGTCTCGCGACCCACGGACACCCGCACGTTGCCGTGGGTGAGCGCGCCCATCGCGGCGAGCACGTGGCTGGGCTCCAACGTGGAGGCCGTGCACGCGGAGCCGCTCGCGACGGCGAACCCCTGCCGGTCCAGGCCGGCGACGAGCTCGTCCCCGGCGACGTACAGGCAGGAGAAGGTGACCAGGTGCGGCAGCCGGCGGACCGGGTCGCCGAGCACCTCGGTGTCCGGGAGCCGCTCGAGCGCCTCGCGGATCCGCTGCACCTGACGGAACTGGCGGTCGGCGACGGTCTCCTGCTCGGCGATCACCGCCTGGAGCGCGGCCGCGGACGCCAGCGCGCCCGGGACGTTCGCGAAGCCTGGAGCGTCGAGGCCGTCGTCGCCGGGGAACGGAGAGGACCACCGGGTGCCGCGGCGTACGACGAGGACACCGACGCCGGCCGGGCCGCCCCACTTGTGCGCGGAGGCGGTGAGGACGTCCCAGCGGCGGGGGAGCGGGGTGCGGCCAGCGGAGGCGGCCGCGTCGACCAGCAGCGGTACGCCGGCGGGCAGCTCGAGGTCGTCGACGGCCTGCAGCGTCCCGACCTCCTGGTTGGCGTGCTGCAGTGCCACGGCTGCGACGCCGGGAGCCGCCGCGGCCTCGCCGACGGCCGACGGGTCGACCCGTCCCTGGGCGTCGACCGGCACGCTGTGGTGCGTTCCTCCCCGCCACTGCGCCGCATGGAGGACCGCGGAGTGCTCGATCGCCGAGTGCACGATCGTGCCGCCCTCAGGCACCAGGCCGAGCAGCCCGCGGTGCACCGCGTCGGTCCCCGACGCGACGAATCCGACCTCGTCGGGGTGGGCGCCGAGGCAGTCGGCCACGACGGCCCGGGCGTTGTCGAGCAGCAGGCGGGCGTCGCGGCCCTCGTGGTGGAGCCGCCGCGGATCGGCGTACCCGCGCTCCAGGGCCGCCTGGAGGACATCGCGTGCGGCGGGGTGCAGGGGCTCGGTCGAGGCGGTGTCGAGATAGCGCCTCGAAACTGGTTCCACACGTCGAGATTAGGACATCCCGGCGGCGCCGCGACGCGCCCCGAATCCAAACCCGACCCTCCGGGCACCGGGCCCGCAGATTCCGATACTCTTCGGATGTTCTGACCCTCGAGAGGAAGGCTCGTTCGTGGGCTTCAAGCTCCCCGAGCGCACGCGGGTGCCCCGTCGGCGGCTTCGCCGACCGGTCCTGCTCGCCGGCTTCGTCGTCCTGGCCCTGAGCCTGAGCGGCTGCGCGACCGACAACCAGTGGGAACGCTTCGGCATGCCGGTCCAGGCCAGCACCACCGGGCAGCACATCCTCGCCCTGTGGCAGGGCGCCTGGATCGCCGCGCTGGCGACCGGCGTGGTCACCTGGGCGCTGATCCTCGGATCGGCGTGGTGGTTCCGTCGTCGCAGCGACGACGAGGTCCCCGTCCAGACCCGCTACAACCTGCCGATCGAGATCTTCTACACGATCTTCCCGATCATCATGGTCGTCGCGTTCTTCGCCCACACCGTGCGCGTCCAGAACTTCGCGCTCGAGGTCAGCCCCCACCCCGACGTCACCGTCAACGTGGTCGGCCAGAAGTGGGAGTGGACGTTCAACCAGACCGCCCCGAACGGCAAGAACGTCTTCGTCTCCGGCACCGGTGAGGACATCCCGACCCTGGAGATCCCCGTCAACAAGACGGTCCTGTTCAAGCTCTACAGCCCCGACGTCATCCACGACTTCGGCATTCCCGCCTTCGGCATGCGGATGGACGTGGTCCCGGGTGAGCACAACCAGTACCAGATCACCCCGATCACCGAGGGCACGTACGCCGGCAAGTGCTACGAGCTGTGCGGCACCTACCACTCGCGGATGCTGTTCAACGTCCACGTCGTGAGCTGGGAGCAGTACCAGAAGGACATGGCCGCCCTGGCCAACAACCCTGCGCACACCTCCGACCAGCCGGTGCTGGGCGGGTCGTACGCGAGCACGCCGTACCTGAACGGCAACGACCTCGAGGAGGGCTCCGAGTGACTGCCACCGCCGCTCGCTCCGCCGAGACGACGCAGCGCAAGCCCCTGGGTCTGCTGCTCGTCCGCGCACTCACCACGACCGACCACAAGCTGATCGGCAACCTGTACTTCGTCACCGCGATGTTCTGGTTCATCGCGGCCGGCATCATGGCGCTGATCATGCGTGCCGAGCTCGCCTACCCGGGCCAGCAGATCGTCAACGAGGAGCTGTACAACCAGCTCTTCACGATGCACGGCACGATCATGCTGCTGCTGTTCGCGACGCCGCTGTTCTTCGGCTTCGGCAACGCGGTCATGCCGCTGCAGATCGGCGCGCCCGACGTGGCGTTCCCGCGCCTGAACATGTTCAGCTACTGGCTGTACCTGCTCGGCGGCCTGATCGCCGGAGCCGGCTTCTTCACCCCGCAGGGGGCGGCGTCGTTCGGGTGGTTCGCCTACACGCCGCTGTCCGACTCGGTGAACAGCCCCGGCGCCGGCGGTGACCTGTGGATCATGGGTCTGTGGATGGCCGGTCTGGGCACGATCCTCGGCGCGGTCAACTTCATCACGACCATCATCTGCATGCGTGCCCCCGGCATGACCATGTTCCGGATGCCGATCTTCGTGTGGACCGTGCTGATCACCGCGATCTTGGTCCTCATCGCCTTCCCGATCCTGGCCGGTGCGCTGCTCTCGCTCGAGGCCGACCGTCAGATCGGCGCGCACGTCTTCGACACCTCGCACGGTGGCGCCATCCTGTGGCAGCACCTGTTCTGGTTCTTCGGGCACCCCGAGGTGTACATCATCGCGCTGCCGTTCTTCGGCATCATCTCCGAGGTGCTGCCGGTCTTCAGCCGCAAGCCGATCTTCGGGTACGTCGGCCTCGTGGCCGCCACGCTCGGCATCGCGATCCTCTCGGTCGCGGTCTGGGCGCACCACATGTTCGTGACCGGTGCCGTGAACCTGCCGTTCTTCTCCGGCATGACGTTCCTCATCGCGGTCCCGACAGGCGTGAAGTTCTTCAACTGGATCGGCACCATGTGGGGCGGGTCGATCAGGTTCGACACCCCGATGCTGTGGGCGATGGGCTTCCTGACGACCTTCCTCTTCGGTGGTCTGACCGGCGTCATCCTGGCCAGCCCGCCGCTGGACTTCCACGTGTCCGACTCCTACTTCGTGGTCGCCCACTTCCACTACGTGGTCTTCGGCACCGTGGTGTTCGCGATGTTCGCGGGCTACTACTTCTGGTGGCCCAAGCTCACCGGCAAGATGCTCGACGAGCGGCTCGGCAAGATCCACTTCTGGCTGCTGTTCATCGGCTTCCACACCACCTTCCTCGTCCAGCACTGGCTGGGCATCGAGGGCATGCCGCGGCGGTACGCCGACTACCTGCCGCGTGACGGGTTCACGACGCTCAACGAGATCTCGACGCTGGGCTCGTTCATCCTGGCGACCTCGTTCATCCCGTTCTTCTACAACGTCTACATCACCAACAAGCGGGCGCCGATGGTCAACACCGACGACCCGTGGGGCTGGGGACGGTCGCTGGAGTGGGCGACGAGCTGCCCGCCGCCGCGCCACAACTTCGACAGCCTCCCGCGGATCCGGTCGGAGTCCCCGGCCTTCGACCTGCACCACCCGGAGATCGCCGCCATCGAGATGGACGACGACCTGACCGAGCTCGTCGACACCACCGGCGACACGATCAAGAAGGACGGTCACGCCTGATGAAGATCGAGAGCTGGATCTTCGGTCTCACCACGGTCTTCCTCGTCCTGGTGACGCCCGCCTACTGGCTGGTCACGGACGCCGGGACGCACTGCGGCCACGTCGCCGACGCCAGCGGCAGCTACCACTGCGGTGACTGGACCGGCACCTCGGCGCTGATCATGACCACGCTGCTGTGCTCGATGATCACCCTCTACCTGGGCTTCCACGCCAAGCGCATGGACGCCCGCCCGGAGGACCGCAAGGACGGCGAGATCGCGGAGGGCGCCGGCGAGCTCGGCTTCTTCCCGCCGTACTCCTGGTGGCCGATGTGGTGCGGCCTGGCGCTCGGCGTGATCGTCGTCGCCGTCGCGATGCTGGCCTACTGGCTGCTCATCATCGGGTTCGTGCTCGGGGCCCTCGCGCTGAGCGGGATGGTCTTCGAGTACTACCGCGGAGAGCACGCCCACTGACCCCCATGGGCCGAGCGTGGCTCCCGCCACGCTGCCGGCCTCACCGCGGAGCCGCCCCTCGGGGCGGCTCCGCCGTTTTTCGAGTGGCTTCCGCGACCTTTCGGGTTCTGTAGGTGCCCCCCGTTATCCTCATCCGGTGCGCAAGACTCTGGATTTCCCCCGCCTGCAGACCGTCGCCGTGATCGGCGCGGCCGCGCTGGTGCTCGCCGGCTGCGGAGCAGGGGAGAAGGCCGCCGGAGGGCCCGGAGCGGCCTCCAGTGGCACGACCGCGGCCGCGGCGGACAGCACCGCCGTCGTGTCGGTGAACGTCCATAAGGGCGCCCGTCACGTCCCCGTGTCGACGCTGGTGGCCGTCACGGCCGAGCACGCCACGCTGTCGTCGGTCCGGCTCACGTCCGCCAAGGGCAAGGTCACCGGCGAGCTGGCGAAGGACGGCAGCTCCTGGACCGCGGGGGATCGGCTCGAGCCCGCGACCGCGTACACGCTGACCTCGACGGGCACCGACGAGGCGGGGCAGCCGGTCACGAAGACCACCCGCTTCACCACGCAGGCGCTCACGCTGGCGCAGCAGACCTACCCCTCGATCGCGCCGCTGCAGGGCGAGACGGTCGGCATCGGCATGCCGGTCATCGTCACCTTCGACGTACCGGTCAAGAACCGTCGGGCGATCGAGGAGAACCTCCACGTCACGTCCTCGCCGGCCCAGCCGGGCAGCTGGCACTGGCTGAGCAGCAACGAGGTGCGCTGGCGCCCGAAGAGCTACTGGAAGGCGGGCACCCACGTGTCGGTCTCCGCCGACGTCAACGGGGTCGACGCGGGCGACGGCATCTACGGCCAGCTCGACAAGAGCATCAGCTTCGACGTCGGTGCGGCGCACATCTACAAGGTCGACACCAAGACCGACCGGATGCGGGTGTTCTCCAACGGCAAGCTGCTGCGGACGATCCCGATCACGACCGGCCAGCAGCCGGCGTACACGACCCGTTCGGGCACCAAGGTCATCATCGAGAAGTTCTCCTCCAAGGACATGAACTCCGAGACCGTCGGCATCACCGGAGCCGACGCGTACAACATCAAGGGCGTCCGGTGGGCCATGCGGCTCACCTACTCCGGGGAGTTCATCCACGCCGCGCCATGGTCGGTCGCCTACCAGGGCCACTCGAACGTCTCGCACGGCTGCACCGGCATGAGCACGGAGAACGCCGCGTGGCTGTTCGCCATGAGCCGCCGTGGCGACGTCGTCGAGTACACCGGCACCTCCCGGCCCATGGAGCCCACCAACGGGTACGGCGACTGGAACATCCCGTTCAAGCAGTACAAGGCCGACTCAGCCCTCTAGGCGCGGCCGGCGATCGCCGGAGACGCGCTCGGCCGATAGGCACGACACGCACGAAGGCCCGCTCCCCGTGGGGGAGCGGGCCTTCGTGGTTCAGGCGATCAGTGACCGACGGTCGGACCGTGCCGGTTGGGGCCGATCGCGATCTGCTCCTCGAGCTCGTGGAGCTCGTGCTCGGCGTGGTGCTGCGCCTCGTGCAGCTCCTCCGGGGTCACGTTCGGGATGTTGTCCGCGAAGTACAGCCGCTGGAGACGCGCCCGCAGCTTCGGGAACTTGCCCATGTAGGCGGCCTCCTCGGCAGCCAGCTGCTCCTCGTCGAGGTAGGTGTCGGTCGTCCGCGCGGTGAGCGCGAACGCCTTGGCCTCGCCGAGCGGCAGGTGCTTCTCGGCGTACCCACCGGCTGCGGTGCGGACCAGGACGCCCGACTCGTAGCCGTGCAGCAGCTTCTCGTGGTCGTGACGCTGCAGCGAGATGCACCACCGGCGGGTGATGATGAAGGCGATCGCCGGCCCGATGAACACCGCTCCCCGCAGGAAGTAGGTGATCTCGTTGATGCTCAGGTGGAACTTGATCGCGATGATGTCGTTGCCGCCCGCGGTCCAGGCCAGGCCGTAGAAGGTCATCAGCGAGACCATGAGCGCGGTCCGGGTCGGAGCGTTCCGCGGACGCTGCAGCAGGTGGTGCTCGCGCTTGTCACCCGACACCCAGTTCTCGATGAACGGGAGCAGGATCAGCACGACCAGCAACGTCGGGGGAGCGATCAGGATCGGAACCATGATGTTCCAGGAGATCGTGTGCCCCAGCAGGTGCGTCTCCCAGGCGGGCATGATGCGCAGCAGGCCGTCGGGCCAGCCCATGTACCAGTCGGGCTGCGAGCCCGCGGTGACCTTGGACGGGTCGTAGGGGCCGAACTTCCAGACCGGGTTCAGCGAGAACAGGCCGCCCAGCAGGGCGATGGTGCCGAACACGATGAAGAAGAAGCCACCGGCCTTGGCGGCGTACACGGGGAGCATCGGGTAGCCGACGACGTTCTCCTCGGTGCGTCCGGGGCCGGCCCACTGCGTGTGCTTGTGGTAGACGAGCAGCATCATGTGGGCGGCGATCAGGCCCAGCAGGATGCCCGGGATCAGCAGGATGTGGATCGAGTAGAGCCGCGGGATGATCGCGTTGCCCGGGAACTCGCCGCCGAAGAGGAAGAACGACAGGTAGGTGCCGACGATCGGCGAGGCCTTCATGAAGCCGTCGGCCGCGCGGACGCCGGTGCCGGAGAGCAGGTCGTCGGGCAGCGAGTAGCCGGTGAAGCCCTCCAGGGTGCCCAGGAGCAGCAGCAGGCAGCCGATGACCCAGTTGACCTCACGCGGCTTGCGGAACGCGCCGGTGAAGTAGACCCGCATCAGGTGGATCATCATCGAGGCGATGAAGATCATCGCCGCCCAGTGGTGCATCTGCCGGAGCAGGAGACCGCCGCGGACGTCGAAGGAGATGTTCATCGCCGAGGCGTACGCCGAGGAGACCTCGACGCCGCGCAGCGGCGCGTACGACCCGTTGTAGGTCACCTCGGACATGCTCGGGTCGAACCACAGGGTCAGGAAGACGCCGGTGAGGAGCAGTACGACGAAGCTCCACAGCGCGATCTCGCCGAGCATGAAGGACCAGTGATCCGGGAAGACCTTGCGCAGGTTCTTCTTCGCCAGGCTGGCCAGGCCCAGCCGCTCGTCGGCCCAGTTCGCGACCACGCCGGCGGTCTTGCCGCCGCCGGTGACCGTCGCGGGCTTCGTACCGTTGGTCTTAGCCACGGTCTCAGACGTGCTGATAGTAATCACGCTCCCAGAAGCTAGGTCCGACCGGTTCGTCGAAGTCACGCTGTGCCACGAGGTATCCGTCGCTGTCGACCGTGATCGGCAGCTGGGGGAGGGGGCGCCCGGCCGGGCCGAAGACGACCTTGCCCGAGTTGGACAGGTCGAAGGTCGACTGGTGGCACGGGCACAGCAGGTGGTGGGTCGTCCGCTCGTTCAGCGAGATCGGGCAGCCGACGTGGGTGCAGATCTTGGAGTAGGCGACGATGCCCTGGTAGCTCCAGTTCGCGGTCGAGTTGCCCTGCGAGTCCTTGCCCGGCTTGATGTCGGCCGGGTCCATGCGGAGCAGGATCAGGGAGGCCTTGGACTTCTGGACCTGCAGCTCGGTGCCCTCGACGAGCGCGGGGTCGATGCCGTAGCGCTCCGGGTTCTTGTAGGCGTCGGGCTGGCAGTTGACCAGGTCGCCGATCTCCAGGTCGGAGGCCAGGATCGGGGTCCAGATGGCGTCGCGGACGATGCGCATCGGCTTGTCCGGCGTACCCATGCCCCAGATCGTGTGGTACAGCTTGTCGCCCGGCAGCGGGCCGAGGTCGCGCAGCACCAGGATGGCCGGTACGCCGACCAGGCCGACCGCGCCGAGCAGCGAGTTGCGGATCAGGGGACGGCGGGCGATGCCGGCCTCCTCCAGGCCCTGGGCCAGCGCGGCGAGCGTGCCCTCGCGGGACTCGTCGTCGGAGCGGGCCGGGTGGCGCAGCTCGCTGATCTCGTGGTCACCCATGAGCTTGCGGGCCCACTGGATGATGCCGATGCCGATGAACAGCAGGGCCAGGCCGAGGGTCAGGCCGAGCGCGATGGTCGAGACGCCGTGGCCCATCCACACCGTCCAGTGGTCGCCCACGTGGAAGACGAAGTAGGAGACGACGAACAGGATCGTGCACACGGCGGACAGGCCGAACAGCCCCGCCACCTGGCGCTCGGCACGCTTCTCGGCATGCGGGTCGACGTCGGTGGGACGCCAGACGTGCTCAGGCAGGCCCGGGTCCGCGATCGGCCCCGCGGGGACCAGCTCGCCTCCGTGGCCGTCGACGGGAGGGGTGTGGTCGGTCACGCCGAAGCACCGTCCTTCTTCTTGGTCGTCCGCGTGGTGTGGGCCGCGATCCAGACGGCGAAGCCGACCAGGAAGCCGAGGCCGACCACCCATGCGATGAGGCCTTCGCTCACCGGGCCCAGACCGCCGAGGGTCAGGCCGCTGTAGCTCGGGGTCTCGTTGAGGTTGTTGAGGTAGGCGATGACGGCCTTCTTGTCCTCGGGCGGGATGTTGCCGTCGGAGAAGGTGTCCATCGACTGCGGACCGGTCAGCATCGCCTCGTAGATGTACTTGGAGTCGACGCCGCGGATCCGGGGCGCGAAGCCGCCGCGCGGCATGGCGCCGCCGGAACCCTCGAAGTTGTGGCACGCGGTGCAGTTGGCCAGGAAGATCTGGCCGCCGCGCTGGACGAGCTCGTCGACCTGGCTCTGCGACATGCCCTCGGTGGAGTACATGTCCGCGTCGGGCACGGCCGGGCCGGTGCCGAGCGACTCGACGTACGCCGCGAGGTCGGCGATCTCGGTGTCGCTGAAGACCGGCTCCTTGCGGACGGCCTGGACGCCGGGCTGGGCCATCGGCATGCGGCCGGTGCCGACCTGGAAGTCGACGGCCGCGCCGCCGACGTCGGTCAGGGCCGGGCCGTACTGGCTGCCGCCCTGGGTCAGCACGCCCTCGCCGTTCTGCCCGTGGCAGAAGGCGCAGCTGACGAGGAAGAGCTGACGGCCCTTCTCGACCTGTGCCTGCTTGACGGCCGCCGAGTCGGAGCTGGCCTGGGCCGGCGAGAAGGCGGCGTACAGGCCTCCGGTGAGGAGGAGGCCGAGCAGCAGCACCACGATGCCGGCGATCGGGCCGCGACGGTACCGCGACAGGCGACCGGCGGAGCGGTTCAGGAGGCGCACATTCAGTCCTTGGTCCGGTGGGAGCTGGTCAGTTCAGGGGTCACTTGACGAGGTAGATCGTCGCGAACAGCCCGATCCACACCACGTCGACGAAGTGCCAGTAGTAGGACACGACGATGGCGCTGACCGCCTGCTCGTGCGTGAACCGCTTGGCGACGTAGGTGCGACCGAGCACGAAGAGGAACGCGATCAGACCTCCCGTGACGTGCAGCCCGTGGAAGCCCGTGGTCAGGTAGAACATCGTCCCGTAGCCGTCGTGCGGGATGGTGATGCCCTCGTGGATCAGCGCGGCGTACTCCTTGGCCTGACCGCCGATGAAGGCCGCACCCATGATGTAGGTGAGGATGAACCACTCGCGCAGGCCCCACTTCATGACGTCGAAGATCGAGCCCTGGCGCGAGACCTGCCCGCGCTCGGCCGCGAAGACGCCCATCTGGCAGGTCAGCGAGGACAGCACCAGGATCGTGGTGTTGACCGACGCAAACGGCACCGCGAGGTGGGAGGTGTTCTCCGCCCACATGTCGCCGGAGACCGCTCGGATCGTGAAGTACGACGCGAACAGGGCCGCGAAGAACATCAGCTCGCTGGACAGCCAGATGATCGTTCCGACGGCGACCATGCTGGGTCGGTCGTGCTGGCCATGCAGGCGCGAGGCAGGAAGGGTTGCCGATGCAGAAGTCGCCACGGGCGTCATTATTGCCTGACCCGAGCACCTTGGCATCCCGACCCCCTGGAAACGGCGTACTTGATTCGGGTCCTACGCTCAACGGGTGTCGAGCGTCCTGCTCCCGGCCACCATCGAGCCGCTTCCCCCGCTGTCCTGGCACACGTCGGTCAGCCTGTGGTCGATGGACCCCTTGGCGACCGTCCTGACGGTCTGGGCGGTGGGCCTGTACGCCGTCGGCGTGATGACGCTGCGACGGCGCGGGGACGCCTGGCCGGTCGGCCGGAGCATCGCCTGGGCCGTGGGCTGGCTGGCGTTCTACGTGGCGACCTGCTCGGGCTTCGCGACGTACGACCTGACCCTGCTCAGCGTGCACATGGCCCAGCACATGGTGCTCGCGATGGTGGTGCCGCTCGCGCTGGCGCTGGGCGCGCCGGTCACGCTCGCCCTGCGGACGCTGCCCGCGAGGCCGCGGGGCTGGCTGCTGGCCGTGGTCCACTCGCCGGTGGTGAGGGTGCTGTCCTTCCCGCCGCTCGCGTTCCTGCTCTACGTGCTCTCGCCGTGGGCGCTGTACTTCTCCGGCTGGTACTCCGCCTCCCTGCACAGCGCCTACGTGCACGAGCTGATGCACGTCCACCTGGTACTCGTCGGCAGCCTGTTCTTCTGGCCGCTCGTCGGCGTCGACCCGATCCCGGGACGTGTGGACCACCCGTTCCGGGTGCTGCTGGCCGTGCTCACGCTGCCGTTCCACGCGTTCCTGGGGATCACGATCATGAGCCAGGACAAGCTGCTCGGCGGCTCCTGGTACCCCGACCTGCACCGGATCGACCCGTGGCTGCCCGCCCCGATGTCGGACCAGCATCTGGCCGGCGGGCTGCTGTGGGGCTCGGGAGACCTCGTCGGGCTGGTCCTCTTCGTCGTGCTGTTCGTGCAGTGGGTGCAGTCGTCGATGAAGGAGGCCAAGCGGGAGGACCGCCGCCTGGACCGCCTGGACCGGCTCGAGGCGCAGGAGAAGGCACGGCTCGCCATGAACGCGGCGCTGCAGCAGCAGGCCGCCCGGGAGCGGACCGAGTAGGCTGCGCCGCGTGAGCAGCCCCAAGCCGCTGAAGGTGCTCGTCTACAGCGATGACGTGCACACCCGCGAGCAGGTCATCCTGGCGCTGGGACGCCGTCCGCACCCCGACCTGCCCGAGCTGGAGTACGTCGAGGTGGCGACCGAGCCGGTCGTCATCCAGAACATGGACGCCGGCCACATCGCGCTGGCGGTCCTCGACGGCGAGGCCGTGCCAGCGGGAGGCATGGGCATCGCCAAGCAGCTCAAGGACGAGCTGCGCGACTGCCCGCCGCTGCTGGTGCTGACCGGCCGGCCGCAGGACGCATGGCTCGCCACCTGGTCGCGCGCCGACGCCGCGGTGCCGCACCCGATCGACCCGCTGCACCTCGCCGAGGTCGTGACCGCGCTGCTGCGCGATCGCGTTCCCGCGACCGCGTCGTGACCGCGGCCCCGTCCCCGGCCGAGGTCGACACCTCGTGGCCGGAGGTCCTCGACGCGCTCGTGTCCGGGCACGACCTGACGCTCCCGCAGGCGCGCTGGGCGATGGGCGAGATCCTGTCCGGCGACGCCACGCCCGTGCAGATCGCGGGCTTCGCGGTCGCGATGCGGGCCAAGGGGGAGACCAGCGACGAGCTGACCGGCCTCGTGGCCGCCATGTACGAGGTGGCGACGCCGATCAGCGTGCCCGGCCGGACCCTCGACGTCGTCGGCACCGGCGGCGACCGGTCGTTCTCGGTCAACGTCTCGACGATGTCCGCGATCGTGGCGGCAGGGGCGGGCGCGCGCGTGGTCAAGCACGGCAACCGCTCCGCCTCCTCCAAGGCTGGCACGGCCGACGTCCTCGAGGAGCTCGGCGTCCGGCTCGACCTGCCGGTCGACCGGGTCGCAGCCCTCGCCGAGGAGGCCGGCATCACGTTCTGCTTCGCGGCCGCCTTCCACCCGGCCCTGCGGCACGCGGCGGTCCCGCGGCGCGAGCTGGGCATCGGGACGCTCTTCAACCTGCTCGGCCCGCTCGCGAACCCGGTTCAGCCGGGTGCGCAGGCCATCGGCTGCGCCTTCGTCGGCAAGGCCCCGATCATGGCCGGCGTGTTCGCCCGGCGCGGCGTCGACGCGTGGGTCTTCCGTGGCGACGACGGGCTCGACGAGCTGACCACGACGACGACCTCGCAGGTATGGGCCGCGCATGACGGCGCGGTCAGCTCGTTCACCGTCGATCCGGCCGAGCTCGGCCTGCCGCTGGTGACCGCCGAGGACCTGCGGGGCGGCGACGCGGCGTACAACGCCTCGGTGGTGCGCGCGCTGCTCGCGGGGGAGACCGGAGCCGTGCGGGACGCCGTACTCCTCAACGCGGGAGCCGCGCTGGCGGTGTACGACGCTCCCGGCGAGCCGCCCCTCGACGCGCTGCGCGCCGGGATGGCCCGTGCTGCGGACGCGATCGACTCCGGTGCGGCCGCGGCGACGCTCGACCGCTGGGTCGCCGCCGCCTCGGCCTGACCGCTCCGGCTCAGGTGCGGGTCGCGACGACCTTGACCCAGGGCGAGCTCGACGCGGCGTTGCGGGTCGAGCCCACGTAGGTCGCCCGCAGGCGGTGGGTGCCGACGCCCTTGATCGTCACGGACACGTTCAGGTGGCCGTGGGCGGACGCGCCGAGCGTCACGGTCCTGATCAGCCGCGGCGTACCCGTCCCGAGCCGGTCGTAGATCCTGATGGAGCCGGTCGCCGAGGTCGGGGAGCCGGGCACCGAGACGTTCACGAACGCGGTCGCGCGCGTTCCCTGGCGCAGCCGGGTCGGGCTCGCCGTCAGCGACGTGGTGGTCGGTGCCTTGCGGATGCTCAGCGGGGCGCTGCTGGCCGTCCCGTCGGCCCAGCCCGTCTTGCTCGCGGTGACGCGCACGCTGATGCTCGTGACGGCGTCGGCGTAGGCCACCTGGTGGACCGAGCCGACCGCACCGGAGATCGGCTGGCCGTTGCGCAGCCACTGGTAGGTGAAGCGGGGCGAGTTCGCCAGCCAGGTGCCGGGGTTGGCCGTGAGCGTGGCGCCGACGACCGGGTTGCCGCTGATCGACGGTGCGACGCTCGCCTGCAGCGGCGGGTTGCTCGCCGTGACGACGACACCGCGCCAGGCCGAGTGACCGAGCTCGTTGTTGTTGCTGTCCTTGGCGATGACCCGCCAGTTGTCGGAGCCGGCGGCGAGCTGCTGCGTGGGGGAGGGGGCGTACGCCGTCGCACGGGTCGCCGCGGTGTCGATGGCCGTCGAGCCGGCGGCCTTCTGCACCTCGACCTGGTAGCTGACCGCACCGGGCACCGGCGACCAGCGCAGGACCAGCTGGTTCGCGGGGACGGTCGCACCCGCGGCGGGCGAGGTCAGGGTCGGCGTCGCGCCGGCCACCGTGAAGCTGGTGCCCGGGTTGGTGACGCTCGTCCACGGTCCGGTGTTGCCGCTCTGGTCCACGGTGCGGACCCGCCACAGGTACGGCGAGCCGCCCGGCGGCAGCGGCTTGTCGTACACGTACGACGTCTGCTTGACGGTCAGGTTCGCGGCGGTCACCAGGTTGCCGCTGGAGAGCGCGGTGTCCCCGTTGCGGTAGATCTCGACGCGGTAGCCCGCCGCGAACGCCTGCGGCTGCCAGGACAGGGCCGGCGTCTCGCCGACGGTGGTGCCGTCGAGGGGCGCGAGGAGCTGGGGTGCGGTCGTCGACTTGGTGAAGCTGTAGGTCGGCGACCAGGTCAGGTCGTTGCTCTCGACGTCGATGGCCTGGACCCTCCAGTAGTACTTGCCCTGGGGATACAGCCGGGACGGCGAGGTGTAGGTGCTCTGGTCGACGACCGCGGTCTCCAGCGGCGTGCCGAAGCTGGAGTCGGTGGCCACCTGGACCCGGTACTGCATCGCCGACTGGTCGGGCGCGGCAGCGCCGGCGACCCCGCTCCAGCTCGTGGCAGCGTTCGTGTCCCGGTAGTCCTGCCAGTCCAGGGAGACGACCGGCGAGTTCACGGTGGTGCCGTCGGCAGGGGTCTGCAGGACGACGGCCGGCGAGCTCTTCCGGAACTGCATCGTCGCGTTGCCCGTGGTCGAGACCGGGTCGAGGCCGCAGGACGACACCGAGGCGCAGGCACGGATGTGCACGAAGTACGACTCGCCAACCTTGCTGTCGGGAAGGGCGGACTTCGCCTGGGCGAAGGTCGGGGCCCACCGGGTGCTGGCCGTGGCCGGCATCGCGGTCGCGGTCTCCACGAGGTTGGTGAAGCCTGCGTCCTTGGCGACGTAGACGATGTAGAAGGAGGCTCCGGGGACCGGGTCCCAGTCGACCACCGGCGTGGACGGCACGGTGGCGCACGCGGGGAGCGATGCGGTGACGGGCGCCGCGCAGGTGTGGCCGGCGTCGACGTCCGCCCCGGTCAGGGCGATCCGCTGGGTGGCACCGGGCACCGACAGCGAGGAGATCTGGAAGGTGTTGATCGCGCTGGTGGCCTGCAGCTCGCCGTTGGCCCACGCCGACACCACCCAGTCGTAGGTGCCGGGCGCCGAGAACAACGTGCTCGGGTCGGTCACGGCCGGGTACACCAGGGACTTCTCGATGATGTTGCCGGCCGGTGTGGACGACGGCGCGATCCACCCGGTGGCGCCGTGGGCCTTGGCGTCGATCTGGTAGGTCACCTGTGCGCCGCCGACGGACAGAGGGGTCCAGCTGAGCAGCGGGGCGTGCGCCGACGCGGGGTCGGCCGCGGTCCCGGTCTGGGCCGTCAGCGGTGCGCCCGAGCCCGCGGGGATCGTGCCGGACAGGTCGAAGGACCTGGTCTCGGTCATCGACACCACCCGGCCGGCGGCGTCCTTGGCCGTGATCGACCAGGTGTAGGTCCCCGCGGTGAGAGGAGCGCTGGGCTGCACGACGTACGACGTGCTGTGCGTGGTCGCCGTCGCGACGATCGCCGTGCCCTTCTTCACCGTGATCGCGTAGGTCTCGGCACCACGGGCAGGGGACCAGGCGAGCGTCGGTACGTCGATGCTGGCGCCGTCGGCCGGCGTCACGCCCGTGAGGCGCTGCAGGTCGGGGTCGTAGACGAGGGACTGCAGGTCCGACCACTGGCCGGCGACGCCGTCGTTGTTCACGCTCGAGTACGGGCGGTCGAGCGGACGCACCTGCCAGTAGGTGACGTTGCCGGGCACGGGTGTGCACCTGTCGTCGGCCGGGATCGACGTCTGGGCGCTGCTGACGTTGATCGTGAACTGGCTCGGCGTGTACGTCGTACCGGCCACCCGGCAGGAGTTGTAGGTCCCCGGCGAGAAGTTGCGGTCCGGTCCCATCTCGATCTCGTAGTGGCTCGCGTGGCGGACCGGGGTCCACTGCAGGACGAGGGGATCGGAGACGTTCGCGGGGTCGGCGGACGGGGCCGGCTCGACAACGGTGGGCGCCGTGAGCCACTTCCGCACGAAGCTGGTGGTGGTCCAGCCCGTGGGGTTGCCGCTCAGGTCGACGGCGCGGACGCGCCAGAAGTAGGCGCTGTTGGGGTAGGTCGTGGTCGGCGAGTAGCGGCTCGAGAGCAGGCCCGTCTTGGTGTCCACCAGGCTGGAGGCGGGGAAGGTGTCGTCGGTGGAGACCTGCAGGTCGTAGGTCTTCGCGCCCGCCACGGGGTCCCAGGCGAGGATCACGTCCTGGACGTCCTGCGGGTCGGCGATCGTGGCGCCGTCATCGCCGATCACCCGGAGGTTGTCGGGAGACGCGAGGCTCCCCACCACGAACGACGCGCTCGTCGAGAAGGCCGACTCGATGCCGGTGTCGAGCAGCGCCTTGACGTGCCAGTAGTAGTCCTGCGGCTGCAGCGCGTCGGGCACCACGAGGCTCGGCGCCTGCGTCGAGTACGTCTTCGAGCCGGCGAAGCCCTGGTCGTGCGCGACCTCGATCGTGTACGACTTCGCGCCGGCGACGGGCTGCCAGCTCAGCGTCACCGGCTGGCCGGGCTGCTGCAGCGTCGCATCCGAAGGGGTCGCGCCGCCGTCGGGGGAGAGCCCGGTGGGCGCGCCGACCGGGCTGATCGTGAAGTTCGTGCCACTGGCCCAGTCCGAGTCGATGTTGTCGGCGTCGATCGCGCGGACGTGCCAGAAGTAGTCACCCGCCGAGAGCAGAGCGGTCGGCACGTACGTCGTCGCGACCGTGGTCTGCTTGACCGGGGGCGTGGAGAAGCCGTCCTCGGTGTCGGCCTGCACCTCGTAGCGCACGGCACCGGGCACGGGTGACCACGAGAGCACCGGCGGGTTGGACCCGGTGGCCGTCAGCCCTCCCGGCGCTGCCAGCACGGAGGCGTGGGCGTCGCCCACGCTCGCCACGGCGAGGCTCGCCCCGATCGCCGCAACGCACACCAGACGCACCACTCGCCCGAAAAACACCACACGCTCCCCGCCGACACCCGACTGCTCCCAGGGCAGATGTTGCCCCCGGCAACGACCCTAGGTGCCCGAATTGCGGGGCGAATCCGACGTTGGTCCCGGCTTGGCTAGTCCCGACGGACTAGGTGGGACACCCGGTGGGCTCAGTCGACGCCGATGGCGAAGGCGGACTCGAGATCGTGGCGCGAGTAGGCGCGGTAGGCGATGTGGGTCTCGGTGTCGACCACACCGGGCACCTTGTTGAGCTGGTCGGAGACCACGTCCGCGATGTCCTCGTGTCGGCGGACCCGCACCAGGGCGATCAGGTCGATCTGGCCCGTCACGGAATACACCTCGCTCACGCCGTCGAGGGCCGCGATGGCCTCCGCGACCTCGGGGATCCGGGCGGTCTCGGCTTGCACGAAGACGATGGCAGTGATCACGGTGCCAACCCTAGAGGTGCCGCCGGATCTGGGAAGGCCCCTCGTCCTCGGATCATCAGCAGGGTCAGGGCGGCGATCGGGATCGCGGGCCACGGCCACGCGAGCCAGTGCAGCGCCTCCACCCCCCGACCGGCCAGGTAGCGCGGGGCGGTCAGGAACTGCAGCAGCCCGATCGTCAGGAGGACCCACCGGAGCTCGTGGAGGCGGCCCGCCGCAGCGATCCAGAAGACCGGGATGAGGAGCAGCACGGCGTCGTACAGCATCACGTGGGGCGCGAACGTGACGGTGACGGCTGCCAGGACGGCGATGTCGGAGAACGGATCCTGCTCGGTGCGCCGGGTCCAGACGACCAGGGCGGCGACCCCGATCGCGAGGAGGAGGACATCGAGGCGGGCCACCCCCGTCACGGTCGTGGCGAAGGAGCTGAGCGACTCCATCTTCCAGGACTGGGCCTTCTCGACCGCCTCGCCGAAGGAGTGTCCGCCCAGCGTCCGCAGCCAGGCGGTCGTGGTCGCTCCTGCCGCCAGGCAGGAGGCACCGAGTGCCGCGAGGACCGCCGAGAAGCCCGCGAGCGCCCACCAGCGGCGGCGCAGCACGAGCAGGACGGGGACGAAGAGGAGGAGGTGCGGCTTGAACGCGGCGAGCGCGAGGAGCCCGCCGGCGGTCGCATCCCTTCCCACCAGGAGCGATCGGAGGGCCACCACCCACAGGAGGAGGACGAACGGGCTGTTCTGACCGGATCCGATCGACTCGAAGACCGGCGGTGCCGCCGCCGCGCCGAGCAGGAGCAGGCGCCGGGGCAGGGTCGGGTTCGCCCTGAGCAGGGGCAGCATGAGGCGAGCGGACAGGACCAGCGCGCCGATGCTGAGCGCCACGACGATCACGCACGCGACGCCGTAGGGGAGGGTGCCCAGCACGGCGTACGCATAGGCGACGAACGGCGGTGCGACGAACCACGCGAACGTGTGCATGGTCGGCACCGCCGCCTGCTGCACCGAGCTCTGGACCGCGGGGTCGTAGAGGTGCCCGGACTGCCCTGTGGCGACGACATGACCGCCGGTCCAGTAGGCGAGGAAGTCGGGAAGCACCGGGCCACCGCCCGCGACCGCCGGAGGGTGGCCCAGGGCGATCGAGGCCAGCCAGACGACGAGGGAGAGGGCCAGCACCACCGACGGGTAGATGATCAGTCGCTGTCGAGTGAACACACCGGCAGGCGGACTCGACATGGGCCCAACCTAGTGCCGGGTCGGGAGGCTCCGGGCGTCCGACCGGACCACGTCGCCGAACCTCTCCACGTGCCGACCCGCGCCGGCCAGCGGACAGGTCCACTCGCCGTCGACCTCGATCAGCCGGATCCCGGGCTGCTCCAGCCAGCGGAGGATCCGCTCGGACTCCTCGGCCGAGGCGGCGGGGATCGGTCCGGCGGCGGTGAGGACGGTGTCGGCCGAGGCCCGCAACCCGTCGACGTACGCCGGGGCGTCGGCCAGCGGCGGGATGACGCCGGCCGCGGCGAGCCGGCCGTAGCGGACCACGTGCACCGCCCAGCGGCCCTGCTCGTCGCGCCGCGTGGCGATGACCTCGGGGCAGCGGGTCAGCGACGTGAGTCGCTGGGTGCGGGCCGCGGCACGCACGAACGAGGCGAGGCGGTCGCGGTGCACCTTGGCCTCCTCGAAGCGCTCCTCGTCGGCGAGCGCGGCCATCTTCGCGTTGATCAGCTCGACGACGTCGTCGGGCGCCTCGAGGACGGCGTCGCGCAGCTGGCGGACCACGGCGGCGTACGTCATCAGGTCGACGCTGCCGTCGCACGGCGCGAGGCAACGGGCCATCTCCGCCAGGACGCAGGACGACCGCTTCGGCTCGCGGCCGAACCGATCGGTGCACTGGCGGATGGGGAAGACCTCGTGCAGCGCGACCAGGCAGCTCTCCGCCGACGCGCGGGAGGAGAACGGGCCGAGGTAGTCGGCGTCGTCGTCGAGGACCTGCTTGACGATCGAGAGCCGCGGCCAGACCTCGCGGGTGAGCTTGAGGAAGGTGACCTTCTCGGGGAAGCGCGACCGGCGGTTGTAGCTCGGCTTGTGCTCGGCGATCAGCCGCAGCTCGCGGACCTCCGCCTCGAGCGGCGTGGCGCACTCGATGCCCTGCACGGTCGCTGCCAGCCCGACCATCTCGCCCATCCGCGACCGGGTCTCGGAGGCCGTGAAGTAGCTGCGGACGCGCTTGCGGAGGTCCTTGGAGGTGCCGACGTAGAGCACCCGCCCGCGCTCGTCGCGGAACAGGTAGACCCCCGGGGCATGGGGAAGGTGGTCGGCCAGGTGCCGCTTGCGGCGCTGCGCGGAGACGACCTTGGAGGAGTAGCCCTGGAGCTCCTCGAGGGTGTGCACCCCGAGCGAGCCGAGTCGCTCCATGCAGCCGTGCAGCACGTCGACGGTCGCCCGGGCGTCGGCGAGGGCGCGGTGGTTGGGGGTGGTGCCGGCGCGGAAGACGCGCGCGAGCGAGGAGAGCTTGTGGTCGGGCGTCTCGTCGCGGGGCACGACGTGCCGGGCCAGCTTCACCGTGTCGAGGACCTCGAAGTCGGGCCAGGCCAGACCCTGCTCGGCCGAGAAGTGCTTGAGGAACCCGACGTCGAAGCGGGCGTTGTGGGCGACGAGCACCGCCCCGCGGGCGAACTCGAGGAAGGCGGGCAGCGCCGAGGTGATCGGTGGCGCGTCGGCGACCATCCGGTTGGTGATGCCGGTCAGGACCGCGATGAACGCCGGGATCGCCGTGTGCGGGTTGACCAGCGTCTGGAACTCGCCGAGCACCTCGCCGCCGCGCACCAGCACGGCGCCGATCTCGGTGATCCGGTCGCCGTCGGCGTACGACCCGCCGGTGGTCTCGAGGTCGACCACGCAGAACGTCACGCCGTGCAGCGGGCGGCCCATCTGGTCGAAGCTGAGCTGCTCGCCCACACGCAGGAGGTCAGCGGCGGCGGTCATGACTGTGACGGTACGGCGAATCGCCGACAGTGATCCGGAGGCGCGGCTAGCGTGTGCGGCGTGACGATGACCGGGGAGGACTGGCGCAGGCTCGCGCGGACGTCGGGCTTCATGGTGCTGTGGGTGCTCGCGGCCTTCTTCGCGGCGACGGTCGTCCAGTCCTTCGTCGACCGTCACTGGATGGGCGCCGACACGCACGCCTACTGGCTGGCGGGCCGATCGGCGACGCCGTACCAGCTGGCCGCCCCCGGTCACCTCGACGCCTTCGAGTACTCGCCGGTGTTCCTCCAGGTGGTCCGGCCGTTCACGCATCTCCCGTTCGTCGTCTTCGCGGTCGGATGGTCCGTCGTCGAGCTGGGGATCTTCTGGTGGATGACCAGCGACCTCGCCTGGCGCTGGCGGGTGCCGGTCCTGCTGGCGTGCATACCCGAGCTCGCCCTCGGCAACATCAACGCCTTCCTCGGCCTGGTCCTCGTGTTCGGGTTCGCGCGACCCGAGCTGTGGGCGTTCCCCGCCCTGACCAAGATCACCCCGACGAGCGTCGGGGCGGTGTGGTTCCTGGTGCGGGGCGAGTGGGCCGCCGTCGTCCGCATGGCACTGGCGACCCTGGTCCTGGTCGGCATCTCCTACCTGATCGATCCGGGCCTGTGGTCGGACTGGCTCCACTACCTGACCTCGCACTCCGGCGACACCCTCCCGCGGGGGGCCTGGCACCTGAAGGACCAGCGGCTCGACGTCGGGATCCGGCTGACCCTCGCGTGCATCGCCACGGCGGTCCTGGCCCGGCGGAACCTCCGGTGGCCGCTGCCCCTGGCCCTGATCGTCACGGTCCCGGTCTTCGGCTACTCGGCCGGCCAGATCCTGGCGATGATCCCGCCGATGGTGCGCCTCGCCCGCGACCAGCGTCGCGCCGAGGCCCGGGCCGAGGTCGTCGCGGCCCGATAGTGTCGGCACCCCCTGTCACTCTCGTCCCATGACGACCAGGATCGACTGTGACACCTGCGTGGTGCGGGGGCTCGCCTGCCACGACTGCGTGGTGACCGTGCTGCTGGGTCCCCCTCCCGAGCTGACCTTCGACGACGACGAGATGCGCGCCCTCGACGTGCTCGCCGGCGGGGGCCTGGTGCCGCCGCTGCGCCTGGTGACCCCGGTGTCGGCGCCGACCGTGGAGTCGGCGTGACCGGTGCGACTGCGGTGACCCGAGGAGCCCCTGGGGCGGGTGTGAGGTGCGCCTCACCAGGTTCTCCCCAACACGCTCCCGGAGTTTTGGCGGGCCTCGCGAACCGGTACTACCCTCATGACCCAGGTGTCCGTGGAAGTGGGCCAAAGAGGTCCGCGCGGGCACCGCGCTGAGTCTGGACCGCGTGCGGTCCGGAGCCGGGGAACCACCAACTCTGGGGTGAATCCCGTACAAGGCGCGACGACGCGATCGGGCGGGTCGGAGCGAGGAGTGCGGGTAGGGCGAGTCGTGCCCGAATCCGTCAGCTCACCCGGTAGGCGTACGACACCAGAGGGGACCCGACAGCACATGCTGAACGGCCGCAACCGCATCACCGCCAGCCTCGCCGCCCTGGCTCTCACCGGCACCGTCAGCGTCGCGCTGACCGCCTCGCAGAGCCCGGCCAGCGCCGACCAGAAGATCACCAAGGTCCGCGAGCGCGTCAACACCTTGATGCACCAGGCCGAGCAGGCCGCCGAGGACTACAACAGCGCCCGGATCCAGCTCAAGTCCCTCCAGGGCGAGCTGAAGTCGCTCAAGGTGTCCGAGGCCCGCGAGGGGGCGAAGCTGCAGGGCGTGCGCTCCGACGTGCGCGACGCCGTGATCTCGCAGTACCAGAGCGACGCCCTCGGCGGCGCCGGCGGTCTGCTGGAGTCGAACCCCGATCAGTTCCTCGGCGACGTGTCCACCCTGTCGACGGTCAACGACCTCCAGGACAACCGCCTCGCCGACTACGGCGCGCAGGCCAGCGCCTTCGAGATCCGCCGGGCCCAGACCCAGCAGCGGATCACCAAGATCGCCGCGCTCAAGGTCGAGCTCGCCCAGGACAAGAAGACCGCGGACAGCCAGTACGCCTCGGCCAAGTCGATCCTCGACGGCCTCGAGGCCAAGGAGCGCGAGGCCATCCTGTCGCGGGGGGCCGACGTCCGTCCCGGCGACATCTCGGTCAGCGGCCGTGCCGCCGCCGCCGTGCACTACGCCATGGCGCAGGTCGGCAAGGCCTACGTCTGGGGTGCCGCGGGGCCGAGCGCGTTCGACTGCTCGGGCCTCACCATGATGGCGTGGGCCCAGGCCGGCGTGAGCCTGCCGCACTCCTCGTCCGCGCAGTACTCCATGGGTCCGCACATCGCCGAGAGCGACCTGCAGCCCGGCGACCTCGTCTTCTACTACAGCCCGATCAGCCACGTCGGCATGTACATCGGCAACGGCCTGATCGTGAACGCGGAGAACCCCAGCGTGGGTGTCAAGGTGACCAGCCTGCACGCCATGCCGTACGTCGGTGCCGTCCGCCCTGGATGAGCCACAGCCGTCACGTGTGAGCGCTGCCGTCGTCCTGACGGCAGCGCTCCTCGCGCTTTCCGGCCTGCTCGCCGGCTGCGGGGGCAGCGGGACCTACGTCGTCCCGACGCCGACCGCGGTCGCGACCATCGACCCCGGAGCCGCCACCACCACGCTGCAGGAGCTGCAGGCCGTCGTACGCCGTGGTGACGCCGCCGCCGCGCGGCGTCTCGGCTCCGATCCCGCCGCACAGCGCCTGCTCGCCGCCGTCGCGGGCAACGTGCGCCGGATCGGTCTCGACAACCTCACCCTCACCTACCTCACCGAGAACGGGGGCGGGTCGTTCCAGGGGGCCTGGGGCGCCACGGTGCAGGTGTCGTGGCGGGTCAAGGGCTTCGACAGGGGCGTTGCCCAGCGCGACGTCGAGTTCTCCTTCGCCGACGGTGGCCGGACGATCAGCCGGATCGGCGGCGGGCGGGACGCCACGCCGCTGTGGCTGAGCGGGCCGGTCATCGTCCGGCGGTCCGCCGACGTCCTGGTGATCGCCACCGCCCCCGCGAAGGAGGCCGACGCGCTGCGCGCCGCGGCCGAGGTGGGCCTGCGACGCGACCGGCAGGTGCTCGGCGGCCGGCACACGGTGGTGCTCGAGGCGCCGGCCACGGTAGCCGGGATGCAGCGGGCGCTGGGGGTGCAGCCTCCGACGTACGACGACATCGCCGCCGTGACGGCGCCGGTGGACGGCAACCGGCTCCCGGGCGCGCCGGTCCACGTGTTCGTCAACCCGGTGGTCTACCGGCGGATGGGCCCCGTGGCCGCTCAGGTCGTGGTGACCCACGAGAGCGTGCACGCCGTGACGAACGCCCCGTTGTCCAGCAGCGCCCCGCTGTGGCTCGTCGAGGGCTTCGCCGACTACGTGGCGCTCGGCGACGTGAGCCTCCCGCTGTCCAGGACGGCGGCCGGCATCTCGAAGCAGGTACGCCGCCGGGGTGCCCCGCGGCAGCTGCCCACCGACGCCGACTTCGGGACGGCGGACAGCAACCTCGGCCCGACCTACGAGGCGGCGTGGCTCGTGTGCGTCACGATCTCCGAGCGCGCCGGTCAGGCGGCCCTCGTCCGGCTCTATCGCGACGTGCTCGTCGGCGCTCCGCTCGCCACCGCGCTGCCGCGCGACACCGGGCTCACCGTGGCGTCGCTGACGGCGGCGTGGCGGTCCAAGCTGACCGCTGTGGCCGCCGTGGCACGCTAGGGCCTCGTGGCGAGGAAGCGGCCCCGGCAGACCGGAGGGACGACCCGGGTCGCGGTGGCGACGGCGATGGTCGGCGGAGCCCTGTTCGTGCTGCTCGCGGGGTGGCTGGTGCCCTGGCACCCGGTCCCCGGAGGTACGCCGCCGCCGGTTGCCGCGGGCTCGGTCTTCACGTCCGCACAGATCGACCGCGCCGAGAGCTTCGCGCTGTGGGCGCGGGTCTGGAGCTGGTCCGGCCTCGCGATCACGCTGGTCGTCACGCTCTGGCTCGGCTTCAGCACGCGCGCCCGGGAGTGGGCCGCGCGCTGGCGGGGTCCATGGTGGCTGCAGGCCGTCGGCCTGGTCGCGGCCGTCACGGTGCTGGGCCAGCTGGCCGCGCTGCCGTCGGCGATCGGGCTGCAGCGTCTCTACCTCGCCCACGGCCTGGCGACCGACGCGTGGAGCGCCTGGGCCGCCGACCTGGTGAAGTCGGCCGGGGTCACGATCGTGACGACCTCGCTGGGCGCGCTCTTCGTGCTCGGCTGCGCGCGCCGCTGGACGCGGACCTGGCCGGCGATCGCCGGGGGAGGGCTCGCGGCTCTGGTCGTCGTCGGCTCGTTCGTCTACCCGGTGCTCATCGAGCCGATGTTCAACCAGTTCCACCCGCTGCCGGACGGGGCCCTGCGCACCTCGATCCTGCGGCTGGCCGACGAGGAGGGCGTGCACGTCGACGACGTGCTGGTCTCGGACGCCTCGCGCCGCACGACCGAGCTGAACGCCTACGTGTCGGGGTTCGGGTCCACGCGGCGGGTCGTCCTCTACGACACCGTGGTCGACTCCCTGCCGCGCGATCAGATCCTGTCGATCGTGGCGCACGAGCTGGGCCACGCGAAGCACGACGACGTCGGCACCGGCACGGCGCTCGGCGCGGCCGGGGCGCTGTTCGCGGTGGGCCTGCTGGGCGCGCTGGCGCTGGCGCTGGAGCGGCGGGGGTGGGCCGCGGTGGGCTCGCCCGCCGGCGTACCGCTGATCCTGGCGATGGTGGCGGCCGGGACGTTCCTGGCGCTGCCGATCCAGAACGCCATCAGCCGCAAGATCGAGACCCGCGCCGACGTGACGGCGCTGGAGGTGACGCGGGCCCCGCAGCCCTTCATCACGATGCAGCGGGAGCTGGCACTGCGCTCCCTGTCCGATCCCACGCCACCGGGGTTGTCACAGTGGTGGTTCGGCTCGCACCCGACGGTGCTGGAGCGGGTCGCGATCGCCCGGCAGCTCGGCTAGGGCGCGGGCCAGGAGAGGTTGAACAGATTGGCGACGGCACCGCCGAACGCGGCGACCCCGCCGATGATGACCACGGCGATCAGCGCCGCGATCAGCGCATACTCGACCGCCGATGCCCCTCGCTGGGAGAGGCGGGTCCCCGAGAGCATGCCGTGCATGGCGTAGTCCCTTCCCAGATGCACGTAGGCGGCCGCGCCCATCGGGCTGCGGCCGCCTACGTCGCGATCGGGTGGTCGGTCGATCAGACCTGGCCGGCGATCGTGTTGAACAGGCCGCTCAGGTTGGTGCCGAGCAGGGTGACCGCGGTGATGATGACGGCGGCGATGAGGGCGACCAGCAGGCCGTACTCCACGGCCGACGCGCCGCGCTCCTCGGACTTGGCGAAGCGGGCGTTGAGCAGGATCTGCAGGTACTGGACCATCGGAGGTCTCCTTGATTGAGGTGGTTCTGTGGGTGTCCCCGGGGAGATGCTTCCCCGATGACGAGAACTCTGCCTGAGGAGACGTCCCGCCAGTATCGGGAGTTCGGCCGCTCTGTCGTAGTCCCAACGGACTACCGTTCGGAGGCCGAATTCCCGGGGCTAGCGGGCGGCCGGTGCCACGGTCGAGAGCAGCCCGATCCGCATCGCCGTCACCAGTGCCTGAGCGCGGTTCACGGCACCGAGCTTCTGGTAGATCCGGGCGATGTGCGACTTGGTCGTCGACTCCGAGAGGTACAGCTTCGCGCCGATCTGGGCGGCGTTGAGTCCCTCGGCGAGCAGGAGCAGCACGTCGTGCTCACGCTCGGTCAGAGCGGTCGACTCCCCGGACGCCCTGCGCATCATCGCGCCCACGAGGCCGGCGCACACGAACGCCTTGGGGGAGACCGACGCATGCCGCGCGGCCTTGATGACCTCGGTCGAGGGAGCGTCCTTGCCGACGAAGCCCGAGGCGCCCGCCTGCATCGCCGCGAAGATCTGCTCGTCGCCGGAGTGCATGGTGAGCACGATCAGGCCGAGCTGGTCGCTCTTCTTCCGCAGCGTGCGCACGATGTCCAGGCCGGTGCCGTCCTGCAGCTGCAGATCGGTCACGACGACGTCGGGACGCAGTCGGTCGTAGGCCACCAGGCCCTCGGCGACGGTGGCCGCGGTACCGACCACGTCCATGTCGGGCTCCAGGTCGATGACCGCTCCGAGCCCGTTGCGGATCAGCTCGTGGTCGTCGATCAGGAGGACCTTGATGTTCGTGTCGCTCATGGGAGGCTCCTTCTCGAGGGGTGGGGTCACGCTCAGTGGTCGGCGTAGATCGGTGAGCGCAACGCGACCGAGACGGTGAGCCCTCTGCTGGCATTGTCGCGCACGGTGAGGTCGGCGCCGATCAGTTTCGCCCGTTCCCTCATGATCTTCATTCCATGCGAGTCGTCGCGGCCCTGCTGCAGGCCGACGCCGTCGTCGGTGATGGTGATGCGTGCCTGGGGTGGGTAGACCTGGCACATGACGTCGATCGAGTTGGCGCGGGCGTGCTTGACGGCGTTGTTCATCGCCTCCTGGGCGATCCGGAACAGCTCGGCCTCGACCTCGGGGCGGAGCCGCGCGGGCTGCTCGTCGAGCCGGATCCGGATGGGGATGCCGGAGGCCTCGGAGAGGTGCCGGGCGATCGCGCCGATGGCGGCGCCCAGGCTCTCGCTCTCACCGATGCTGGTGCGCAGGTTCATCACCGAGCGGCGTACCTCCGCCACGACCTTGGTGACCCGGTCGCGCAGCATCTGCAGCTGCTGGGCCTGGGTCTCGTCGGTCGCCCGCCCGGCGATGGCGTCGATGAGGTAGCCCAACGAGGCGATGTCCTGGGCGACGCCGTCGTGCATCTCTCGGGCGAGCCGTTGCCGCTCGTCCGCGGTCGCCGCGTCCCGGAAGTGCGCGAAGAGCAGCGCGGTGTCGAGGCGGACCGCGCTCGGGGTCAGCTCCTTGGACAGGGCCTCCAGGTCGAGCTCCTCGAGGGTC
Source organism: Nocardioides ultimimeridianus (assembly GCF_054777895.1). Taxonomy (NCBI): domain Bacteria; kingdom Bacillati; phylum Actinomycetota; class Actinomycetes; order Propionibacteriales; family Nocardioidaceae; genus Nocardioides; species Nocardioides ultimimeridianus. Next base: position 378,927 of record NZ_BAAHAB010000009.1, on the reverse strand, counting down.
CCCGGATCCGCGCTGCTCTGTCCCGCGACCACCGCGTAGTCGCCGGCGAGGAAGGCGAACCCGTTGCCGTCCAGGACCGGTGAGTCGCGGGCCCACGCCTGGACCGCGAGCTGCTCGCACTCCATCGCGGCGTCCGGGTCCTCGATGGTGGACGCGATGGGTGTGAGGCTCTCGCCGCGGGGGACGAAGGCGTACAGCACACGGCAGGGGTGGTGGTCCCCGACCGTGCTCAGCAGCTCACCGCCGAGCGCGGTCACGTCGAGGCCGGCGCTGAGGTTGCTGGACAGGTCGATCAGCTGCCGGATCAGGTGCTGGGCGTCGCGGTAGGGGCGCAGTGCATCGGCGCTCATCCGGTCCGCGGCGAAGGTGACGCCGGCGACGAGGCTGAGCCCGACGCCCGCCATCGACCAGGTGAAGATGGACACGCCGAGATCCGAGGAGATCTTCTGCCACCACATCAGTCCGATGCTCACCGTGGCGACGGCCTGGATCGCGGTGACCCGGTACATGGTGCGGGTGCCCACGGCCAGCGTGGCGTACAGCGGGGGGACGACCAGCGCGGCCAGCGTCGCCGAGGAGTAGTGCATGCCGAGAGCGCAGAGCACCCCGATCGCACCGGCCTCGACCGCAGGTGACAGCGACAGCTCCAGGTCGCGCCGGATCGCGGTGATGCTCTGGTAGGCCCACAGCAGCCCGATCGCGCACATGACGAGCATCGCGTGCGTGTCGCGGAACCAGAGGGCGGGACCGGCGATGGCCAGGAGTGCGAAGAGCCGCGCCGCGGCTAGGACTCCGTAGGCCTGGTTGGTGGGCATCGCTCAGTGCTGCGAGAACTGTTGCATCATGTTGATGGCGGCGGGGCCCATGATCACGACGAAGAGGCAGGGGAGCACGCACAGCACCAGAGGGACCATGATCTTGACCGGAACCTGCTGGGCCTTGGCCTCGGCGTACTGCCGCCTCTTCGTGCGCATCTCCTGAGTCTGCACCCTCAGCACCTGCGCGATCGAGATTCCGAACGCATCGGCCTGCACCATCGAGCCGATGAAGGACTTCAGGTCGTCCACGTTCGTCCGGTCGCCCAGTGCCTTCAGCGCGTCCGCCCGGCCCATGCCGAGCTGCATCTCGCGCAGGACGCGCGAGAACTCCTCGGCCAGGGCGCCGGTCGTGTTGCGCGCCACCTGCTGCAGGGCCGCGTCGAAGCCGAGACCGGCCTCGACGCTGATGGTGAGCAGGTCGACGGCGTCGGCGAGGGTCCGGCGGATCTCCTCGGACCGGTCGTAGGCGCGCTGGTAGAGGTACAGGTCAGGACCGAAGAAGCCGAGGGCCGCGCCGCCGACGCCCGCGAGGATGATCAGGCCGACGCCGAAGCCGAGCAGCGCGCACCAGGCGACCCCCGCGAGGGGGAGCACGACCGCCGCGAACACCTTGAGCGAGATGACCCGGTCGACCGACCACTCGCGCGGGTTGCCGGCGAGGTCGAGCTTGTGGCGCAGCCGCTCGGCCTGGTCCGCGCCGGTGAGACGGCGCCCGATCTTGAGGGTGCGCTCCTGGACGGGCGCGAGGACGCGGTCCGCGAAGGGCAGATCGGCCTCGGATGCCAGCTGGTCCGCCCCCGAGCTGCCCATCTGCTCGAGCGCCTGCAGCGAGCGGGCGAGGCCGACCGGGCGCTCGTGCTTCACGAGCGCCACACCGACCACGGCGATGGATCCGAGGATCAGGAGCAGTGCGAGGAAGAGTGCCATCAGATCTCCACCTTCACCAGACGACTCATCCAGAAGACCCCGACGCACAGCCACACCACGGCGCCGATCAGCATCGCCCACCCGAGGAGCGTCGTGAACATCGGCTGCAGGTAGCCCGGGTTGGTGAGCAGCACGAACCCGCCCACGCCCGGGGGGAGGACGCTGAGGATGACGGCCGAGAGCTTGCCCTCCGCGGCGAGGGCGTTCACCTGCCGGCGGAGGAACGCACGCTCGCGCATGGTGCTCGCCACCGTCGTGAGCAGCTCGGCCAGGTTGCCGCCGACCTGCCGCTGGATCCGGATGGCCATGACCGCCCAGGCGAAGTCCTTGCTGTCGAACCGGGCGGCGACACCCTCGAACGCGTCCTCGATCGGTACGCCGATCCGCGACTCGACCAGGACCCGCTTGAACTCGTCCGCGATCGGGTCGGGACCCTCGCGCACGACCGTGTCGACGGCCTGGGCCAGCGACAGGCCCGCCGAGAGGGCGCCGGCGAGCAGCTGGAGCACCTCGGGCAGGGCGTTGTCGAAGGCCCGGCGGCGGCGCTTGGCGCGCCAGCGCAGGTAGAGCGGCGGCACGAAGGCCGCGACGACCGCGAACGCGATGGCGATCCAGATGTTGCCGACGCCGACGAGCGCGCCGAGGAGCGCCGCGCCGACGACGACACCGATGTGCAGCAGCAGCCACTCGGAGGGCTTGAAGCCGCTGCCGGCGGCCGACAGCCGCAGCGCGAGGCGCCGGTCCAGGTTCTGGTTGCGCTCCAGGATGCTCGCGGCAGCTGCCTTCGCCTGGTCGAGCACGGGCTCGGTGGTCGGCCGCTGCGAGACGACCGCGGTCCCTCCGGTCCGCGCGGTGTACGCCGTCAGCCGGTCGGCGATGCTCATCGGCGCCGGCTTCCCGGGAACCAGGAGGACGGCCGCGGCGATGAGCCCGACGCCGAACACCCCGACGCCGGCGTACAGCAGCCAAGCGGGTGTGCCGGAGCCCTCCGCGCTGGGCGCCGCCGGCAGGTCGCTGGTGGTGGTCGGCGACGTCGCCGCCACGTCGATCGGTGCGAGCGCGCTCGCCACGAGCTGACCCTGGCTGGACGGCAGTGTGACCGCGACGGTCGCCTGGGTGCGCGTGAAGCCGGGGGGCAGCGCCGCCGTCACCAGGATCTGGCCCGCGAGCACGTCCGCCTCGCGGCGGAACGCCTCGGACAGCGCCGACCCGGTGGACTGGACCAGGTCGCCGTTGCCCGCCTTCGCGATGTTGCGCAGCGCCGTCAGGTCGCCGCCCTGCTGCCCGAGCGAGACCGCGTCGAGCAGCGTGTCCGTCGAGCTGATCGCGTCGGCGACCTCGCTCAGCGTGGCGGACGAGCCGGTGTCGGCGCCGTCGGACAGCAGCAGGACCGAGCGCTGGCCCGAGGTGCCGGCGGTCTGGACGGCGGTCTGCAGGCCGTCGTACAGCAGTGTCCCCTTGCTCAGCTGCAGGCCGTTGACCACGAAGCGGGCCTGGTCGCGGTTGGTCGTGGGCGCGAGGGCCACGCTCACCTGGCTGTCGAAGGTCACGACCCCGACCCTGACGTCGGCGGGGACCGTCTGCAGGTAGGTGAGGGCCGCCTGCTTGGCCGCGGTGAACCGGCCCTGGGCGGCCATCGAGTCGCTGGTGTCCATCGCCAGGATCGCGGTCCGCTCGACGGTGGAGCCGTTGCCGGCCGACGTCGCGGTCGCGTGCAGGGCGGTGCCGTCGAGTGTCGCGGTGACGCCACCCAGCGTCACGGTGGCGCCGGGCGGCACGTCGACCAGGACCTGGAGGTTGCCCCCGTCGGTCTGCACGTGGGCGATGGTGGCGTCCCCGGCGGCGTACGACGGCGCGCCGAGCAGCACGCTGAGGAGCAGACCCAGCGCGCCGGCGAGAACGGCAGCGGCGCGGCGCATCAGAACCGGTCCAGCCGGAACAGCGTCGGATCGACGGCGACGTTCGCGTTGCCCATCTTGTCGAGGAACTTCGGGCGCAGCCCCGTCGAGCGGAGGCGTCCGAGGACCCGGCCGTTCTCGTCGAAGCCGGCGCTGTGGTCGAAGACGAAGATGTCCTGGAGGGTGATCACGTCGCCCTCCATCCGCTCCACCTCGGTGATGTGCGTGATCCGCCGCGAGCCGTCCTTGAACCGCGTCTGGTGCACGATGAGGTCGATCGCCGAGGCGACCTGCTCGCGGATCGCCTTGATGGGCAGCTCCATGCCGGCCATCATCACCATCGTCTCGATGCGGGCCAGGGTGTCGCGCGGGCCGTTGGAGTGGACGGTCGTGATGGAGCCGTCGTGACCGGTGTTCATGGCCTGCAGCATGTCGAGGGCGGAGGCGTCGCGGACCTCACCGACGACGATGCGGTCGGGCCGCATGCGCAGGCTGTTCTTGACCAGGTCGCGGATGGTGACCGCGCCCTTGCCCTCGATGTTCGCCGGCCGCGACTCCAGGCGGACCACGTGGTCCTGCTTGAGCTGCAGCTCCGCCGCGTCCTCGATGGTGACGATGCGCTCGTCCCCGGGGATGAACGACGACAGCACGTTGAGGGTGGTGGTCTTCCCGGCGCCGGTGCCGCCGGACACGATGACGTTGAGCCGCCCGCGCACGCACGCCGACAGGAAGTCCGACGTCACCGGGGACAGCGACCCGAAGTTGATCAGGTCCTGCACCGTCAGCGGGTCGGCCGAGAACTTCCGGATCGTCAGCGCGGAGCCGTCGATGGAGAGCGGCGGCACGATCGCGTTGACGCGGCTGCCGTCGGGAAGACGGGCGTCGACCATCGGGCTCGCCTCGTCGACACGGCGCCCGATGCGGGACACGATCTTGTCGATCGTGCGCCGCAGGTGCGCCTCGTCGGCGAAGTGGGCCTCGGCCTTGACCAGTCGGCCGCTGCGCTCCAGCCAGACGCTGTCGTGCCCGTTGACCATGACCTCGGAGACCTCCGGGTCGCGCAGGAAGGGGTCGATCGGGCCGTAGCCGAGGATGTCGTCGCTGATCTCGCTGGTCACGCGGGCCCGGTCGGCGTTGCTCAAGGGCCGGTCCTGCGATCCGAGGACCTCGGACAGGATGGTGCGGACCTTCTGGTCCAGCTCGGACTGGTCCATCTCGGCGTCGTACAGGTGCGGGCCGAGCTGCTTGATCAGCTCGGAGTGCACGCTGGCCTTGAGGTCCTCGATGCGGTCGGCCTCGTGGCTCGCCATCGCGCGGCGCTGGGCCGAGCGGTTGTCCGCTCCGGCTGCAGCGGCGCGAGCGGCGAGCGGACCGGCGGCAGCGGGGGCCGGCGCGGACTCGAGGACGGTGGACGGGGCGGGCTCCTCGGCGGGCGGCTCGGCGGCGTGCTTGCCCGCGGCTTCGCGGCGGGCTGCCTCCAGGCGTTCGGACAGGCTCGACATGGTCAGCTCCTCCCGCGGCGGAACAGGCCGCGCGACCGGTCGTGGTGCACGTCGACGGGAGCGCCGTACGCCGCCGTCGTCATGCCGATGGGCTCACCGGTGACCGTCGACGCGAGCTCGGCGTAGGCGAGGCTCGCTGCGTGGGCGGGCTTCTCGGAGATGATCGGGTTGCCGGCGTTGGTCGACGCGGCGATCTCGACCGCGGTGGCGACCTGGGCCGACACCGGCATGCCGAGGATCGCCTCCACCTTCTCGACGCTGATGCCGACGGCGTCGTCGGCACGGTTCAGCAGCAGGTGCCGGTGGCCGCGGGCGATGTTGAGCATGTCCATCGTCTCCAGGGCGACCTTGACGTTCTTCAGCGTCGGGACGTCCAGGGTCGCGATGATCACGCACTCGTCGGTCTCGTCGAGCGCGGTCAGGGTCGCGTCGTCGAAGGAGGGCGAGGTGTCGACCACGATGTAGTCGAAGCCGTCGCGCAGCGCACGCAGGATGCGGGAGATGAGCAGCGGCGTCACCCGTTCGCGTACGTCGGGGTGGGCCGGTGCCGCGAGGATGCTGAGCGAGCTCTCGTGGCGGGTCAGCAGGCCCTCCAGCATCGCCAGGTCGACGGAGTCCTCGGAGCCCACGGCCTGCTCGATCGAGTGCGTCGGGAAGATCTGCATGGTGATCGCGACGTCGCCGAAGGCGAGGTCGAGGTCGACCAGGCACACCTTGCGTGCGCCCTTGTCGGACAGCGCGAGGGCCAGGTTCACCGAGGACGTGGTCTTGCCGACGCCGCCCTTGGGGGAGAAGACCGTGACGATGCGGCCCATCTGACGTGCCCCACCGGGGCCGCGCAGGGCGGCGTACAGCTGGTGGGCGCGCTCGACGGCCTTGGTCAGGGCCTTGTCGTCGGTGGTGGTGACGACGTCGCGGATGCCCGCCTGCATGGCGCTGGTGAGCACCTCGGTGTCGAGGTGGTCGCGCACCAGCACGACGCTGACCGTCGGCCGCTTGATCCGCAGCTCCTCGGCGACCGCGAGGGTGTGCTCGAGGGGGAGCGACGGGCCCAGCGCCACGACGTACTCGTCGGAGTGCTGGTCGAGCCACGCGAACATCCGGTCCAGGCCGGAGACCGCGTGCGCGCCGGCCGGCATGCCGGGCTGGAGGAGTGCGAGGTTGGCCTGGTCGGACTCAACGAGGATCGGCACGGCGGATCACCTCGCGACGTCGGGCTCGGTGACGGGCTTGGAGTTCTGATCGACCTTGCTCTGGGTGTTGAGCAGAGCGGCCGTCAGCTCGCCGTCCTTCTCCGCGAACCGGACGCTCTCGGCCTGCTTCTGGGTGACCGCGAGGGTCAGCAGCTGCTGGATCGAGGTGTCGGTGGAGTCGGTGGAGTCGGTGGCGTTGTCCGCCGGCACTGTGGTCGTCGTACCGACCGCGATCACGCTGACCCGGCCGATCAGGGTGCGGGTGAAGACCGGCTTCCCCGTCAGGTCGAGCTTGGTGAAGATGACCGAGACCTGGGCCCCGGCGCGCAGGAACGCGCCCACCCGGCCGTCGTCCTTGATGAGGACCGAGATGGCGAGCTTGCCGGCCGGGATCGGCAGGGTCGTCGCGGCCTGGACGTCGTCGACGCTGCCGAACTTGGCGGGGATGAGCTGCTCGTGGGCGTAGATCGTGGTGAGCGCGACCTTGCCGTCGAAGCCGGCCGAGTCCGACGTGGCGCCCGGCAGCTCCTGGCTGGCGGCGACCGACTCGAGCTCGAACTTGCCTGCCTTGAAGGCGTCCTCGAAGCTCTCGCCCGGTTCGATCTCGGACTTGGCGACCAGGACCTGCGTGGCGGAGTACTTCTTCGCCGCACGTGCGTCCGCGCCGTGCGCGTAGACGAAGACCAGCAAAACCCCCAGTACTGCGATCACTGCGGCGACGACCAGCAGCAGTCTGCGACGGTCCATGAAGAGCCCTCCGCTCCCGTTGTCGGACCGACGACCCTCCCGAAAGAGGCCGGCCTCGAACAAAATCTCCCGATGTGCACGCCCCGGCCGGATGGCCACCGGGCGCATCGGCGAGATTATCGGGACCAAGGGCCCAATGGGTGACGTCGGTCGCTTTTGTGGTCGTTCGCGATCCGGGATAGCCCGAAAGGACTATCGCCCTTCAGAGCGGGCGATCGGAGGCTCAGGAGTACAGCGCGGCGATGTCGTCGCGGCACTCCCGCATCACCACGTTGCGCTTCAGCTTCAGGCTCGGGGTGACCTGCCCGGCCTCCTCGGTCCAGTCGTCGGGGAGTACGGCGAACTTCCGGATCGACTCGGCCTTCGACACCGCCTGGTTGGCCTCGTCGACGGCCGACTGGATCTCGGCCAGCAGCTGCGGGTCGTCGACCAGGTCGGCCGGGTCGGCGCTGGTGCCGTGGGCCTCCGCCCAGGCGGGGAGCGCCTCCGCGTCGAGGGTGATCAGGGCGGCGATGAAGGGCTGGCCGTCGCCGACGACGAGGCACTGGCTGACCAGGGGATGGGCGCGGACGCGGTCCTCGAGCACGGCCGGGGCGACGTTCTTGCCGCCGGCGGTCACCAGGATCTCCTTCTTGCGCCCGGTGATCCGCACGAAGCCCTCGTCGTCGACCTCGCCCACGTCGCCGGTGTGCAGCCAGCCGCCGTCGCCGAGCGCCTCGGCGGTGGCCTCCGGGTTGTTCCAGTAGCCGCGGAACACCTGGCCGCCGCGGAACAGCAGCTCGCCGTCGTCGCTGACCCGCACGGTGGTCCCGGCCAGTGGCCGGCCGACGGTGCCGACCTTCTGCGCGTCCGGGAGGTTGACGGTGAGCGCACCCGTCGTCTCGGTCAGGCCGTAGCCCTCGAGCACGGTGACCCCGATGCCCCGGTAGAAGTGGCCGAGCCGGTCCCCGAGCGGCGCGCCGCCGGAGATGGCGAACTCGCAGGCGCCGCCGAGGGCCTGCTGCAGCTTGCCGTAGACCAGGCGCGAGAACAGGGCGTGCTCGGTGCGGATCCGCAGCGGCACCCGGCCGGCGTCCAGGGCGCGCGAGTAGGTGATCGCGACCTCCGCGGCCCGGTCGAACACCCGCCCCTTGCCGTCGGCGGCGGCGCGCTGCGAGGCGGTGTTGAACACCTTCTCGAAGATCCGCGGCACCGCCAGGATGAAGGTCGGGCGGTAGCTGGACAGCTGCGGCAGCAGGCTCTTGATGTCGGAGGTGTGCGCCATCGTCGTACGCGACCGCACGCAGCCGACCTGGATGATCCGTGCGAAGACGTGGGCCAGCGGCAGGAACAGCAGCGTCCGCGCGTCCTCGCCGTCGAAGAGCTGCTCCAGCTCGGACACCGCCACGCCCAGCTCGGTCATGAAGTTGCCGTGGCTGACCATGCAGCCCTTCGGCCGCCCGGTCGTGCCCGAGGTGTAGATGAGGGTGGCGGTGTCGCCCGGTCCCGCCGTCGTACGGCGCTGCTCGACGACCGTGTCCTCGACGTCGGCGCCGAGGCTGGTGAGGACCTCGACCGCGTTGTCCTCGAACGCCCACAGGTGGTGCAGCTGCTCCAGCCGCTCGCGCACCGCGCTCACCTTCGCGATGTGCGCGCTGTCCTCGACCACCACGGCCCGCGCGCCGGAGTCGCCGAGGATCCACTCGACCTGCTCGGCCGAGGACGACTCGTAGATGGGCACCGTGATCGCGCCGGCGAACCAGATCGCGTAGTCCACCAGGGTCCACTCGTAGCGGGTGCGGGAGAGCAGGCCGACGCGGTCGCCGGGCTCGATCCCGGCCGCCACCAGACCCTTGGCCACCGCGCGGACCTCGGCGAGGAACCCGACCGTGGTGACGTCCTCCCAGGACCCGTCGCCGGCGAGCCGCCGGAACGCCACCGCCGCGGGGGCCTCGGCGGCGTTGCGGACCACGTCGTCGGTGAGATTGCCCGTGGTGGGGAGCGTCACGGTCTGCGGGGTGGAGTACTCGCGCACGACCCGCACGCTACTCGCGGCGGACCGGCCCGTGCTGTCCGGTAGCCTGCGGGCATGGCCGAACAGACGTCCTCGTCGATCGTCGTCGACGCCCCGGCGGCCCAGGTGATGGCGGTGATCGCGGACTTCGCGGCGTACCCCCGCTGGGCCAAGGGCGTGATCCGTGCCGAGGTGCGCTCGTCGTACGACGAGGCGCAGGGCGGTCGCGCCCGCGAGGTCTTCTTCGCGCTGGACGTCCCGCCGATCAAGGACGAGTACACCCTCGCCTACGTCTGGGACGGCGACGCCGAGGTCACCTGGACCCTGGTCGAGGGCAAGATGCTGCGCTCGCTCGACGGCGCCTACGTGCTGCGCGAGACCGGCTCCGGTGCGACCGAGGTGACCTATCGCCTGGCGCTGGACCTCGCGATCCCGCTGATCGGCATGCTCAAGCGCCGCGGCGAGAAGATCCTCATCGACACCGCCCTCAAGGGCCTGAAGAAGCGCGTGGAGACGGGCGCCTGAGGCGTGCGGATCCTGCTGTTCACGGGTAAGGGCGGCGTCGGCAAGTCCACCGTCGCGGCCGGGACGGCCGCGCTCGCGGCGGCCCGGGGGCTGCGCACCCTGGTCATCTCGACCGACGCCGCGCACTCGCTGGCCGACGCGTACGGCGTCGACGCCGGGCCCGACGGTGTCGTCGCGAGCGAGCCGACCGAGCTGGCGCCGTACCTCCACCTGCTCCAGGTCGACGCCCAGAAGCGCTTCGAGCAGTCCTGGGCCGACATCCAGCGCTACCTGCTCTCGGTCCTCGACGCCGCCGGGATGGAGCCCGTCGCCGCCGAGGAGATGACCGTGATCCCGGGCGCCGAGGAGGTCCTCGCGCTGCTGGAGCTGCGCGAGCACGCGCGCTCCGGCGCGTGGGACGTGATCGTCATCGACTGCGCGCCGACCGCCGAGACGCTGCGGCTGCTGGCCCTTCCCGAGGCACTCGGCTGGTACATCGAGCGCCTGCTGCCCATCCAGCGCCGCCTGGTCAAGGCGCTGCGCCCGGTGCTGAACCGGGCCGCCGGCGTCCCCATGCCCGGGGACACGGTCTTCGACGCGATCACCCGCCTGCACGCGGAGCTGGACGAGGTCCACGAGCTGCTGGCCGGCCCGGACTCGTCGGTGCGGATCGTGATGACCCCCGAGAGCGTCGTGCTCGCCGAGGCGCGTCGCGCCTACACCAGCCTGTGCCTGTTCGGCTACCGCGTCGACGGCGTCATCGCCAACCGCGTCTTCCCCGAGGGCGCTGAGGACGAGTGGCGCGCCGGCTGGGTCGCGGCCCAGGCGAAGGTGCTCGCGGCGGCCGAGGAGTCGTTCCCGGGGCTGCCCCTGGGACGCGGTCTCTACCAGCCGGCCGAGCCGGTCGGGGTGGCGCAGCTGGCGGCCTTCGCCACCGAGCTGTACGCCGGCACCGACCCGGTCGCGCCCCCGACCGAGGCGGGACCGCTGCGCGTGAGCCGGTCCGGGGACGGCGGCGCCGAGCTGCGGCTGTCGTTGCCGTTCGTGACCCGGTCCGAGGTGGATCTGGCCCGCAACGGCGATGAGTTGGTCGTCACAGTCGGATCGTCACGGCGCCTGCTCACCCTGCCTGCAGGGCTCGCGCGACTGCGGATCACGGGTGCCGGTGTGACCGACGGCGAGTTGCGGGTCCGGTTCCGGGAGCCCGAGAGTGGACCCGTGCACGAGGTGACCCGATGAGCGAGGACAGTCCGGCCGGCGACCGCCCGGACGTCGGCAGCGTCGGTGACGAGGCGATCAAGCTGTTCGGCGCGCTCGCCGACCTCGCCCGCCAGCACACCGGCGACACCGTGGGCGGGCTCGGCGCGATGGCCGGCCAGGCCGCGGGCTTCGCGCACGAGATCGACGAGCACCTCGCCACCGGCAGCGCCGAGTGCCGGTACTGCCCCGTCTGCCGAGTGGTGCACCTGGCGCGCCAGACCACTCCCGAGGTGCGTGCCCACCTGATGACCGCGGCGACGTCGCTGCTGCAGGCCGCCGCGGGGATGATGGAGACGGTCCCGCCGCCGGCTGGCGACCAGCACCGCCGGGGGCCCGAGGTCGAGCGGATCGACCTCGACCTCGACCTCGACACCAACACCGACGACGGGGACGTGGAGCGATGAGCGCCCTGGACCTGGCACCCGACGCACTGACGTGCGGCATCGACATCGGCGGCACCAAGATCGCCGGGGCCGTCGTGTCGGCCGACGGCGCCATCCTCGCCACCCACCGGGTGGAGTCGCCGGCCACCGACCCTGCCGCGATGGAGCAGGCGGCGGCCGACCTGGTCCGCACCCTGGCAGCCGAGCACCCCGTCGAGGCGGTGGGCGTCGGGGCCGCGGGCTACATCGACGAGGCCCGCGCGACGGTCCGGTTCGCCCCCAACATCGCCTGGCGCAACGAGCGGCTCGGGCCGGAGCTGTCGGCGCTGACCGGTCTGCCGGTCGTCGTCGAGAACGACGCCAACGCCGCGGCCTGGGGCGAGTTCCGCTTCGGTGCCGGCCACGACATCGACGACCAGCTGATGGTGACCGTCGGCACCGGCGTCGGTGGCGGGGTCATCCTCGACGGGCGGCTGCTGCGCGGTGCCTACGGGGTCGCCGCCGAGATCGGCCACCTGTGCGTCGTACCGGACGGGCGGCAGTGCGGCTGCGGCAACCGCGGTTGCCTGGAGCAGTACGCCAGCGGCTCCGCCCTGGTCCGCAACACCCGTGAGGCCGCCCGTGGCGGCTCGCCCTTCGCCGCCGAGGTGCTGGCCCGCGCGGGCGGGGACCTGGCCGCGATCACCGGCCCGATGATCACCGCGACGGCCGCCGACGGCGACCGGTTCGCGATCGAGCAGCTCGCCGAGATCGGTCGCTGGCTGGGCCACGGCATCGCGTCGCTGACCGCGGTCCTGGACCCGGCTGCCATCGTCGTCGGTGGAGGCGTCAGCGCGGCCGGGGACCTGCTGCTGGACCCGATCCGGGAGGCGTTCGGACGCGAGCTGACCGGCCGCGGATACCGCCCCGAGGCGGAGATCAGGGTGGCCCGACTCGGCAACGACGCCGGCGTGATCGGCGCCGCCGACCTAGTAAGGTTCTGAGCCATGCGGAGCACGACCTACGTCGGTGTCGACGTGGGTGGCACGAAGGTGCTCGCGGTCGCGATCGACGAGGACGGCGGCCCCGTCGCCACCGCCACGAGGCCCATGCCCGGCCGGGACGTCCCGGGCGAGGAGGTCGAGCGCGCGCTGTGCGAGGCGATCCGGGAGGCCGCCGGGGGAGCCACCCCGGACGCGGTCGGCGTCGCCGCCGCGGGCCTGGTCGACGCGACGGGGGAGCACGTGCGGTTCGCCGCCCACCTGCCCTGGCGGGACGCTCCCGTACGCCGCAGCCTGGCCGACCGCCTCGGCGTACCCACCGTGCTGGACAACGACGCCAACTGTGCCGCGTACGCCGAGCTCGTCCTCGGCGCCGCCCGTGGCGCTCAGGACGCGCTGCTGATCACCATCGGCACCGGCATCGGCGGCGCGCTGATCCTCGGCGGCCGGCTGTACCGCGGCAGCCAGGGGATGGCCGGCGAGTTCGGCCACATGCAGGTCGTCCCCGACGGGCTGAGCTGTGAGTGCGGCCTGAAGGGCTGCTGGGAGCAGTACTGCAGCGGTCGCGCGCTCGAGCGCGTCGTGCGCGTCGCCGTCGGCCGCCACCTGGAGGGCCGCGAGGTCGCCCGGATGGCCCGCTCCGGCGACGGTACGGCGCGGCAGGCGATCGCCACGATCGGCACCTGGCTCGGCGTCGGGGCGGCCGGCCTGGTCTCTGCCTTCGACCCGGAGCTGGTCGTCATCGGGGGCGGTGTGGCCGACGTCGGCGACCTGTTGCTCGACCCGGCCCGCAGCGCGCTCCTCGACTCCCTGCAGGGCACCGACCGCCGCGTCGTACCCTCGCTGGTCCCGGCCGGACTCGGCGCCCAGGCCGGCGCCGTCGGTGCCGCCCTTCTTGCTCGTGACACTCTGCAGACTGGACGTCGCCCGTGATCGATCGCCTGCTCGACCATCGCCACTACCCGGCCAGGCTCTTCGACTCGGGCTGGCGGACGTGGTGCCTCACCCGCCTGGTCATGGTGGCCGTGATGCTCCCGCTCACCGACCACGGCGTCCTCGGCGACCTGCAGTACTACCTCAGGACGTTCCGGCACTTCGGCGACCTCGGCTGGCAGGGGAGCCTCTCGGAGTACCCGGTCCCGGCGGTCCTGATCCTGATCGCGCCGTTCGCGGTCCTGTCCCTTCTCGGTCTCGGCGGCGCGACGCTGTACGTCTGGATCGCGATCATGCTGGGCACCGACGCCCTGGTGATGCGGATCCTGCGGCGCTCCGGGTCGGAGAGCGCGCCGGTGCTCTGGCTGATCGCCATCCCCGCGCTCGGACCGTTGGTGTACTGCCGCTTCGACCTGTTGCCGGGGCTCTTTGTGGGCCTGGCCATCATGGCGTCGGAGCGGAGCGGGAAGCGAGCCGGCGTGTACGCCTCCATCGCCACCGCGCTGAAGTACTCGCCGGTGCTGATCGTGCCGGCCCTCGCCGCCGCGCGGTGGAGCCGCAAGCAGGTGCTGATCACCGTGGCCGTCGTCGGAGGCCTCCTGATGGGCCTCACCTGGGTCCTGGGCGGCACCGATCGGGTCATGTCACCCTTGCGCTACCAGAACGACCGCGGACTCCAGATCGAGTCCGTGTGGGCGACCGTGGTGATGCTGGTCCGCTCGGTGTACAACGGCCGCTACTCGGTCGGCCAGGCGCCGTCGCACTCGGTCGAGATCGCCGGCCCCGGCGTGGGGACCTCGCTGTTCGTCACCAAGGTCGCCACCGTCGCGATGATCGCGCTGCTGGTGTGGCTCTGGGTCCGCGCCTGGCGCGCCGGGACCCCCGCGACCAACCGGCTGGTCTGGCTCTCCTTGAGCGGCGTGATGGCGTTCATCGTCAGCGGCAAGGTGCTCAGCCCGCAGTACCTCGCGTGGCTGCTGCCCGCGGCGATCATCGGGGTGGCGCTGCTGGCCGGCGAGGAGCGCCGGCACCTGCGCCGCTGGGCGATCATGCTGATCGTCACCTGTGCGATCACCCATGTGGTGTACCCCTATGCCTACACCCCGCTGGTCCACTACAGCTGGGGTACGCCGATCATCACGGCCGTCCTCGGCGTCCGGAACCTGCTGCTGATGGTGCTCGCCGGGATGGCGTTCGCCGAGGGGTTCCGTACGACGAAGCCGCTGCCGCGCCTCGTGGTCGACTCAGAGCTGAGCGCCGTCGTCCCAGGGATCCCGGGGCTCCGCGGGCATGGTGGCGACCAGGTAGCCGAAGCCGCCGATGAACGCCGCGACCAGCAGCCAGCCGATCACGGGGTCCACGGAGAGACCGCTCAGCAGTAGGACCAGCACCACCGCGGGGGAGCCCAGCACGCCGATCCACGCCGCCAGCCGGTCGGGCCGTGCCCGGGGCAGTGGCGCGGGCACCGGCGGGACGAAGCGGTCCTCGTCCGGGTCCTCGTAGCCGAAGAAGGCGTCGTCCCCGTCGTCCCCGTCGTCATGGCCGAAGACGTCCTCGACCGGCACGTGCGGCACCTCGGTGGCCGGCTCGTCGGCGGGCTCGACCAGCGCGCGGTCGCCGTAGTTCTCGACGATCTCGCGCCACAGGGCCTCGGTGGCGTCCTCGGTGTCGTCGTCGGCCTCGCTCACGCCACCCAGGCTACGCGACCCACGAACTTCGCGGACTCGTCGAAGATCAGCGGCGCATCGTTGTCCAGGGTGGCCACGTGCAGCGAGTCCGGCAGCGCGACGCGGGTCTTGTCGGTCGAGCCCACGGCGTTCCAGATGATCGGCTCGGAGGTCGCGTCGACGACGTTGTCGACGTCGGAGCGGAAGTAGAGCAGGGGAGCGGTCACCCGCGGCAGGTCGGCGATGAGGCCCGGCCATGCGCGCATCATCGAGTGGGCGGCCCGCAGCGGCGTACGGGTGTAGCCGTACTCGCTCACGCCGGGCTTGGCGATGTCGTTCGTGATCCCGGGGAAGGACGGGATGACGTGCTTGAGCACCGGCAGCAGCTTCACGTCGAGCCGCTTGGTGGCGACGGCGGGGTTGACCACCATGACCCCGGCGACCCGGTCGGCGCGATCCGCCGCGAGCCGGAGTGCGAGCGCGCCGCCCATCGACAGCCCGCCGACGACGACGGAGTCGTGCTCGGCGCGGAACTCGTCGAAGGTCGCGGTGAGGTGCCCGCTCCAGTCCGCCCAGGTGCGGGTGTTCATGTCCTGCCAGGTGGTGCCGTGCCCCGGCAGGCGGGGTACGACGACGCCGTATCCCAGCTCGGCGAGGTACTCGCCCCACGGCCGCATGGAGGCGGGCGATCCGGTGAAGCCGTGGCTGAGCAGGACGCCGATGCGACGCCCGCCGGTCAGCTCGGGGCGGGCCTCGACCCGCAGCGGTGCAGCACTCTCGAGGACCTCGGGTTCGTTCACGTCGACGATTCTGCCGCGTCACGTCGCGGACGTGGGGAGGCACTACTCTTGTCCGCGTGTACTGGTTCTTGAAGTTCGTCGCGATCGGCCCCCTGCTCAAGGTCGTCTTCCGCCCCAAGGTGGACGGTCGACGGAACGTGCCGAGGCGCGGGCCGGTGATCCTCGCGGGCAACCACCTGTCCTACATGGACTGGCTGTTCGTGCCCCTGGCACTGCCCCGGATGGTCCGCTTCGTGGCGAAGTCCGAGTACTTCACCGGGACCGGTCCCAAGGGCTGGGCGCAGCGCTTCTTCTTCACCAGCACCGGCAACATCCCGATCGACCGCTCGGGTGCGACGGCGGCCGAGGGCGCGATGATCTCGGCGAAGGGCGTGCTCGACGGGGGCGGGATCTTCGGCATCTACCCCGAGGGCACCCGCTCGCACGACGGCCGCCTCTACCGCGGCAAGACCGGGGTCGCCCGGCTCGCGCTGGAGACCGGCGTCCCGGTCGTCCCTGTGGCCGTCATCGGTACCGACCGGATCGCGCCCCCGGGCAAGAAGTTCGGCAAGGTCGTGCGCCCCACGATCAGGTTCGGCGCGCCGATGGACTTCTCCCGCTACGCCGGCATGGAGAACGACCGGCAGATCCTGCGGGCCATCACCGACGAGATCATGTACGAGATCATGGCCCTCTCCGGCCAGGAGTACGTCGACACCTACGCCGCCGACGCCAAGGCGGCCGCCCGGGCCGAGCGCAAGGACAAGGGCGACGGCGACGCCTCCAGGATCGCCTCCTGATCCAGCGCATCCACGCCGACCGGCGCGGGCCGGCGGCTCTCGAGATCGAGAGCCGGATGTTCCGCGCCCTCGCGATCCTGCGCGTCGCGGTCACGGTCTGGGCGGTCGTGCGCGCCGGCGTACGCAACCACTACGACCACCCCGCCGCCGCCTGGGTCTGCGTCGCGCTGATGGTCGCCTGGACCCTCGCCTCGATCTGGCTGTACGCCGCCCCCGCACGCCGCACCGCCGTCCTCCTGGTCGCCGACCTGGGGTTCGCGCTGGCCGCCCTGCTGGCCACCCCGATCGTGAAGGGCCCCTGGTTCCACGCCACGGTCCCCGGCTACTGGATTATCGCGGCGCTGATCGCCTGGGCGGTGCGCTACGGCTGGGTCGGCGGGCTGGGCGCGGGCACCCTCCTCGGGGTGACCGACCTGCTGTGTCGTCAGGTCCGCACCGGCACCGACTGGGGCAACCTCTTCCTGCTGATGCTCACCGGTGCGATCGTCGGCTTCCTGTGCGCCTCGCTGCAGCAGATGGCGGCCGAGCGGGAGCAGGCCCAGCACGAGCTGGCCGTCGCCTCCGAGCGCGCGCGACTGGCGCGGGCCGTGCACGACGGGGTGCTGCAGGTGCTCGCCCTGGTGCAGCGCCGCGGCGCCGAGCTCGGCGGCGAGGCGGCCGAGCTCGGCCGGCTCGCCGGTGAGCAGGAGGAGTCGCTGCGGGCGCTGATCCGGGTGCAGAGCCCGGCCCCGGCCGTGGTCGGCGACGCCGACCTCGTGGCCGCGCTCGGCGCGCTGGCCGGTCGGCCGGGCGTCGAGGTCGCGCTGCCGGCGGGCGCCGTCCTGATGCCGGCGGCCCGGGTGGGGAACACGGTGGCCGCGGTGACGGCCTGCCTGGACAACGTCGAGCGCCACGTCGGCCGGGGCGCGTCGGCCTGGGTGTTCCTGCAGGACCTCGGCGACGAGGTGGAGGTCTCGGTGCGCGATGAGGGCGACGGGATCCCCGAGGGCCGCCTGGCGTCCGCGGAGGCCGACGGCCGGATGGGCGTCTCCGGCTCGATCCGAGGCCGCATCGAGGATCTCGGCGGCGAGGCCCGGCTGCGCACCGGCCCGCACGGGACCGAGTGGGAGCTCGTCGTACCGAAGGAGCAGCCGTGACGATCCACTCCGGACACCCGTTCCCGACGCCGTCGGACCCGGCCCGGCGCTTCCGCGGCCGCCTGGGCGGGGGAGTCACGCTCTGGACCGCCGGCGGCGAGGGGGACCGGGCGGGCCTGAGCGTCACCTCGCTCATGGTCGCGCTCGGCGAGGAGTCGTGCCTGCTGGCGCTGCTCGACCCCGACTCCGACCTGCTGGAGCTGCTGCGCGAGACCGGCCGGGCGGTCGTCGTACCGCTGCGCTGGGAGGACCGCGGCCTCGCCGAGGCGTTCGCCGGCACCGCGCCCGCACCGGGCGGTCCGTTCCGGCAGGCGACCTGGGAGCAGACGCCCTTCGGCCCGCGGCTCGCGACCGCCGACACGTGGGCCGGCGTCGAGCTTGTCGACGAGCGCGAGATCGGCTGGTCCGTCGAGGTGCGGGCTCGCCTGGCGCAGGTGGAGATCGGCGAGGAGTCCGATCTGCTGCTGCACCACCGGGGCCGGTTCCACCGGCTCTGACCTCGCCACCACCGCGACGACCTTGTGCAGAACTTGGTGTGTCGTGGTGACTTCTTGTCTTCGCCCCCGAAGTGCCGATGAGTCCCTCATCATCGAGATCATCGAACCGACGACGAGAGGCGGGAGGTGTGCCATGCGAACCTGGCGACGCCGCACGGACCCGCCGCTCAGCCCCCGTGACGTGGTGGTCCTCTCCGCCGGCGGCAACCGCGGCGCGGTGCAGGTGGGGATGCTCCAGGTCCTCATCGAGCGCAACATCCAGCCCGTGGGGTACGTCGGCTGCTCGGTCGGTGCCCTCAACGCGGCGTTCATGGCGTCGGGGACCAGCATCGACCGGACCGCCGAGCTCGGCGAGTACTGGCGCTCGCTGCGCACCGAGGACGTCTTCCCCGGCGGCAACCTGACCCGCCTGCGCAACCTGGTACGCCGGCGGGCGTTCCTGCACTCGCCCGACGGCCTGCGCTCGATGATCGCGCGCTGGGCGCCCGCCGAGCTGCTCGAGGACCTGCCCATCCCGCTGCGGGTCGTCACGACCCGCCTGGACACCGGCGACACCGTCGAGCACGGCAGCGGGCCGCTCGAGCCGCTGCTGCTGGCGTCCGCCGCCCTGCCGGCGATCTTCCCGCCGGTGTGGCTGCCCGATGGCGACGACGCCACCCACCCGCACGTCGACGGGGGCGTCGCCGCCATGGTGCCGCTGGCGGCCGCGGCGGCGCTGCGACCGACCCGGGTGTTCGTCCTGGACGCCACGGTGCCGGTGCGGGTCGGGCGGATGCGCAACCCGCTCGAGGTCCTGGTCGCCAGCCTCGGCGCCGCGACGCGCTCGCACGGCCAGGAGACCCTGGGCCCCGGTGTGGAGGTGCACCGGCTGACCTGCCCCGACCTCGGAGTACGGCTGCTCGACTTCTCCAAGACCGAGGAGCACATCGCCCTGGGGCGGCTCGTCACCCACGAGCGGCTCGACGAGCTCGCCGGCAACGGCCGGGTCGCCGCGGCCTGATCTAGGGTCGGTCCATGACCGATCCGATCCGGGTGATGGTGGTCGACGACCACCCGATGTGGCGCGACGCGGTGGAGCGGGACCTCACCGCGGCCGGGTTCGAGGTCGTGGCGACCGCCGCCACCGGCAGCGAGGCGGTCAGTCGCTTCCCGGCGGCCCGCCCGCACGTGGTCGTGCTGGACCTCCAGATCCCGGCGCCCACCGGCGTCGAGGTGACCGCGACGGTGCTCGGCGAGGACCCGTCGGCGCGGGTGCTGATCCTGTCGGCGTCGGGGGAGCAGGACGACGTGCTCGAGGCCGTGAAGGCCGGTGCCACCGGCTACCTGGTGAAGTCGGCCTCGGGCGCCGAGCTCGTCGACGCGGTCCGGCGGGTGGCCGCGGGCGACAGCGTCTTCACCCCCGGCCTCGCCGCGCTGGTGCTGGGCGAGTTCCGCCGGCTGGACCGTGACGGTCCGGAGACGCCGCCGGGGGAGAAGCTGACACCGCGCGAGATCGAGATCCTGAAGATGGTGGCGAAGGGGATGGGCTCCCACCAGATCGCCGAGCTCCTGGTCCTGTCCCACCGCACGGTCCAGAACCACACCCAGAACGTGCTGCGCAAGCTCCAGCTGCGCAACCGGGTCGAGCTCACCCGCTATGCCATCGAGCAGGGCCTGGACGACTGAGCCGTGGCTCAGCGACAGCGCGCCCGACCGCACCAGGAGCGGGCCGTCCAGACGCGGCGCCTGCTGCTCGACGTCGGGGTGCGGATCCTCGACCAGAAGGGAATCGCGGCGCTGACCGCCAGCGCCGTCACCCGGGCCGCCCACCTCAGCCCCGGCACCTTCTACCGGTACTTCAACGACAAGGACGAGCTGTTCATCGTCCTGCGCGACGAGGCCGTGCGTGCGATCAACGACGACCTCATGGTCAGTGTCGTGGACGTGCTCGACTCCGAGCTCGAGCCGGCCCTGCGCCAGGTCGTGACCACGCTCGTCGACGGTCTCGAGCGCCACCACGGCGTGATGGCGGCGATGGTGAGCCAGGCCCCGTCGGGCACGGACGCGAACCTGATGCCGGAGATCGAGGCGAACCTGCACCAGCTCGCGTCGCTGCTGCCGCGGCGGCACCGCCGCGACCTGCCGCCCGACGAGCTCGAGGGCGTGGTGTTCATGCTGATGGGAGTGCTGGTCTCGATGTGCCTGCGGATCGCCCTGCAGCGCCCGACCGGGGTGGAGCGCGAGCAGCTCATCGACCTCACCGTCGCCATGGTGGCCACCGGTCTCACCACGCCCCGGGCTGACAGACTCGCCCCATGACGGACCTGCTCGAGATCGCCGACGAGCTGTACGCCGTTCCCCTCGCCGCCTTCACTCCCGAGCGCGACGCCCGGGCGAAGGAGCTCAAGGGCACCCCGGAGGCGGCGCGCGTCAAGGCGTTGCGCAAGCCGTCGACCGCGGCCTGGCTGGTCGATCTCCTGGTACGCCGGGAGCCGGCCCAGGTCGACCAGCTGCTCGCCGTCGGCGCGGCCCTGCGCGAGGCACAGCAGGCGATGTCGGCCGGTGAGCTGCGGACGCTGACCAAGCAGCGGCGTCAGGTGACCGCCGCGGTCGTCCAGCACCTGCGCCAGCTGGCCCTGGCCGAGGGCCACCGCATCACCGAGGCCGTCGCCCTGCAGGTCGAGGAGACGCTGACGGCGGCGATGGTCGACGCCGAGTGCGGCCGCGCGGTCCGCAGCGGGCTGCTGGTGACCGCGCTGCGCACCACCGGGCTCGAGCCGCTGCCGCCCGAGACGGTCGCGGCGGCGGTGGCGCTGCCCGAGGCGCTCGGCTTCCAGGCGGCGCCGCGCGAGGCCCCCGAGCCGCAGCGGCCCGAGCTGCACCTGGTGCCCGACCCGGACAAGGCGGCGAAGGCCCGGGCGGCGGCCGAGGAGCGCCTCGCGGCCGCCACGTCGGCGTACGAGGAGGCGGCGGAGACGCACGCGACCGCCGCCGGCGAGGTGGACCGGCTCAGCGCGCGGTCCCTCCAGCTGCAGGGCGAGCTGGACGAGCTGCGCCGCCGGCTGGCCGAGCTCGAGGAGGAGTCCGACGCCGTCGAGGAGGAGCTCGGCGACGCGGAGGAGGAGCGTGACGAGGCGGCCGCCTCGCTGCGCACGGCGGCGGCCGACCGGGACGCCGCGCAGGCGGCGCTCGACCGGCTCTGACGGCGCTACCGCCGAACGGACCGGACGATCGCCAGCACTCGCCGGTCGATCCACGAGAGGTCCTCGGCGACGCGCATCTCGTAGTTCTCCGCGCCGACCCAGGCCAGGAAGTCGGCCCGGCCCTGCTCGCGCGCGAAGGCGTCGAGCTCGGCCCGCAGGTCGGCGTCGACCGACACCTGCTCCTCGGGCGTGGACGCCACCAGGTAGGTCTCGTGGAGCTCCAGCAGCCGGGCGAGCTCGCCGAGCGGATCGGGATGGTCGTCGACGCGCAGGTCGACAGCGACGTCGTCGTGGCCGCCGTAGCCCGCGCCGTCGCGCACCACCAGCATCGCCGCCGACTGGCGGCCGCGGCTGTCACCGCCGGCCTCGTCGCCGGCCGTCAGTGCGGCCAGCAGCCGGTCCTGCAGCGGCGCCTCGGGGTCGGAGCCCAGGAATGCCGCCTCCATCTCGTCGACGACCTCGGGTCCGGCGAGGATGTTGCCCTGGATCGCGTAGCCGTCGCCGGTCACGCTGCCCGCCCACTCCAGGCACGCGTGGCCGGTGTGGCTGGCCGCGCCGCCCGCGACGTCGACGATCCCGACTTGCCGGTGATCGCGCTCCGGGTCCTCCTCGAGCAGCCGTTGCAGCGCGACCGACGCGGTGGCGCCCTCGTCGAGGAGGGACAGCGCGACGCCCTTGTAGGCGACGTTGGCGAGCGCCTGGGTGGCGATCGCGCCGACCCCCGCGACGGCCGCCGGCACCGCGGATCCGACGGCGAGGAATTTGGACGCGACGGCCACTCCCCAGGTGCTGCCATCTGCGGACCGGGCAACGATCGAGAAGGTCATGGTCCGACGGTAGCCTTGGGGGGTGAGCACCGTCCCCTCCCTCGAGCAGCTGCACGCCATCGGCGCGCTCCAGCAGCCGACCTACGGCGACCCGGCCGCCCTCGCGGCCGTCGTCGAGCGGCTCCGGACCCTGCCGCCGCTCGTCTTCGCGGGCGAGTGCGACGAGCTCAAGGACAAGATCGCGGCGGTCAGCCGCGGCGAGGCGTTCCTGCTCCAGGGCGGCGACTGCGCCGAGACCTTCGCCGACGCGACGGCCGACAACACCCGCAACAAGCTGCGGGTCCTGCTGCAGATGGCGGTCGTGCTGACGTACGCCGCCTCCGTGCCGGTGGTCAAGGTCGGCCGGCTCGCCGGGCAGTACGCCAAGCCCCGCAGCAGCGACATGGAGACGCGCGGCGGGGTCACCCTGCCGGCGTACCGGGGCGACGCGGTCAACGGCTACGACTTCACCCCCGAGTCGCGGATCCCCGACCCCCAGCGACTGCTCGAGGTCTACCACCACAGCGCCTCGACGCTGAACCTGGTCCGGGCCTTCACCACCGGTGGGTACGCCGACCTCCGCCAGGTCCACTCCTGGAACTCCGAGTTCGTCCGCAACAGCCCCGCCGGCGCCCGCTACGAGGCGATGGCGAGCGAGATCGAGCGCGCGCTGACGTTCATGCAGGCCATCGGCGCCGACCCCGACGAGTTCCACCGCGTCGACTTCTACTCCAGCCACGAGGCGCTGATCCTGGAGTACGAGCACGCGATGACGCGGATCGACTCGCGCACCGACACGCCGTACAACGTCTCCGGGCACTTCGTCTGGATCGGGGAGCGCACCCGCAACCTCGACGGTGCACACGTCGAGTACTTCCGCTCCATCCGCAACCCGATCGGCTGCAAGCTCGGGCCGAACGCCTCCGCGGACGACGCGCTCGACCTCGCGGCCAAGCTCAACCCGACCAACGAGCCGGGCCGGCTGACCTTCATCACCCGCTTCGGTGCGGGCAAGGTCCGCGAGGGGCTGCCGGCGCTGGTCGAGAAGGTGACCGCCGAGGGTGTCGACGTCGCCTGGATCTGCGACCCGATGCACGGCAACACCTTCGAGGCCTCCACCGGCTACAAGACCCGTCGCTTCGAGGATGTCCTGGACGAGGTCAAGGGCTTCTTCGAGGTGCACCGCGCGCTCGGCACCGTCCCCGGCGGCATCCTGGTCGAGAACACCGGCGACGACGTCACCGAGGTCATCGGCGGCGGCGAGGAGCTCGACGAGCACAGCCTGGCCCACCGCTACGAGTCGGTCGTCGACCCGCGGCTGAACCGGGTGCAGTCCCTGGAGATGGCCTTCCAGGTCGCCGAGCTGCTGCGCTGACCGTCAGCGACTATCGCGAGCCGCGCAGGGACAGCTCGCTGATCGCGGTGAAGTCGCGCCAGTCGCGCTTCGGGCCGGCGACCGTCGACACGATCTCCAGCCGCAGGCTCGAGGTCGGCCCGGCGGAGACCGGGACCGACTGCATCGACCGGCGCTGCCGTAGGTGCTGGGTGACCGAGGTGCCGTCCTCGAAGGTCCAGCGGACCTCGGTGATGCGGCGGTTGAGGCGGTAGCCGTCGTAGCCGGGATAGGCCTTGGCGTAGCCGTTGACCAGGCCGACCGAGGTCAGGGTGACCGGCCGGTCGAAGGTGATGGTGATGGCCTCGCCCGACGCGTCCCCGGCCACCCGCCAGGCGGTCTGGGTGTCGCCGTCGATCAGGTGGCTGCTCGCGAACGTGACCGGGCGGCCGGCGAGGTCGGTGCTGGCCGGCGCCGTGCCGGGTACGCCGAGGTGGCTGATGTCGGAGGTCAGGTCGGTGCCGGCAGGCGTGGTCGTGGGCGAGCCCGGGGAGCCCGAGGACCCCGTCGAGCCCGGCGCCGTCGAGGGTCCGCTGCCGGGCCGGGTGGTGTCGACCGCCGCGTGGTCGTCGCCCGAGCGGAGCAGCGCCACGGCCGCGACCCCGGTGGCGAGCACGATCACCGCGAGCGCCGCGACCAGCCACGGGAGCAGGCTGCGCCGGCGCGAGGGGGCCGGCGCGGGGGCGGGCTCGGCGTACAAGGGGAACCGGGGCGGCGGCGGGATGGTGCCCACGACGGGTCGAGGCGCCGTCGGCGCGGGCGTGGTCGGCGCGGCGGGCGTGCCGGGGTGCCGGCCGGCGACCGGCCGGCCGCAGTTGGTGCAGAAGCGGCCCACCCCCAGCTCGTGGCCGCAGTTCGCGCAGAAGTCCATGACGCGGGCCAGTGTGCCCGACGCCGGGTCCGGGCGCGAGATCCGCGTGGCGTCAGACGCGGGTGCTGCGGCGTACCGCCTCTGCCTCGATGTCCTCGAGGTCGTGCTCCAGGACCTTGCGGGTGTGCTCGAAGGAGTGGTTCCCGAACATCTTCCACATGGCCCGCGAGACGGCGCTGCGGTCGTGCATCTCGATGGTGGTGGTCATGGCGAGACGGGTCGAGGTGTTGGAGGCGTCCGCGGGCGTGAGCCGGTACGCCGTCCGGATCGTGTCGACGCCGGCCTCGGCCTCGACCACGACCTTGCGGGGCGCCTCGCACTCGATGACGTGCATCTGCTCCATCTCGTGGTGGCCGAAGACGTTGCGCTTCTCGCGCCACGACGTGCCGACGTCGTAGACGCCGTCATCGGTGCCCTCGGTGGCGGTGACGCTGCGCAGCACGCTGTCGGCGTGGGCGACGTCGGTGATCACGTCCCAGACCGCCTCGGGCGGAGCGGGGATGGTGCTGTGTGCGTAGATGATGTGACCGGCCATGCTGACTCCTCAGGGTGACCCCCAGGACTCCATGGTGCTCCCGCCTCCGGCGAATTTCTACACCACGTAGACGGTGATCGAGGTGCCCTTGCGGACCGACTGCCCGGACCGCGGATCGGTGTTCACGGCGCGGTCGGCGCCGACGTAGAACGCCGAGTGGGCCGTGGTGACGTGGAGTCCCAGCGCCGTCAGCTTCGCGACCGCCGCGGAGGTCGACATGCCCCACACCGACGGCACGGTGACGAAGGGCCGGCCCTGCGACACGGTCACCGTCACGGTGTCGCCCTTGTAGAGGGTCGCGGTCTGCGGATCCTGGCTGATGACGTCGCCCAACGCCACGGTGTCGCTGTACTCGCGGTGCACCACGACCTTGAGGTGCTGCTTGCGCCACCGGGCGATCACCGGCGCTGCGGGGTCGCCGGTGTGGTCGGTGACCTTGATCGGCTTGCGGCCCTTGCTCACCCAGATCCGCACCGCGGTGTCGACGGGGAGGCTCCTCGCCGCCTTCGAGCCGTACGCCGGGTCGGTGCGGATGATCTGCCCGGCCGGAACCGTCTCGGACCAGACGTCGGTCTCGCGACCGACCACCATCTTGACGGCGGCCAGCGTGGCCGACGCCTGGGCGACGGTCTGGCCGCGCAGGGCGGGCAGGTCGTGGACCTCGGGCCCCTTCGACAGCGTCACGACGACGGTGTGGTGGGGGAGGATGCGACTGCCGGGTGAGGGGTCGGTGCTGACCACGTGCCCGGCCTCGACGGAGTCGGAGTAGACGGCGTCGGCGAACTCCGCCTGCAGCCCGGCCCGGTCCAGGGCCGCCGTCGCCTGTGCACGGGTGTCGGACAGGACGCCGGGCGTGGTCGTGTAGCGGGCCCAGCCGAACCAGTAGCCACCGCCGCCGAGGCCGGCGAGGAGCAGGGCGACCAGGAGCAGCACGAGCGGCCGGCGCCGGCTGCGGCGTCGCTCGGCAGGCTGCTGCGCGACGGGGGCGGGCGGGGGCAGGCGGCGCGGGGGAGCCGGCGGGGCGGGCGGCGGGGGGACCTCGATCACCTGCGTGCGGTGGTCGTCGGCCGCGTCCCGCAGCTGCTCCAGCGGCTCCGGCGTGGTGTCCACGCGCTCGCTCGCGGAGCCGAGGTCGGAGCGGGAGTGCGGGAGCAGGTCGTCGACCAGCTCGTCGTCGACCGCGAGTCCCTGCCGCAGCGCGGACTGCACCCGGCGCACATGGTGGAGCAGGACGCCCGCGTCCGCGGGCCGCAGCGAGCGGTCGCGGGTCGTGGCCCGGGCGACCAGCGCATCGACGTACGCCGGGATGCCGGGGACCCGCGACGACGGGGCGGGTACGTCGGTGTGCGCGTGCGCGTAGGCGACCTGGATGGGGCTGTCGCCGGTGTGCGGCTTGGTGCCGGTCAGCAGCTCGAACAGGATGACGCCGGCGGAGTAGACGTCGACGCGCGCGTCGGCGATGCCCTCGACGACCAGCTCGGGGGCCAGGTAGGAGACGGTGCCGATCAGCACGCCCTGGGTGACGGTGTGCTGGGTGTCGGCGCTGACCGCCTTCGCCAGGCCGAAGTCGGCGACCTTGATCCGGCTGGCTCCGGAGTGGGGGTCGGTCGCGATCAGCACGTTCTCCGGCTTGACGTCGCGGTGCACGATGCCGGCCCGGTGGGCGACGGCGAGGGCGGAGAGGACCGGCTCGAGGAGGGCGAGCGCCCTCTCCGGCGCCATCGGTGCCTCCTTCGCGATCGTGTCGCGCAGGGTGTGGCCGGGGACGTACTCCATCGCGAGGTAGACCGTCGGCGCCGCACCGGTGTCGTCGGTGCCCTGGTCGTAGACGGCGACGATGTTGGGGTGCGAGAGCTTGGCCGCGGCGCGCGCCTCGCGCACGAACCGGTCCGCGAAGTCGTGCTCGCCGTTGGTGCTGTCGCCGAGGCCGGCGTGCATGATCTTGACCGCGATGGTGCGGTCCAGCCGCAGGTCGGTGGCCTCGTAGACGCTGGCCATGCCGCCGCGCGCGATCCGCCCACCGATCCGGTAGCGGCCGTCGAGGATCCGGCCGGAGTTGGGGTCGCTGACACCGGCGGCATCGCCGCGGGCAGGCTGTTCGCGCACAGCGACCCTCCTGTGCTCACTTGTTCTGGCCGGGGAAGTGGCCGGAGACGCCATGGTACGGCGGCCCGCCCGACGCCCTGACATGCCGCGCCGTGCGGCAGGATGGCCGCATGAGTGAACCCCGTCTCGCGGATCTGGACCTCGCCGAGCTCGTCGCCGACTGGCTGACCTGGGACGAGGCCGCGGAACTGATCGGCGTCACCCCGGCCAAGGTGCGCACCATGGTGCAGGCGCACGAGCTCGCCGCCGCGGTGCCCGTCCCCGGCCGTGGCCCGCGCGTCCCCGCCCTCTTCCTCGACGACGAGGGCCTGCCGGTCAAGGGCCTGCCGGGGCTGCTGACCCTGATGCACGACAACGGCCTCGACGACCGCGAGTGCATCGCGTGGATCTTCCTCGACGACGACCTGCCCGGCCGTCCGATCGACGCGCTGCGGGAGAACCGCGGCGCCGAGGTCAAGCGCAGGGCCCAGGTCCTCGGGGGCCTGTGAGGTGTCGCGCACGCGTCTCGGGGGTCGCAACAGCGCGCTGTCGGCGGCAGTCGCCGCGCTCATCGCGCTCGGCACGTGGTGGTGGTCGGCCCACCACGACCCCTCGGCGTCCGCGCCATCCGGTTCCTTCTCGTCCACCTGCCCCTCGATAGCCCACGGACGGAGCCAGGTCGACGGCCTGCCCACCGTCGAGCTCTCGACCCTGCCGCCCGAGGCCGCGCAGACGGTCGCGCTGATCCAGCGGTGCGGCCCGTTCCCCTATCCCGACCACGACGGCGGGACGTTCGGCAACTACGAGGGCCTGCTGCCCGCACAGGGCAAGGGCTACTACCAGGAGTACACCGTGCCGACACCCGGGGAGTCCGACCGCGGCGCCCGTCGCATCATCGCCGGCCACGACGGCACGCTCTACTGGACCGGCGACCACTACGAGCACTTCGCGGTGATCGCGCGATGAGCGGGCTGGGCGAGATCCTGGCCGGCCGTGCCCCCGCCGGCCTGCACCGCACCGCCGCGCTCGACCTCGACACCACGCGGATCCAGGCGGCCGAGGCCGGCTGGAGCATCGCGTACGTCGACGGGTCGGCCCTCGACACCCGCCACGCGGTGCTGCGTGCGATCGGCGAGGCGCTGGAGTTCCCGGCGTACTTCACCGGGCGGAGCCTGGACGGGCTGCACGACTGCCTGCTCGACCTGGCCGGGCCCACCGTCCTGGTGTGGCAGGGCTGGGGCACCCTGGCCGGCTCCCACCCGCCCGACCTGCGCCGGCTGCTGCTGGTCCTCGCCGACCGCGCGGCCGAGGAGCCGGGGTTCGAGGTCGTGCTGCTCGGCGACGGCCCGCCCGACGCCGCCCCGCCGCTCTCCTAGCCGAATCAGAAGGCGCGCTGGGTCGCCGCCGAGGCGAGCTGGGCCAGGGCGTCACAGGCGGTCGCGTCCCACCCGGTGGCACGGCCGGCCGCGAGCGCGGCAAGGGACTGGTCGGCGAGCTCGGCGATGGTGGACTCCACCCGCGCCCGCGCGCCCGAGCCGTCGATGACCCGGCGCAGCTCGTCGACCCGGGTGGGGGAGAGGTCGGTGCCCAGCGCCGCGTCGAGCGCCGCGGCCTCGGCGGGAGCGGCGGCGGCGAGGGCGTGGGCGACCAGCAGCGTGCGCTTGCCCTCGACCAGGTCGTCGCCGGCCGGCTTGCCGGTGGTGGCCGGGTCGCCGAACACGCCCAGCAGGTCGTCGCGCAGCTGGAAGGCCTCGCCGAGCGGGAGCCCGAAGTGGGTGAGGGCGTCCAGCGTGACCGGGGCGGCACCGGCCAGGGCGGCGCCGATGTGGAGCGGTCGCTCGATGGAGTACTTGGCCGACTTGTAGCGCAGGACCGTCATCGCCTCGTCGGTCGAGGCGTGCCCCCGGGCCTGCACCGACACGTCGAGGAACTGCCCGGCGATCACCTCGGAGCGGCACAGGTCGAAGACGTCGAGGGCGGGTCCGACGACGTCCCAGCCCAGGCCGCAGCGGCGTACGAGCTCGTCGGCCCAGGACAGCAGCAGGTCGCCCAGCAGGATCGCGGCGGCAGCGCCGTACTGCTCCGGGTCGCCGCGCCAGCCGACGCCGCGGTGCTCGGCCTCGAAGCCCCGGTGCGTGGCCGGGCGGCCGCGCCGGGTGTCGGAGGCGTCCATCAGGTCGTCGTGGGCGAGCGCGCTGGCGTGCAGCAGCTCGAGGGCCGCGGCCGCGCGCAGCACGGCCCGCTCGGTGTCGCCGCTGGGGCGGCCCGCCACGGCGGCGTACCCCCAGAAGCAGAAGGCGGCCCGGAAGCGCTTGCCGCCGGACACGACCGCGCGGGCCTCGGCCAGCAGCCGGTCGGCGTCCGGCCCGAGCGGCACGAGACGCTCGGCCTGCTCGGCCAGGAACGTGTCCAGCTCGGCCTGCACCCGGGCGCGGAAGTCAGCGGGATCCCACGCCACATCAGCCACGCACCGACCCTATGCCCGCTCCGCTCGGGCCTGTCGGCGGCCCCGGATCTCAGTACTGGCGGCCCGAACGGCGGTCTCCGGTCGCCGACCACCTAAACTCCGGCCCATGACTGAAGGACGTGGACGCTCACTGGGTGAGCTCATCGGGAGCGGCGAGCGGTCCTTCTCGTTCGAGTTCTTCCCGCCCAAGGACGAGGCGGGCGAGGCGCAGCTGTGGGACGCGATCCGCGCCCTGGAGCCCTACCGGCCGACCTTCGTCTCCGTGACGTACGGCGCCGGCGGCAGCACCCGGGACAAGACCGTGGCCATCACCGGCCGGATCGCGCACGAGACGTCGCTGACGCCGATGGCGCACCTGACCTGCGTGGGCCACACCCGCGAGGAGCTCCAGGGCATCCTCGACGCGTACGCCGCCGCAGGCGTCTTCCACGTCATGGCGCTGCGCGGCGACCCGCAGGCGGGCCCCCGCGCCGACTGGACGCCCACCGAGGGCGGCCTGAACTACGCGGTCGAGCTCGTCGAGCTGGCGCGCTCGCGCGGCGACTTCCGGGTCGGTGTGGCGGCGTTCCCCGAGGGGCACCCGAGCGCGGAGTCGCTCGACGCGGACGCCGACGTGCTGGTCGCGAAGGCCCGGGCGGGCGCCGAGTTCGCGGTGACGCAGATGTTCTTCCGCGCCCAGGACTACTTCGACCTCGTCGAGCGCGTCCGCGCCCGCGGCGTCGACATCCCGGTCCTCCCCGGCATCATGCCGATCCTCAACCTGGGCGCCATCCAGCGCCAGGGCGAGCTGATCGGCACCTCGGTGCCGGCCGACGTCATCGAGACGATCACCTCCGCCGGCGACGACCCGGCCCAGGTGCGCGCCGCCGGCATCGAGCTCGCTGCGCAGCTGTGCGACGACCTGCTTGCCGGGGGAGCCCCGGGCCTGCACTTCTACACGCTGAACCGCTCGAAGGCGACGCTGGAGATCTTCGAGAAGCTCCAGATCACCGCGGCCTGACCGGGGACCCGTTCAGCCGGCGTCCCCGCTGACCAGCTGGGCCACGAGTGCGGCGGACTGGGCGACGAACGGGACGCCCGCTCCCGGCGCGGTGTGGGCGCCGGCGACGTACAGGCCGGGGATCGGGGTGCGCGGGCCGAGCCGATCGCGGACGGTGCGACGGCCCTGCCACAGCACGCCGTACGGCGAGCCGCGCCACTGCTGGACGAGGTCCCGCGGGCTGAGGTCGACCCGCGTGACGATCCGCTCGCGCAGGTCGATGCCGTGCCGCGACAGCGCGGTCACGACGTCCTCGGCGATCTTGCCGCGGGCGTGGATCGTCAGTGCCGAGTGGCCCTCGGGGGCGGCCAGGCCACGGCGTACGACGAGCAGCGGGTCGGCGTGCAGCACCAGCTCGTGCGGCAGGTCGATCTCGCCCTCGACGCCGATGTGGGCGATCACCGGCGGGATCGCGGGCATCGTGCGCTCCACCAGGGGCGCCAGGGTCGGCAGCCGGCGCGGGTCGACGGCCACGACCACCGCGTCGGCCGGCACCTCGCTGCCGTCGGTCAGGGCCACCGCGACGACCCGGCCGTCGCGCAGCACCAGGTCGGCGGCCTCGGTGCTGGTGCGCACCGTCACCTCGCGCTTGACCAGCCGCGACTCGAGCAGCTCCAGCAGCCGGGCGAACCCGCCGGGCACGCGCCAGCCGCCGAAGGACTGCTCCAGGTAGACGCCGACGCCCATCCACGGCGGCACGTTGCGCAGCTCGTGACCGGCCGCCACGAGCGGGTGCCCGGCGACCAGCGCCTGCCGCTCGTCGCGGAAGTCGGCCCGGAGCCGGCGGTGCATGGTGTCGCGGATGTCGAACAGCTTGGCCAGGTCCCGCGGCACGGTGTCCTTGCCGGAGGGGTCCCACGGCTTCTCGACGTACTCCTTGCGCAGGAGGTCCCACACCGGCTCGTAGAGGTCGACGTGCCGGTTCCAGCGATCGCCGAGGCCCGGGGCGAGCGCGTCGAAGGCCGCCGCCTGGGCCGACCGGGATCCGGCCGGCAGGGCGATCGAGGTCCGGTCGGCGAAGCGGTGCTCGCGCAGCGTCTCGAGGGGCTCGAGCTCGCCGCCGAGCTCGGCCTCCAGCGGGCGTCCGCTCTTGCGGAAGAGGTCGCGCAGGGCGGCGGGCAGCAGGGTCGAGGTCGGGCCTCCGTCCCAGCGGAAGCCCTCCTGCTCGACCGGCCGCAGCGCACCCCCGATCCCGGTGGCCGCCTCCAGCAGGGTGACCGCGTGGCCGAGCTTCGCGAGCCGGGCGGCCGTGGCGATGCCCCCGAGTCCGCCGCCGACGATCACCACGTCCATGTGCGGAGCTCCCTCGGATCGTGGCTGCGGCACAATGACGGTCCGGCGGGCATGGGCCAGACCCTATCGGCCGTGCCCTGCTGCCGATCGAGGAGGAACGATGCAGACCGAGGCGGATCGGCCGCACGCCGTCGTGCTGGTCAGCCGGCTGTTCTGGGCGCTCGTCGCCGGTGGCCTGGTCGTGTCGGTCCTCGTCGTCGTACGCCGCCACCAGATCGCCGACGACTGGGCCCCGCTGCACCCCACGGACAGCACGATCCGGCCGGTGTCCTTCGTGCCGGTGGTGCTGGTGCTCTACGGCTTCATCGCGGTGACGGTCCTGCTCCTGGTCGCGCTGCTGCGGCAGGCCCAGGAGTGGAGCCGGTGGGCGCTGAGCATCGTCGGCGCGGGCGTCTTCCTGGGGTCCTTCGCGGTGATGCGGACCGCGCCGCCGCTCGCCGTCGAGTGCGCCCTCACCGTCGCGGCCGTGCTCAGCGCGGTGGCGCTGCTGCTGCTGTGGCACCCGAGCGTGGGCGGCTTCCTGCGCCGCCCCGAGCCGGGAGGACCGGCGCAGGCGAGCGTCGGGGAGATGGTCGACGCGGACTCTTGACGTTGTGTCGGTCGGGCGCGGTACCTTGGTCGTATCGAACAGACGTTCGAACACGATCAACGGCGGCGGCACGATCACCGCGGAAGGGGGCGGCCATGATGCTGCCGGCGACGACCCATTCCTACCTGATGAGGTCGGCAGAATCCTTGAGCGAGGCGGTCGGGGCGCGCGACATCGCGACGCGCTACGCCTGCGCCCACGTCTCCGCGCTGCGGGCCGCCGCCGCGCTGCTGGCCGCCCGCGCGCGCCCCGAGCCGGCCAAGCGGCGCCAGCAGCGCAACGCGTGGGTGCTGCTCGCCGAGATCGCGCCCGAGATGGAGGAGTGGGCCCGCTTCTTCGCGGCGGGTGCCGCCAAGCGGGCGGCCGCCGAGGCCGGCTCGTCGCGAGCGGTGACCGAGCGCGAGGCCGACGACCTGGTGCGCGACGCCGACCGGTTCCTCGCGGTCGTCGAGCACGCCCTCGGCCTGACGCCGCACGCCTCGGTCGGTGAGCGGCTCGCGGGTCGTGCGGCGGGCTGAGGGCCCGACGGCGCGGAGGCCCCGTAGTGTTCGGCACATGGCATCGCCACAGCCCGCGGCAGTCTCCCCGCGCACCGTCGTCGTCTGGGACGGGCTCGAGCAGGCCCTCGGCTCGTCCCCGGTCGAGGTGGTCGACATCGGCGGCGGCACCGGCGGCTCCGCCGTACGGATCGCGGCCATGGGGCACCGCGTCTCCGTGGTCGACCCCAGCCCTGACGCGCTCGCTGCCCTCGGCCGCCGCGCCCGCGAGGCGGGCGTCAACGTCGTCGGTCACCAGGGTGATGTCGAGGAGCTCGCCGGCATCGTCGGCACGGCCAGCGCCGACGTGGTCCTGTGCCACGGCGTGCTCGAGGTCGTGGACCCCGCCCGGGCCCTCGCCTCGATCCGCGCGGTCCTGCGGCCCGGGGGCCTGCTCAGCCTGCTGGTCGCCCAGACCCACGCCGCGGTCGTCGCGCGCGCCATGTCCGGGCAGTTCGGTCAGGCGCGCGCGATCCTCGACGACCTCGGCGCCGGTGACTCGGTGCGCGGCCGCCGCCGCTTCACCCGCGACGAGGTCGACGCCCTGCTGGCCGATGCCGGCTTCACGGTGGAGTCGGTGCACGCGGTCCGTGTCTTCACCGACCTGGTGCCCGGCGCCCTCATCGACCAGGAGTCCGGCGGCCCCGCCGCCCTCGCCGAGCTCGAGCGCGCCGTCGCAGCCCGCCCCGAGTACCTTCCCCTCGCCGCGCAGGTGCACGTCCTGGCGCGCTGACCCGCCGGCGGCCTGATGCCGCCGACCGATCCGCCGTTCCTGCACCTGCTGCACGTGGACATGGACGCGTTCTACGCGTCGGTGATGATCCGCGACCGACCCGAGCTGCACGACCGGCCGGTGGTGATCGGGGGAGGGCACCGCGGCGTGGTGCTGTCGGCCAACTACCCCGCCCGCGCGTACGGCGTCCGCTCCGGCATGTCCGGCACCGAGGCCACCCGGCTGTGCCCGCAGGCGCTCTTCATGCCTCCCGACTTCGACCTGCTCCGGCCGGTGTCGCGCTCGATCATGGAGACCTTCCGCTCCGTCACGCCGGTCGTCGAGGTCGTCTCGCTCGACGAGGCGTTCCTCGACGTGCGCGGCGCGGTGCGGCTGTTCGGTCCGCCCGAGCTGATCGCGGAGCGGATCCGCTCCCGCGTCCGCGCCGAGCACGGCATCACCTGCTCGGTCGGCATCGCCGCCGCGGTGTCGGTGGCCAAGCTCGCCAGTCGCCGCGCCAAGCCCGACGGGGTCCTCGTCCTGTCGCCGGAGCGGTTCGTCGCCGAGGTGCACCCTCTCGACGTGGGCGTCCTGTACGGCGTCGGCGACGCCACCCGGCTGCGCCTGCACCGGCTCGGGATCACGACCGTCGGCGAGCTGGCCCGGGTGCCCGTCGAGGACCTGCAGCGCAGGGTCGGCAACCACCTCGGCCGGGTCCTGCACCACCTGGCCTGGGGCGACGACCGCGACTACCTCACCTCCGGCGGCGCGGGCACCTTCGGCTTCGGCGAGGGCGAGCCCGAGGGAAGCATGGGGTCCCAGCACACCCTCGCCGTCGACATCCGCGACCGTCCGCTGATGGCCCGCGAGCTGCTCCGGCTGGCCGCTCGCATCACCGCCCGCGCCCGCGGCGCGGGCAAGGTGGGGCGGGTCGTTGCGATCACGGTGCGGTTCAGTGACTTCGTCACCGTCTCCCGCTCGCGCACCCTGCGCGAACCCACCGACGTCACCCAGGACGTGTACGCCGCCGCGCTCGCCCTCCTCGACGTGCTGCTCGAGCAGCAGGGACCGGCCGCCTGCCGCCGCGCGATCCGCCTGCTCGGCGTACGACTCGAGCGGCTGCAGCTCGCCCGGCCCGAGCTCGGGCGGCAGCTCGCCTTCGGCGAGCGGGACCCCGGCTGGCCCGAGCTCGACCGCGCGGTCGACCGGGCCTCGGGCCGGTTCGGGTCCGGCGCGGTGCGTCCCGCGAGCCTGCTCTGAGCGCCCCCCGTGCGAGCGCGATCACAAAATGTCAGGGCTTCCCTACCAGTCTCCCGCGCGGCTGCCTACACTTGGACGAAGACCGACCGCACAGCACGTGGTGCGGCGGGTTTCATCGGAGTGCGGAGGATCCAGTGCCACTCTCGGAAGAGGAGTTGCGACTGCTTGAGCAGATGGAGCGCGCCCTCTCCGAGGAGGATCCCAAGTTCGCCTCCACCCTGCGCGGCACCACCCTGCGCAACGCCGCGCGTCGCAACGCGTTCATCGCCGCCCTCGGTCTGGTGGTCGGCATCGCGGTCCTGATGGCCGGCGTGATCACCCACTACTGGCAGATCGGCATCGCCGGGTTCGTGATCATGCTCGGTGCGGCCACGCTCGGCCTGACCGCCCTGCGTGGCCAGCGCGTCGGCCCGGTCGCGTTCGCGGCCGGCGACACCTCCGCCCACCGCCACCACCCCTCGGGCTTCGCCGTCGTCGACGGCGGCCGCCGCGGCCGCAGCCGTCGGCCCCGGGGGCGCAGCGCCTTCATGGACACCATGCGCACCCGCTGGCGCCGCCGCCGCGACAGCTCTGGTTGGTAGCGAGCGCGTCGCCGCTGATCGGCGCCTTGCCTCGCGTGACCGCCTCGGCTCCTCCGGTCGCTCGTTCCTCGCTCCCTCCGTCGCCTCATCGCTCACGCTCGGCAACCGGCGCCGGCGGCGCCGCGCTGCCGCTACCGCGGTTGTCTCTCGTAGGTCCTGCCTTGGTCTGGCGGCAAGACACGGGTGGCCCCGACTGGCCTTGCTGCAGCGCCTCGTTCAGCGGGTCAACAGGCTGGCGGGGGCCCAGCGGGCCCACCTCCGGCGGCGCGGGGTGACGCTGGCCTCGAGGGCCGCGATGACCTGGGTCGCGGCAGGGGCGATGTCGGTGCGGGTGGCGACGGCGACCGCACGGGCGGGGGAGCCGTAGCGCAGCTCGGAGACCGCGTCGGCCAGGACCCGCAGCGCGGCCGACGGCTCGCCGCGGCCGACCACGGGGGCCAGCCGGTCGGCGACCTCGTGGGGTGAGCGGTCCTCGGGCCAGGCGATGGCGAGGTCGGTGGCGGTCGCCCGCACCTCGGTCCAGAGCTGCTCGGCGTCGCCGGCGAGTCGGCGCTCGCGCCGGCGGCGGCGTACCAGCGACGGCAGCGCGGCCGCGGCCATGACGACCAGAGTGACGGCGAGCGTCCACGCGAGCCACCAGTAGCTGGTGGTGCTCTCGGTGCCGCCACCGCCGGTCGGGGTCGGCTCCGGCACCTTCCGCGGCCCGGTGCTCGGCTGGACGGTCGCGGTCGGACCGCCGGAGCTGCCGTCGGAGGGCTGCTCGGTGGGCTGGGTCGAGGGGGAGCCGGGCTTGTTCTGCCCGGGCACCGTCACCACCGAGTACGCCGGCACCTCCTTCGCGCGGCCCGCCGGCGTCGGCTCGAAGCGCACCCAGCCCGCGTCGGCGAAGTACAGCTCCGGCCATGCGTGCAGGTCGTGGGAGCTGTACTCCCAGGAGTCGGGTCCGATGCGGTCCGGGACGAGGAACCCGACCGCGACGCGGGCCGGGATCCCGACGATGCGGGCCATCAGGGCCATCGCGGACGCGAACTGCTCGCAGTAGCCGATCCGGCCCCCGGGACGCGTGCTCAGGAACGTCTCCATGGTCTGGCCGACGGTGCCCTCGGGCGCGCGCTGCAGGCTGTACTGGAAGTGCCCGCTGACCCGGAAGAAGTCCTGCAGCAGCAGCGCCCGCTGGTAGTCGTCGGTCGCGCGCTCGGTGACCTGCTCGGCCAGGTCGCGTACCGATGCCGGAACGGTGGCCGGGACGTAGGAGTCCTCGGCCGGGACCGCGCCGGCGGCCGCGTCCTTGAAGAAGGAGCCGTCGGTGCCGTAGTCGAGACGGACCGCCGTCATGGAGTAGACACTGCCCGACGCGTTCGTGTCCTTGCCCGCGATGAAGTCCATCGTGGTGGGGTCGTAGCGCCAGTCGCCCGGAGCGCTGATCGCGTCGATGGGGTAGTCGGTCGGCAGCCACGTCGAGCTGAACTCGGGCAGGATCCGGGCCTGCTCCTGGTACGACGTGCGGGGTACGGCGGGGGACAGCCCGGCCGGCAGCGGCACCGGACCGCGGGCGGTGCGCGCGGGGTCGACGTTGCGGTCGCCGCTGGACCACACGTCGCCGGTGAACCGGTTGAGCACCGCGATCCGCAGGTACCCCGGATCCGGGTCGTCGGTGATCAGGTCGACCAGCGGCACGTCCTCGCCGCGGGTCAGGTCCCGGCGCATGTCGATCAGCGGCCGGATGATGGTCACGCCCGACCCGCCGTCGCCGTTGAGGTGGAGCAGGCCGTCGTCGGGGAGCGGGAGGATCGCGCCGACGAGCACGGCGACGACGATCGCGGCCAGCGTGGTCGGCGCCGCGGAGCGCAGGGCGCGCAGCTGGCCGGTGGTGGGATCGGTCGTTCGCCGCCCCCAGTGCTGCTGGCGATCGCGGGCGTCCAGCACCAGGACCGCGAGGTAGCCGGCGGCGGCGCCCGCGAACGCGGGGGCGCTCGACCCGAGCCCGGTGAAGCCGGCCGGCAGGGCGAAGACCGCGAGCAGCGCCAGGCCGGCGAGCGAGGGCCGCCGCAGGTGGACGGCCAGGGCCTGCACCACGACCAGGAAGATCGCGCACACCAGCACCAGCAGCGGGGTGAGGCTGGGGAGGCTGTGGTCCAGCGGGACGCGGTAGTCCGAGGCGGCCTGGAGCCCGTCGCCCAGGGCCCTGGCCGGGGAGTGCCCGGCGCCCGGCACCGGCGAGCCGGACGCGGCCCACCCGACGACGAGGAGGCCCACCACCGCGTCCACGGCGATGCAGGTACGCCGGCCCAGCCGGCCGGGCGTCAGCGTGCCGGCGAGGGCGAGCGCTGCGGCCAGGGCCGCGGCCACCAGCAGGTACGCCGACGGGTAGGTCACGAAGCCGTGCCAGGAGGTCAACGCGACCCAGGTGGTCGCCGCGGCCAGGGCGCTGCGCAGGCCGTTGTGGGCGAGGTCGGCCCGCGTCACCGTCGTACCTCCGCGCTGGCCGCGAGGTCGCGCCAGGCCGCCTCGACGCCGGTGGTGCGGCCCATCGGGACCGCTCGCCAGCCCTGGTCGCGCAGGGCGCGCGCGGACTCGTTGTCGGCGCCCCGTACCGCGGCCGCCCCGGCCCACTGCGGGGTGTCGAGGGCGAAGCCCGCGGCGATGGCGGCGCCCTGCCGCAGCCGGCGCAGGGGCAGGGCGTCGTCGGCGGTGAGGTGCCCGAAGATCCCGACCACGATCCCGCTCCGGCCGGGCTCGTCGTGCCAGCCGACGTCGAGGCCGACGCGCCGGCGCAGGCCCAGCACGGCGAGGTGCTCGAGCAGCAGGGACAGCTGGTCGGTGCCGGACTCGACCAGGCCTCCCGCGGTCGCCAGGCGTACGGCGTACCCGCGCTGGTCGAGGTGCTCGGCGACCGATGCGGCGATCACCACCGCGGTCTCCAGGCTGCTGGTCGGGCCGTGCCCGGCGTGCGCGGACTCCCGGTCGTCGACCAGCACGGTCGCGCGCGCCTCCCACGGGTGCTCCTCGCGCCGCACCATCAGCTCGCCGACGCGTGCCGAGCTGCGCCAGTGCACGCGCCGCAGGTCGTCGCCGCGGCGGTACTCGCGCACGGTCGCGTCCTCGGCGGCCCCGGCCGCGGCCAGCGGGGCGGAGCGCTCGCCCGCACCGGTGCGCCCGCCGCCGAGGCTGACGCCGCGCAGCGCCACGATCCGCGGCGTCACGGTGACCGCGGAGGTCCCCTGCAGGGTGCGACGCAGCTCCACCAGGCCGAAGGGATCGGAGGTGCGGGTCATCAGCGGGCCCACCGTGAACCGGCCGCGCACATCGGAGCGGACGACGTAGCGCAGCAGGTGCTCGTCGCGGTCGGCGTCGAGCACGAACCGCGGCCGGCTGCCCAGCGCGTGCGGCAGGTTCTCCTCGACCAGCAGGGTCTCGGTCGCCGTGCAGTGCACCGCCAGCTCGACCGCGCACGCCGCTCCCGCGGGGACCACCGCGCGGGGGACCAGCCGGCGGACCTCCACGTCGTGGTGTCGCATCCGGGTGATCGCCCACGACAGCACGGGCAGCACCAGGGCGAGCACGCCGATCCGCACCAGCGCGGTCTGGCCGAGCAGGACCGCGCAGAAGACCGTGGTCGAGCCACCGGCGACGAACGCACGACCGCGCAGGGTGAGCTCGGGGCGGGCGCGGCGCTCGGGCATGGTGTCCTGCCGCGTCAGGACGGGACGGGGACCGAGGCGGCGATGGCGCCGAGCACGTCGTCGACCGTGCGGCCGCCGGCCGAGGTCGACGCGCTCGGCAGCAGCCGGTGGGCCAGCACCGGCAGGGCCAGGGTGCGCACGTCGTCGGGCAGGACGTAGTCGCGGCCGTGCAGGGCGGCGTACGCCTTCGCGGCCCGCACCAGGTGCAGGGTCGCGCGCGGCGAGGCGCCCAGCAGCAGGTCCGGGTGGGTGCGCGTGGCGGAGGTCAGGGCGATGGCGTAGTCCTGCACCGCCGGGGCGACGTGCACCTGGCCCACCAGCGCGATCACCTTGCGGATCTCGGCCGCGTCCGTGACCGGCTCGAGGTCGTCGAGCGGGTTGACGGTGGTGTGGCTGTCGAGCATCGCCCGCTCGGCGGCCGGCACCGGGTAGCCGATCGAGATCCGCGCCAGGAACCGGTCGCGCTGGGCCTCGGGGAGCGCGTAGGTGCCCTCCATCTCGACGGGGTTCTGGGTCGCGATCACCATGAAGGGGGCATCCAGCAGGTAGGTCTGGTTGTCCACGGTGACCTGGCGCTCCTCCATGCACTCCAGCAGCGCCGACTGCGTCTTGGGGGAGGCGCGGTTGATCTCGTCGCCGATCACGATGTTGGCGAAGACCCCGCCGGGCCGGAACTCGAACTCGCGCGTCGACTGGTCGTAGACCGAGACGCCGGTGACGTCGGAGGGCAGCAGGTCCGGCGTGAACTGGATGCGCCGCACGGTCGCGTCGATGCTGCGGGCCAGTGCCTTGCTCAGCATCGTCTTGCCGACCCCGGGGACGTCCTCGAGGAGCAGGTGACCCTCGGCGAGCAGCACGACGAGCGCGGCCGTGACGGCGTCGCTCTTGCCCTCGATCACCCGCTCGACATTCGCACGGATCCGCTGTGCCACCTCGGCCACCGCGGTGACCGTCTCTCCCGGGTTGCGCTCGGCGATCTCCACGCCGCAACCGTACGTCACCGCACCGACCGGGAGGGGGTGGGGACGAGGGGCGGCCGGGGGTGGGGACACGGGGAGGAAGGTGGTTGACGGTGGGGGAAAGTGGAGTAGTGTGGTGGAAAGTGGAGGAACACGGAGCCTGAACCGGTTCAGCAGGGGGTGCGGGATGCTCTTCATGGGCACCTACACGCCGAAGCTGGACGAGAAGGGCCGCCTGTTCCTCCCCGCGAAATTCAGGGAACGTCTGGCGGGGGGCCTGGTGGTGACGCAGGGACAGGAGAACTGCCTCGTCGTCTGGCCCAGCGACGTCTTCGCCGCGGAGGCGGAGCGGGCCGCCGCCCGGCCCATGACCAACCGCGCTGCTCGCAGCTACGCCCGCGTGCTGTTCGCGGGTGGCGAGGAGGCCACGCCCGACAAGCAGGGCCGGATCGGCGTTCCGGCGAACCTGCGCGAGTACGCCGGCCTCGAGCGCGAGGTCGTGGTCATCGGCGTACGGGACCGCCTGGAGATCTGGAACCCCGACAAGTGGCGCGAGTTCCAGGCCGCGGCGCTGGAGGAGTTCGCCGACCTCGACGAGGACGACGAGGACTAGCTCCACCGCCCTCCACGTCCCACCACCACAAGTCCACAGCGGATCCGCAGGGCCCGATCTCGGGCCGCTTCCACCTCACGCGGCGCACACCTGGAGCCACTTCCCCGGCACCAGGCGGGCATCGCACCCCGTCACCTGGAACACCTTCCCCGGTCCCAGGCGGCGCCAGAGCTCCGGAAGCGGACCGAGATCAGGCCCTACGGATCCGCTCATCTCATCTGCAGGTCCGCAGCATTCTCTGGGTAAGGGTCGAAGGCGATGGCGAACGCGCACCACGTGCCGGTCATGGTGGACCGGATCGTGGCACTGCTCGAGCCTGCTCTCGACCACGAGGGCGCGGTGATGATCGACTGCACCCTCGGCCTCGGCGGCCACACCGAGGCGGTGCTCGAGCGGTGCCCGCTCGCCCGGGTGATCGGCATCGACCGCGACCCGCAGGCGCTCGCGATGAGCCGCGAGCGGCTCGCGCCCTTCGGTGAGCGATTCACCGGCGTCCGGGCCGTGTACGACGAGATCCCCGACGTGCTGGACGACCTCGGGCTGCCCGGCGTGGACGCGATCCTGTTCGACCTCGGCGTCTCCTCGATGCAGCTGGACCTGCCCGAGCGTGGCTTCGCGTACGCCGTCGACGCCCCGCTCGACATGCGGATGGGCGACAGCGGCATCACCGCCGCCGAGGTCCTCAACACCTACGAGCCGCGCGACCTGGTCCGGGTGCTCAGGGAGTACGGCGAGGAGCGCAACGCGCGCCGCATCGTCGACGCCATCGTCCGGGAGCGGGCCAAGCAGCCGTTCACCACCTCCGGGCGCTTGGTCGAGCTGCTGTACGCCGCCATCCCGGCCCCGGCGCGCCGGACCGGGGGACACCCGGCCAAGCGCACCTTCCAGGCCCTGCGCATGGAGGTCAACGACGAGCTGCGCGTCCTGGAGCGCGCGATGCCCGCCGCGGTCGACGCGATCACCGTCGGCGGCCGGGTCGTCGTGGAGTCCTACCACTCGCTCGAGGACCGGCTGGTGAAGCGGGTCTTCGCCGCGGCCACCGCGAGCCACGTCCCCGACGACCTGCCCTTCGTCCCGGAGGGGCACGAGCCCGCCCTCCGCCTGGTCACCCGCGGCGCCGAGCAGGCGTCCGACGAGGAGATCGCCCAGAACCCCCGAGCCGCCTCGGTGCGACTCCGCGCCATCGAGCGCATCCGTCCGCAGCAGCCCCGCCGAAAGGGAGTCGCCTGATGAGCAGCGCCGCACCGAACCCGACCCGTTCCCCGCGCGTCGCACCGCGGATCGCCCAGCGAGCCCTGCAGCGCGCCCGGCTCACCGTCGTACCACGCCCGCGCATCGCGTCGAGCCGTGCGCCGCGCGTGCCCTTCGTGATGCTGATCAGCGCGCTGCTGCTCGGCGGCGTGGTCGGCCTGCTCTTCTTCAACACCTCCATGCAGCAGGCCTCCTTCCGGGAGACCGCGCTCAGCCGCCAGGCACGCGACCTCGACGCCCAGCAGGAGGCCCTGCAGCTCCAGCTCGACGCGCTGCGCGACCCCCAGCGGATCGCCCGGCTCGCGCAGCGGATGGGCATGATCGTGCCCACCGGCACCGCCGGCATCCTCGACTTCCGGACCGGGCGGATCTCCGGCACTCCGATGCCGGCGGAGGGGCCGGGCCTGCCGCTGCGCCAGCCCTCGGCCAAGCCGCCGGCCGGGTTCACCCCGCCCACCGTGACGGTGAAGACCCCGACGCCGGACGCGACGAACCCGAAGAAGACCGGGTCCGGCGTGCCCCCGAAGAATCGGTGACCGCACGACCTAGGTTGGAGCAGTGAGCACCAAGCTGCGCCGCGGAGGCATGCGCCGCGGGACGCCGGGGCTGCGGCTGCGCGTGGGCTTCCTCGTGATCGCCTTCGTGCTGTCGGTCTTCGGCGCGCGCCTGATCCAGCTCCAGGCCGTCGACCCGGGGGCGTACGCCGCCATGGCGGCCCGCGAGGGCAGCGTCTCGATCGTGCTGCCTGCGACGCGCGGCGCGATCCTCGACCGCAACGGCCAGCCGCTGGCCCAGTCGGCGTCCGGGCTGATGATCGTCGCCGACCCGACGATGACCTCGAAGAACGCCGCCAAGCTGGCTGCGTTCCTGGCCCGCCGGCTCGGGGTCGACTACTTCGACACGCTGGCGCTGCTGCGCACCAAGAACAGCCGGTTCGTCTACATCGACCGGCAGGTCCCCTCGGCGCAGGCGACGGCGGTGGTCGCCGATGCCGACAGCCATGGCTGGGGCGGCCTGTTCACCAACAACGACCCGTTGCGCGTCTACCCGCAGAAGGACGTGGCGGCCAACCTCGTCGGCTTCCTCGGCACGCCGAACGACGACGGCTCCGCGCACCCGCTGGCCGGGCTCGAGGCGAACTTCAACACGCTGCTGTCGGGCACCGACGGCTCGGCCCGCTACGAGGTGGGGGCCGGCAACGAGATCCCGCTCGGCGACAACACCACGACGCCGCCGGTGAACGGCGCGAACCTCACCACGACCCTCGACGCGAACATGCAGTTCTACACCCAGCGCGTCCTGCAGCAGGCCGTGCGCGGGGCCGCCGCCAAGTCCGGCGTCGCGATCGTGATGGACACCCGGACCGGTCAGCTGCTCGCGCACGCCGACTACCCGACGTACGACGCCTCCCTGCCCAAGGAGTACTCGCACAAGCTCTACCACTCGGCCGCGCTCACCGACGTCTACGAGCCCGGCTCGGTCGAGAAGACGCTGACCCTGAGCGCCCTGATGGACGCCAAGCCGTCCATCGGACCGGGCACCCGGCTGAGGGTCCCCGGGTCGATCCACGTCGAGGACCGCATCATCCACGACTACTGGC
Source organism: Nocardioides ultimimeridianus (assembly GCF_054777895.1). NCBI lineage: Bacteria > Bacillati > Actinomycetota > Actinomycetes > Propionibacteriales > Nocardioidaceae > Nocardioides > Nocardioides ultimimeridianus. Next base: position 335,455 of record NZ_BAAHAB010000009.1, on the reverse strand, counting down.
CGCACGGCCTGCTGGACCTGACCCTGGCCGGCGTCATCGCCAAGTCGTCCAACGTCGGCACCGTCCTCGCCTCGTCGCGGCTCAATGCGGGCCTGATGCGGCACTACCTCACTGAGTTCGGGCTGGGGGAGCGCACGAACATCGGCCTGACCGGTGAGTCCCCGGGCATCCTCCCGCCGCTGGACCAGTGGACGACCGGCATCAAGGACCGCATCGCGTTCGGCCAGTCGCTGTCGGTCAACGCGCTGCAGGAGATCAGCGCGGTCAACACGATCGCCAACGGCGGCGAGTACATCTCGCCCAGCCTGATCCTCGGGTCGGCCACCAACGACGCGGGGCAGACCGTCGGCAGCGCCGACGCGACCGTGCGCCGGGTGATCAGCCCCCAGACCGCGCACAAGATGACGACGATGATGGAGCAGGTGGTCAAGCCCTCACCGATCGGCGTCGCCCCGGCGGCCCAGGTCCCCGGGTACGTCGTGGCCGGCAAGACCGGCACCGCGCAGGAGGTCGGGAAGTCGGGGCTGTACGACAGCACCACGGTCTCCTTCGCCGGCTTCGCCCCGGCCGACAACCCGCGGTTCACCATCTATGTGGTGATCAAGTCGCCGAAGGCGGGCAGCGGTGGCGGCAGCACCGCCGGCCCGGTCTTCTCCAAGCTGATGGCCCACGCCCTGGCGCGCTACGGCGTCGCGCCGACCGGTGCGAAGCCGTCGGACACGCCCGTCGAATGGTGAGCGCGGACCTCGTCCCGACCCGGCCGCGCCGGCCGCAGCCCGTGATGTTGGCGGTCCTGGCGCAACGGCTCGGCATCGCGCCGCCCGCGGTCGACGTCGCCGTGACCGGCATCTGCCTGGACTCGCGCCGCGTGCAGCCCGGGGACGTGTACGCCGCCCTGCCGGGCGCCACCGCGCACGGCGCCACCTTCCTGCCCCAGGCCGCCGCGGCCGGGGCGGTCGCCGTCCTCACCGACCCCGACGGCGCGGGCGCCGCGGCGCAGGCCGGGCTGCCCGCCCTCGTCGTACCCCGTCCGCGGGAGGTGCTCGGCGCCCTCAGCGCCGCCGTGTACGCCGATCCGGCGGGTGCGATGCGGATGATCGGTGTCACCGGCACCCAGGGGAAGACCACCACGACCCGGCTCCTGGACGGCGGGCTGACGGCCGCGGGGATCCGCTCGGCCGCCATCGGCACGGTCGGCACCCGGATCGCCGGCGAGGACGTGAAGACCGCGCTCACCACGCCCGAGGCGCCCGACCTGCACGGCCTGTTCGCGCTGATGCGCGAGGAGTCCGTGCAGGCCTGTGCCATGGAGGTCTCCAGCCACGCGCTGGTCATGGGCCGCGTCGACGGGGTCGTCTTCGACGTCGCGGTCTTCCTCAACCTGGGTCGCGACCACTTGGACTTCCACAAGGACCTCGAGGGCTACTACCGCGCCAAGGCGTCCCTGTTCACCCCCGAGCGGGCCCGGCTCGGGCTGGTGTTCGTCGGCGACGAGCACGGGCGGCGGCTGGCGGCCGATGCGCCGATCCCGGTCCGCACGCTCGCGCTGGGCGACGCCGGCGAGGACGCCGACTGGCGTGCCGTCGACCTGCGCCCCCGCGCCGACGGCACCGGCTTCACGGTCGTGACTCCCGATGGTGCGCGGGTCGCCGCCGGCGTACCGCTGCCGGGGGAGTTCAACGTGGTCAACGCCCTGGCCGCGATCGCCGCGGCGGCCGAGGCGGGCTTCGACGTGGCGTCGGTGGCCCGCGGGATCGCCGCCGGCGGGGGAGTGCCCGGCCGGCTCGAGCGGATCGACGCCGGGCAGGACTTCGACGTCTTCGTCGACTACGCGCACAAGCCCGACGCGGTCGAGGCGGTGCTCGCCACGCTGCGCCCGGTGACGTCCGGGCGGCTGATCATCGTGCTCGGCGCCGGTGGCGACAGGGACAAGGGCAAGCGCCCCATCATGGGCGCGATCGCGGCCGAGCTGGCCGACTGGGTCGTGGTCACCGACGACAACCCGCGCTCCGAGCCGCCCGACGCGATCCGGGCCGAGGTGCTGTCCGGCACCGCGTCCGGATCCGCCGAGGTGTCCGAGATCGGCGACCGGCACGAGGCCATCGCCCGGGTGCTGCGGGAGGCCCGCTCCGGGGACGTCGTCGTCATCGCCGGGAAGGGCCACGAGACCGGTCAGGAGATCGCCGGTGTGGTGCACCCGTTCGACGACCGGGAGGTCGCGCGCGAGGTCCTCGTGGGGTTGGGTGGTACCCGATGATCCCGATGACCCTCGCCGAGATCGCCGACGTCGTCGGTGGCGCGCTGCACGGTCCGGCCGACCTGGTGGTGAGCGCACCGGCGTACGTCGACAGCCGCGAGCCGGTGGCCGGCGGGCTCTTCGTGGCGGTGGTGGGGGAGCGCGTCGACGGGCACGCGTACGTCGCCGACGCCCACGCCGTCCTGGGCTCGCGCCCCACCGACCGGCCCACCGTGGTCGTGGACGACCCGGTCGCGGCGCTGGGCCTGCTGGCGCGGCGGGTCGTCGACACCCTCGGCGTTCCGGTGCTGGCGATGACCGGCTCCCAGGGCAAGACCGGCACCAAGGACTACCTCGCGGGCGTGCTGCGGGCGATCCACGGCGAGGCCGCCGTCGTCGCCACGGCCGGCAACAACAACAACGAGCTCGGCGTCCCGCTCACCGTGCTCCGCGCGACCACCGAGACCCGCTTCCTGGTCGTGGAGATGGGCGCGCGGGGGATCGGTCACATCGCCGAGCTGTGTCGGATCGCGCCCCCGACCGTGGGTGCCCTGCTGAACGTCGGGACGGCCCATGTCGGCGAGTTCGGCAGCAGGTATGTCATCGCCGAGGCCAAGTCAGAGATCTTCAGCGGCCTGCGAGAGGGCGGAACGGCCGTCTACAACAGCGACGACGCCTTGGTCGTCCACCACATCGCCGGCGACGGCGATGTCCCGCGCAAGCTGTCGTTCGGCACTGACGGCAGGGTGACGTGGCGGTTCGTCGAGCTCGACGACCTCGGCCGCCCCTCCTTCAGCCTGGGCGTGGCACGTGAGGACCGCGGCTACGACCTCTACCCCGTCTCCCTGCGTCAGATCGGCGCCCACCAGGTCCTCAACGCCGCCGCGGCGGCGGCCATGGCCATCGCGACCGGCTGTGCGCCCGCCGAGGTGGCGCAGGCCCTCTCGACCGTCGAGCCGTCCAGCCGGTGGCGGATGGAGCTCTCCGAGCAGGCCGACGGCCTGGTCGTGATCAACGACTCCTACAACGCCAACCCCGAGTCGATGCGCGCCGGTCTCGAGGCGCTCACGGCCATCGGGGAGCGGTCCGGGCGGCGTACCGTCGCGGTGCTGGGGGAGATGCGCGAGCTCGGCGCCGAGCACGAGACCGGCCACCGCTCAGTGGGCAGGGCCGCGGCCGAGCTCGGCGTCGACGTCCTCGTGGTGGTCGGCGAGCCCGCCGCGGCCATGGCCGACGGCGCCCGCGACAGCGCCACTGAGGTGATCCTCACGCCCGGCCGTTCGGAGGCGCTCGACTGGTTGCGGCAGAATGCCGCTCCGACGGACGTCGTGCTGGTGAAGGCCTCGCGCGGCGCCGCGCTGGAGTGGATCGCCGAGCAGCTGCTCGCGGCCGGCCAGCCCGACCATGCCCCCGATCCGGCCCCCGACCAGTCCCAGGAGGACCCCAGGTGAAGGCGATCCTGCTCAGCGGGGGCATCGCGCTGCTGATCTCTCTGCTCGGCACCCGCACGGCGATCTCGTACTTCACCCAGCTCGGCTACGGCCAGGAGATCCGTGAGGACGGCCCGACCAGCCACCAGTCCAAGCGCGGCACTCCCACCATGGGTGGCGTCGCGATCATCCTCTCGGCCGTGGTCGGCTACTTCGCCGCGAAGCTGATCACCTGGTCCGAGCCCAGCGCCTCGGCCCTGCTGCTGATCTTCCTCTTCGTCGGCATGGGCCTGGTCGGCTTCCTCGACGACTTCATCAAGATCTACAAGCAGCGCAACCTCGGTCTGCGCAGCAAGGCGAAGATGGTCGGGCAGACGATCATCGCCCTGGTGTTCGCCGGCCTCGCGCTGTCCTCGTGGACCAAGGACGAGCACGGCGTCACCCCGGCCTCGCGGCACCTCTCGTTCCTGCGCGACATCGGCTGGCTGGCGCTGCCGGCGGTGATCACGGTCGCCCTGATCTGGCTGTACGTCGCCGGCTTCTCCAACGCCGTGAACCTCACCGACGGCCTCGACGGGCTCGCCGCCGGTGCCAGCGCGATGGTCTTCGGCGCCTACGCCCTGATCAACATCTGGCAGAACAACCAGTGGTGCCAGCGCCCGCTCGGCGCCGGCGAGAGCCATGCGGCGTGCTACAACGTCCGTGATCCGCTCGACCTCGCGATCGTGGCGGCGGCGATCACCGGCGGCTGCGTGGGCTTCCTGTGGTGGAACGCCTCGCCGGCCAAGATCTTCATGGGCGACACCGGCTCGCTGGCGCTCGGCAGCGCCCTGGCCGGGTTCGCGATCCTCACCCACACCGAGCTGCTGCTGGTGGTCCTCGGCGGCCTGTTCGTCGTGGAGACCCTCTCGGTGATGCTGCAGGTCGGCTTCTTCAAGGTCACCAAGGGCCGACGGATCTTCCGGATGGCCCCGATCCACCACCACTTCGAGATGCTCGGGTGGGAGCAGGTCACCGTGGTGATCCGGTTCTGGATCATCACCGTGCTGTGCGTGGCGACCGGCGTCGGCCTGTTCTACGCCGAGTGGGTGGCCAAGGCCTGATGGACGTCATCACCCTGGGCCGGCACGACTCCTGGTCCGGCGTCCGCGCCGTCGTCGCGGGCTTCGGCACCAGCGGCGCCGCGGCCGTCGACAACCTGCTCTTCCTCGGCGCGGACGTGACCGTGCTGACCGCGGCCGTCGCGCCCTCCATCCAGCAGCGCGCCGAGCTCCTCGAGAGTCTCGGTGCGGTGTTCGTCGCCGGCCCGACCGCCACCGACGCCCTCCCCGACGACGTCGACCTGCTCGTCGTCTCACCGGGCTTCCGGCCCGACTCGCCGCTCGTCGTCCAGGCGCAGGAGCGCGGGCTGCCCGTCTGGGGCGAGGTCGAGCTCGCCTGGCGGCTGCGCGACCCCGCCCACGCCGCGCCGTGGCTGTGCGTGACCGGCACCAACGGCAAGACCACGACGGTGCAGATGCTCGAGGCCATCCTGCGCGCCGCCGGGCTGCGCACCGTGGCGGCCGGCAACGTGGGCCTGCCGATCACCGAGGCCGTCATGGACCCCGAGCCGTACGACGCCATCGTGGTCGAGCTGTCCAGCTTCCAGCTGCACTACACCGACTCGATGGCGGCCGAGTCGGCCGCCGTGCTCAACCTCGCCGAGGACCACCTGGACTGGTACGGGCCCGGAGAGGCCGGCATGACGGCGTACGCCGCCGACAAGGGCCGCATCTACACCGGCGTCGAGCGGGCCTGCGTCTACAACGTGGAGGACCCGGCGACGAGGCGACTCGTCGAGGAGGCCGACGTCGTCGAGGGCGCCCGGGCGATCGGCTTCACCCTGGGGATGCCCGGCGTCGGCATGGTCGGGGTGGTCGAGGACCTCCTGGTGGACCGGGCGTTCATCGACGAGCGGCAGTCGAGCGCCGCCGAGCTGTGCACCGTGGCCGACCTGTACTCCCCGGCACCGCACTTCGTGGCCAACGCCCTGGCCGCGGCCGCACTCGCACTGGCGCACGGGGTCGCCCGGACCGCCGTACGCGACGGTCTGCGGTCCTTCCGGCCTGACGGGCACCGGATCGCGACCGTGGCGATCCACGACGACATCACCTGGGTCGACGACTCCAAGGCCACCAACCCGCACGCCGCGCAGTCCTCGCTGCTCGCCTACGAGCCGGTGGTCTGGGTGGCCGGAGGACTGGCCAAGGGAGCGACCTTCGACGAGCTGGTCGGGCAGGCGAAGGACCGGTTGCGGGCCGTCGTGCTCATCGGCCAGGACCGCGCGGTCATCGCCGATGCGCTTTCGCGACACGCTCCGGATGTTCCGATCATCGTGGTCGACAACGGCGAGACTGGTGCCGTAGACGGTGCTGACCTGATGAGGCGCGTCGTCGCGGAGGCGGCTCGGGTCGCTCGTCCCGGCGACACGGTGCTCCTCGCTCCGGGATGCGCATCGATGGACCAGTTCACCGACTACAAGGCCCGGGGCGACGCCTTCGCAGCGGCGGTCCGGGAGCACACCAGCTGACGATGTAGCGCGAACGGAGGGGATCGCCATCACCGCCGTCTCGCCCGAGCGGCCCCGGTTCCGGGGCATCCGGCTCTCGCGCTCACGCTGGGTCACATCGGCCCGCGCCGCGCTCGACCGGCCGCTGACGACGTACTACCTGCTGCTCGGGTCGGTGGCGCTGCTGCTCACCATCGGCCTGATCATGGTGATGAGCGCCTCGAGCGTCTACTCCTACCGCTACACCGGCAGCTCCTACACGGTCGTGTCACGGCAGGCGATGTGGCTGCTGCTCGCCATCCCGTGCGCGTTCTTCGCCTCGCGCGTCTCGCTCAAGTGGCTGCGCGGCCTGGTCTATCCCGGCTTCGCCGTGTCGCTGGTCCTGCTCGGCCTGACCGCGGTCATGGGCCGCTCGGTCAACGGCAACACGAACTGGCTGGTCCTCGGCCCGCTGCAGATCCAGCCCTCCGAGATCGCCAAGTTCGCGCTGATCATCTGGGCCGCCCACATCTACGCGATGAAGGAGCGCCGGCTCACCCGGCTGCACGAGATCGTGATCCCGGTCGTGCCCGGGATGATCATCGCCATGGGCCTGGTGCTCGTCGGCGACGACCTCGGCACCACGCTCGTCTTCTTCGCGATCCTCGCCGGCATGCTCTGGGTGGTCGGCGCGCCCGGCCGGATCTTCGGCGCGGCGATGGCCTTCGTCGGCCTGCTCGCCACCCTCCTGGTCGCCACCGACCCGACCCGGATCGCCCGCCTCACGAACTTCACCGACCCGCTCTCGGAGTACCACTCCACCGGCTGGCAGGCCGTCCACGGCCTGTTCGCGCTGGCCCGCGGCGGCGTCTTCGGCGAGGGCATCGGCGCCAGCCAGCAGAAGTGGGGCAACCTGCCCGAGGCCCACACCGACTTCATCTTCGCGGTGCTCGGCGAGGAGCTCGGCCTGATCGGCACCCTGCTCGTCATCGGCCTGTTCCTGGTCATCGCCTACGCGATCATCCGGGTCGCACGCGAGACCAAGGACCCGTTCATCCGCTACGCCAGCTTCGGCATCGCGGTGTGGCTGCTCGGCCAGATGATGATCAACATCGGCATGGTCCTCGCGCTGCTGCCCGTCATCGGCATCCCGCTGCCGCTGGTCTCGTACGGCGGATCTAGCCTTGTCCCCACCCTGACCGCACTCGGTCTGGTGATCGGTTTCGCCCGTCGCGAGCCGGCCGCGGCACGCGCGCTGGCCCAGAAGCGCCGGGACAAGCAGAAGGCGGCGCGTTGAAGGTTCTCCTGGCAGGCGGGGGTACGGCCGGGCACACCTCGCCCCTGCTGGCGACGGCCGATGCGCTGCGCCGGCTCGACCCCTCCGTCGAGATCACCTGCCTGGGCACCCCGCGGGGCCTGGAGAACACGGTGGTCCCCGCCGCCGGCTACCCGCTGGAGCTGGTGCCGCCGGTGCCGCTGCCGCGCAAGCCCAACGCCGACCTCGTCCGGGTGCCCGCGCGGCTGCGCGGCGCCGTGAATGCCACCCTCGACATCGTCGACCGGATCCGGCCCGACGTCATCGTCGGCTACGGCGGCTACGTCTCCATGCCCGCCTACCTGGCCGCCCGCCGCCGCAAGCTGCGGCTCGTGGTGCACGAGCAGAACGCCCTGCCGGGCATCGCGAACAAGGTCGGCTCGCGCGTCGCCGACCGGGTCGCCGTCAGCTTCCCCGACACGCCCCTGAAGAACGCCGAGTACGTCGGCCTGCCGCTGCGCCGGATGGTCTCGACCCTGGACCGGGCCGCTCTGCGGGCCGAGGCCCGGGCCTTCTTCGGGCTCGACCCGGACCGGCCCACGCTGGTCGTGACCGGTGGCTCCCAGGGCGCCTGGCGGCTCAACCGGGCGGTCGCCGGCGCGGCCGCCGCACTCGGGTCGGCGGGGGTGCAGGTGCTGCACGTGGTCGGGCCGAAGGGCACCGAGGACCCCGAGTGGGCGACCCCGGTGCCGAGCGGGACGCCGTACGTCGTGGTGCCGTTCGTCGACCGGATGGACTACGCGCTGGCCGCCGCCGACCTGATGGTGTGCCGGGCCGGCGCGTCCAGCGTGGTGGAGGCGGCCGCGACCGGCGTACCGGCCATCTTCGTGCCGCTGGCCATCGGCAACGGCGAGCAGGCCCGCAACGCCCAGCCCGTCGTGGACGCCGGGGGAGCGCTGATCTGCTCGGACGCGGAGTTCTCCGCCGACTACGTCGCCGACACCGTGCCGCTGCTCGCCGCCGACCCCCGGCGGCTCGCCGCCATGGGCCGGGCGGCCGCGCACCTGGTGCCGCGCGACGCCGACGACAAGCTGGCCCTCATCATCCGCGAGGCGGCCGGCCGGTGAGGATCCCGGTCCCGGCAGAGATCCTCCCGGCCGACCGGCTCGGGCGGGTCCACCTCGTCGGCATCGGCGGCGCCGGCCTGTCCGGCATCGCGCGGCTGATGCACCAGGCCGGCGTCCCCGTCACCGGCAGCGACGCGAACGACTCGGCCGTGGTGCAGGCCCTGCGGGCCGAGGGCATCACCGTCCACGTCGGTCACGCGGCCGACCACGTCGCCGGCGCCGACACGGTCGTGGCCACGACGGCCGCGCGCGAGGACAACCCCGAGATCGTCGAGGCCGTGGCGCGCGGCCTGCGGCTGTGGCCCCGCTCGGCCGGTCTGCAGTCGGTCCTGCTCGGCAGGCGGGTCGTCGCGATCGCCGGCACCCACGGCAAGACCACCACGACCGCGATGACCGTCGTGGCGCTGCAGGAGGCCGGTCTCGACCCGACCTTCGCGATCGGGGCCGAGGTCGAGAGCCTCGGCACCAACGCCCGGCTCGGCACCGCCGACGTCGCCGTCGTGGAGGCCGACGAGTCCGACGGCGCCTTCCTCGTCTACACCCCGGAGATCGGGGTCGTCACCAATGTCGACGCCGACCACCTCGACCACTGGGGCACGGCGGAGGCGTACGACGCGGCCTTCGCGGAGTTCGCCGCCCGCACCGGCGTCACGATCGCGGAGGACCCGCAGCTCGGCGGCCTCACGGCCGGCTTCGGCCCCGACGCGCGCCTGCGGGGCAGCGACCTCGTCGTGGCGGACGGCCGCACCCGCTTCTCCGTCGCGTACGACGGCGCCGACCTCGGCCGCGTCGAGCTGGCCGTCCCCGGCCGGCACTACGCCCAGGACGCCCTCTATGCGCTCGGTGTGGGACTCTCGCTCGGCCTCGAGCCGGCCGCGCTGATCCGCGGCCTGGGCCGGCACCGGGGCGCGAAGCGCCGGATGGAGCTGATCGGCGAGGCCGCCGGCGTCCGCGTCTACGACTCCTACGCCCACCACCCCAGCGAGATCCGCGGCGACCTCGAGGCCGCCCGCTCGCTGGTGGCGGGGGAGGGCCGGCTGATCGTCTGCTTCCAGCCGCACCTGGTCTCCCGCACCCGGATCTTCGGCGTCGAGATGGGCCGCGAGCTCGCCGCCGCCGACCGGGTCGTCGTGATGGACGTGTACGTCGCCCGCGAGGACCCCGATCCCGAGGTGACCGGCGCGCTCGTGGCCGACGCCGTCGCGCTGCCCGTGGACCGGGTGTCCTTCGAGCCCGACCGGGCCGCCGTCGTACCGCTGCTGGCGGGGGAGGCGCGGCCCGGCGACGTGGTGCTCACCCTCGGGGCCGGTGACGTCACCGCGCTCGCGCCCCAGGTCCTCGCGGCGCTGGAGCGGGCCCATGGTTGAGCTCCGGCGTCCGAAGTCCTCGCAGGACAGCTCGCGACGGCGCTTCCAGCGCCGGCAGTGGGGCCGCCGGTGGCTCACCTGGCGCTACGTCCTGTACGTCGCCGTGGTGGTCCTGCTCGCCGGCCTCGCGGTCTACGCCGTGTACTTCTCGCCGTGGCTGCGGACCGAGGGCGTCCAGGTCGAGGGGATCACCCAGCTCACCCAGGAGCAGGTGCTCGGTGCGGCCGACGTCCCGCTCGGTGGGCCGCTCGCCCGTGAGGACCTCGCCGCGATCCAGCGGCGGGTCGAGGCCCTGGCGATCGTGAAGTCGGCCGACGTGTCCCGCTCCTGGCCGCACGACGTCCGGATCGTGGTGACCGAGCGGACGCCGGTGGCGGTGCTCGCGCGGGGGCGGCTCTACGTCCAGGTCGACGCCTCCGGGGTCACCTTCATGCCCCGGCTGAAGACCCCCGGCAGCCTGCCGGCCATCGACACCGGGGCCGAGGCCGACGCGAACGCTCTCGCCGAGGGGGCCAAGGTCGCCGCCTCGCTGCCGCCCGAGGTGGCCAAGCTGGTCGACCACATCGAGGTCTCGACCGTCGACCGGATCCAGCTCTCGCTGCGCGACGGCCGGACCGTGCTGTGGGGGAGCTCGGAGCAGTCCGCGGACAAGGCGAAGGTTGTCCTCGCCCTGCTCAAGACCAAGGCGCACTCCATCGACGTCTCCGTCCCGGGCCTTCCCACGACCCGCTGAATCTCCTTCAAGCACGCGCCGTGTCGGCGTGTCTGCCCGGTTTGGCGTGCCGTGCTGCCTACTGTCGTGACCACGACGAGGTTGACATAACTATAACCCTCAGGCTGAGGGTCACAGTTGAGGCCTCCAGGTCTTCCCCGACACGACACGCACGACACACAGACATTCCAGACACGGACCAGATTGCGAGAGGTGAGCCGCCGTGGGAGCAGCACAGAACTACCTGGCCATCATCAAGGTGGTGGGCATCGGTGGCGGTGGCGTCAACGCCGTCAACCGGATGATCGAGGTCGGGCTGCGGGGGGTCGAGTTCATCGCGATCAACACCGACGCCCAGGCCCTCCTGATGAGCGACGCCGACGTCAAGCTCGACATCGGCCGTGAGCTCACCCGCGGGCTCGGCGCCGGCGCCAACCCGGACGTGGGCGCCAAGGCGGCCGACGACCACGCGGAGGAGATCGAGGAGGTGCTCAAGGGCGCCGACATGGTCTTCGTGACCGCCGGCGAGGGCGGCGGCACCGGCACCGGTGGTGCCCCGGTCGTCGCGCGCATCGCTCGCAGCCTCGGCGCGCTGACCATCGGCGTCGTGACCCGGCCGTTCCAGTTCGAGGGCGCCCGGCGCAAGAAGTCGGCCGACGACGGCATCGAGCGGCTCCGCGAGGAGGTCGACACCCTCATCGTCATCCCGAACGACCGGCTGCTCCAGATCTCGGACCGCAACGTGTCGGTCATGGACGCGTTCCGCCAGGCCGACCAGGTCCTGCTGCAGGGCGTCTCCGGCATCACCGACCTGATCACGACCCCGGGTCTGATCAACGTCGACTTCGCCGACGTCAAGGCCGTCATGAGCAACGCCGGCTCCGCGCTGATGGGCATCGGCTCGGCCCGCGGCGAGGACCGCGCGGTCGCGGCCGCGGAGATGGCCGTCTCGAGCCCGCTGCTCGAGGCGAGCATCGACGGTGCGCATGGTGTGCTGCTGTCCATCGCGGGTGGGTCGGACCTCGGCATCTTCGAGATCAACGACGCCGCCGCGATGGTCGCCGACGCCGTCCACGCCGACGCCAACATCATCTTCGGCACGATCATCGACGACGCCCTCGGCGACGAGGTGCGCGTCACCGTCATCGCCGCCGGCTTCGACGGAGGCCTGCCCAAGCGCCAGGAGGGTACGTCGCTGCGCCGCCCGGTCCCCGAGGAGGCCCGGTCCGTCGCGGCGGCCGCCGCCACCCGTCGTGAGGAGCCGAGCTCGACCGCGGTGCGCGAGTCCGCACCCGAGCAGCCCGTGGTCGAGCCGGAGCCGGTCGGCGTCCGTCCGTCGGCCCCGTCGCCGTCGGTCGACTTCGACGACGACCTCGACATCCCCGACTTCCTCAAGTAGTCGCACCGAGGCTCTGTGTTCGCATTCCGTGTGTCGCTCGACCCGGGCTCCCCGCAGGGGGCCCGGGTCGAGGTCGCGTTCACGGACGCCTCCCTCGACCTGCAGTCGGGCAAGGAGGGATTCGCGGACGCTCTCGATGGCGTCGAGCGCCTGGCGGGCGTGCCGTTCGCGCGGCTGCACCAGGTCCACGGCGACCGGGTGGTGACGGTCCTCGACCAGCCGCACCCCGGTGACGAGGCGGCCCAGGGCGATGCGCTGGTGACCACGCGCGCCGGCACCGGGCTGATGATCCGGGTCGCCGACTGCGTCCCCGTCCTGCTGGCCGACGCCTCGGCCGGAGTCATCGGTGCCGCCCATGCCGGCCGCCGCGGCGTCGAGCTCGACGTCGTGAGCCGGACCGTCGAGCGGATGCGCGAACTCGGCGCCGAGGGGCTGCGCGCGTGGATCGGCCCCCATGTCTGCGGCCGCTGCTACGAGGTGCCCGCCGAGATGCGCGAGGAGGTGGCGGCGATCGTGCCGGCGACGTACGCCGAGACCTCGTGGGGCACGCCCGCCCTCGACCTCGGTGCCGGTGTCGAGGCCCAGCTCGCCGCCGCCGGCGTACCCTCCGAGCGGGTGCCGGGCTGCACCCTCGAGGACGACCGCTTCCACTCCTACCGCCGCGACGGCTCCGCGGCGGGCCGCATCGCGGGGCTGGTGTGGCTGCCATGACCCGCCTCGACGAGCTCCGTGCCGGCCTGGACGCGACGAACGCGCGCATCGACGCCGCCTGCAGCGCTGCCGGCCGCGACCGCGGCGAGGTCGCGCTGACCGTCGTCACCAAGTTCTTCCCGGCCTCCGACGTACGGCTGCTGGCCGGCCTCGGGGTCACCGACGTGGGCGAGAACCGCCACCAGGAGGCCGAGGCCAAGCAGGCCGAGTGCGCGGCCCTGGGCCTGCGCTGGCACTTCATCGGCGGCCTGCAGAAGAACAAGGCCGCCGCCGTCGCCCGGTACGCCGACGTCGTCGAGTCCGTCGACCGGCCCGAGCTGCTGCCACGGCTGGCCCGCGGCGCCGCCGAGCGCGGCCGCCCCCTCGACGTGCTGCTCCAGGTCAGCCTGGACCCGGCCGGCAGCGATCACCGCGCCGGTGCCGACCCCGCCACGCTCGGCGCGCTCGCCGCCGAGGTCGACGCCTTCGTGGACCTGCGGCTGGGCGGTCTGATGGCGGTCGCGCCGCTGGGCGAGGACCCCGCGGCCGCCTTCGCCCGGCTCCAGGAGATCCGGCACGGATTCCTCGCCGACCACCCCGACGCCACCGCGCTGTCGGCCGGCATGAGCGGGGACCTCGAGCAGGCCGTCGCGGCCGGTGCGACACACGTGCGCGTCGGGTCCGCGGTCCTCGGTTCGAGGCCCTCGGTCCAGTAACGTTCCCAACACGACCACTGGTCCCGGAGGGGGCCGAGATTCGGAGGCAAGTGCCATGAGCGGTGTGATGCGCAGGATGGGTGAGTACCTCGGCCTGCTCGAGGACACCAGCTACGACGAGTACGACGAGTACGACCGCGCTGAGGCGGTCGGCGAGTCCCGTCCGGTCCGCCCGGCACGACCCGTGCGGAGTGCGTCCGTGGCCGACATCAGCGAGCGCCGTCGTACGCCCGCTGCCGCCGCTCCCGCCCCCGCACAGTCGGTGGTCGCCGAGCTCTCCCGGATCACCACCGTCCACCCGCGCACCTACAACGAGGCGCGCGCAGTCGGAGAGGCCTACCGGGACGGCACGCCGGTCATCATGAACCTCTCCGAGATGGACGACACCGACGCCAAGCGCCTCGTCGACTTCGCGGCCGGGCTCATCTTCGCCACCCGCGGCACCATCGAGCGGGTCACCAACAAGGTGTTCCTCCTCTCCCCGCAGAACGTGTCGGTGGCAGCGGAGGACAAGGCGCGCATCGCCGACAACGGGTTCTTCAACCAGTCCTGACCGCGCGAGCGCGTCGCCGCTGACTCTGGTCGGCGCGAGCGCGTCATCGCGGACGCTCCCTCGCCGGGTTTGCGGCTCTCGGCTCCGCCGGTCGCTCGTTCCTCGCTTCCTCTGTCGCCTCAGCCGCGCACCCGGCCTCAGTCGCTGCGACGCCGCGCTGCCGCGCGCGCAGTTGCCCTTCGTAGGTCCTGCCTTGGTCTGGCGGCAAGCCTTTCGCGCTCGTGGTGCTGTCGTTGGTTGAGTAGCCCGAGCGAGGAACGAGCGAGGGCGTATCGAAACCAACGGGGGCGTGCCGCAACCGCCCGCCGACTCCTTTCGGCCTCTCTCTAGGATGGATCCGTGACCGTTGTGGGGGAGATCATCGAGGGGACGCTGTTCGTCTTCATCGGGCTGCTCTGGATCCGGCTGATCACCGACTGGGTGCAGAACTTCGCCAGGTCCTGGGAGCCGCGGGGGGCGCTGCTGGTGCTGCTCGAGGGTGCCTACACGGTCACGGACCCGCCGATCAAAGGGCTGCGCAGGGTGATCAAGCCCATCAGGATCGGCAGTGTCTCGCTCGACATCAGCTTCATCCTGGTCATGCTCGTGGCCTACGTCGCGCTCTCGCTGAACCGCAACCTGCTGCTGTTCTAGGAGCACTCCCGCCCGTCGTGCGGGGGCCCGCGTCGCCTGTCACGTCGTGACGACTGCCGATACTCATGTGACAGGCGCTAAGGTGCGGGACGACAGTCTTTCCTAGGAATCGAAGATAGGTGAGGTCATGCCGCTGACGCCCGAGGACGTGAGCAACAAGCGCTTTACGCCGGTCCGGCTCCGTGAGGGCTACGACATGGGCGAGGTCGACCAGTTCCTCGATGAGGTCGAGGCCGAGCTCGCTCGGTTGACCCAGGAGAACGACGACCTGCGCGCGAAGCTCGCCGCGGCCCAGTCGGGCGGCTCCGGGACGGCTGGTGGGTTCGAGGCCTACAGCGCGCCGACCCAGGTGACCCCCGCGCAGCCCGAGCCGCCGGTCGTGGCCCCCGTGGTCGCCCCGGTCGCCGAGGAGCCCGAGCCGGAGCCCGTCGCGGCCCCGGCGCCGGTCGCCGCACCTGCCGCCACCGGTGGGGTGCAGACGATCCGGGTCGAGACGGTTCCCGAGGCGTCCAACGCCGCGGCCCGCCTGCTCGAGATCGCGACCCGCAACGCCGACGAGCTCGTCGAGGAGGCCAAGGCCGAGGCCGACCGTCTCGTCGGTGAGGCCAAGAGCAAGGCCGAGCGTCTCGAGAACGAGGCGAAGGGCAAGGCCGACCGCCTCGAGGCGGACGCCCGCACCCGCGCCGAGATGCTCGATGGCGAGACCGCCGAGCGTCGTACCCAGCTGTTCGGCGACCTCGAGAAGGAGCGCGACAAGCTCAGCGCCGAGGTGGAGAACCTCCGGTCGTTCGAGCGTGAGTACCGCTCCCGCCTCAAGAGCTACTTCACCCAGCAGCTCGACGCGCTCCAGGTCCCCGGCGACACCGTCGCCCCGGCCTCGGACGAGTCGCCTGCGCCGAAGCGGCTCCGCTCGATCCTGGGCGAGGAGAACGCCTGAGTCGTTCCGACTCACCTGCACGACGTACGCCGGCCGGCTCCCACTCTGGGAGCCGGCCGGTGTGCCGTCTTGGCCCGGGTCCGGCTAACCGCTACCCTCCCGAGCAGCCCGTCGGCCGCCGCTGATGGTCCGCCGCTTGCGAGGAGAGCTGGGCATGGCCCGAAGCACCAAGAAGTCGTTGGCCGGTTCGGCCGCGTCCGCCGCACGTCGGATCATCCGGCCGAAGGCCAAGACCGCCGAGGCTGAGCCCGCCAGGAAGACCGCCGCCAAGGCGGCTCCGGCGAAGAAGGCACCGGCGAAGAAGGCACCGGCCAAGAAGGCGGCACCGGCCAAGAAGGCGGCTCCCGCGAAGAAGGCGGCTCCCGCGAAGAAGGCGGCTCCCGCGAAGAAGGCGGCACCGGCCAAGAAGGCGGCACCGGCCAAGAAGGCGGCACCGGCCAAGAAGGCGGCACCGGCCAAGAAGGCGGCACCGGCCAAGAAGGCGGCACCGGCCAAGAAGGCGGCACCCGCGAAGAAGGCGGCACCCGCGAAGAAGGCGGCACCCGCCACCAAGGCCGCACCCACGAAGAAGACGGCTCCAGCGAAGAAGGCGACCCCTGTGACCGACGCTGCTCCCGCGAAGAAGGCGGCACCGGCCAAGAAGGCCGCACCGGCCAAGAAGGCCGCACCCACGAAGAAGGCGGCTCCCGCCAAGAGGGCGGCGACCAAGAAGGCCGCTCCGTCGAGCCTGGTCGTCCTCGAGGGCGAGGAGGCCTGGTCGAAGGCCGAGCTCGACGAGGTCCTCGCCGAGCTCCACGAGCAGCACAAGCACAGCGAGGAGGTCCTCGCCGCCCAGGAGGCCGACCTCAGCGGCCTGCTGCACGACGCCGGCGACGGCGCCGGGCACGACCAGGCCGACGTCGGGGCGACCAGCTTCGAGCGCGACCACGAGCTCACGGTCGTCAACCACGAGCGGGAGAAGCTGGCCCAGATCGACCGCGCCCTGGCCCGCATCGACAACGGCAGCTACGGCGTCTGCGAGTCGTGCGGCAACCCGATCGGCAAGAATCGGTTGATGGTCTTCCCGCGTGCCACACTGTGCCTGACATGCAAGCAGCGCGAGGAACGTCGGTAGTCCGGCCCAAGTTCGTCTTCATCGCCGTCGCGATCGTCTGGTACGTCGCCGACCAGGTCACCAAGCACCTCGCGGTCGTGCACCTGGCCGACGGGCGGCCCCGCCACGTCGTCGGAACGCTGCTGCAGTTGCGGCTGCTGCACAACCCGGGGGCGGCCTTCAGCATGGGCACCGGCGCGACCGTGGTGCTGAGCTGCCTGGCGATCCTCGCCACGGTGGTCGTGCTCTGGTTCAGCCGCAGGCTGGTCGACCCGCTCTGGGCTGTCGCGTTCGGGCTGCTGCTGGCCGGCATCGACGGCAACCTCACCGACCGGCTGCTCCGCGACCCGGCGCCGCTGCGCGGTCAGGTGGTCGACTTCCTGGAGCTGCCGCACTGGCCGGTCTTCAACGTGGCCGACGTCGGCATCAACGTCGGCGCCGCGCTGCTGCTCATCCAGATCGTGCGCGGCATCCAGATCGACGGCCGTCGTGCCAGCACGGAGAAGACCGCATGAGCGTCGACCAGCGCAGCCTGCGCGTCCCTGACAGCCTCGAGGGCGAGCGCATCGACGTCGCCATGGCCCAGCTCTTCGGCTTCTCGCGCACCCGCGCTGCCGAGCTGATCGCCGACGGCCGGGTTGCGCTCGACGGCGTACCCATCGCCACCAAGAGCGAGCGGGTCCTGTCCGGAGCCGCCCTCGACGTCGAGATCCCGCAGGTCGTCGACCCGCTGGAGGTCGTGCCCGAGATGGTCGAGGGCATCAAGATCATCCACGACGACGATGCGATCGTGGTGATCGACAAGCCTGTCGGCGTCGCCGTCCACCCGAGCCCCGGCTGGCGCGGGCCGACCGTCGTCGGTCACCTCGCCGCCGCCGGCTTCCGCATCTCCACCAGCGGTGCCAAGGAGCGCGAGGGCATCGTCCAGCGCCTCGACGTCGGTACGTCGGGCGTGATGGTCATCTGCAAGTCCGAGCACGCCTACTCGGTGCTCAAGAACGCCTTCCGCCACCGCACGGTCGACAAGACCTACCACGCACTGGTCCAGGGCCACCCGGACCCGCTCGAGGGCACCGTCGACGCGCCGATCGGCCGGCACCCCAAGTACGACTACAAGTTCGCGGTCATGGACGACGGCCGGCACAGCGTGACCCACTACGAGACCCTCGAGGCGCACCGGTTCGCCAGCCTGCTGGAGGTCCACCTCGAGACCGGTCGCACCCACCAGATCCGGGTGCACATGAGCGCGCTGAAGCACCCGTGCGTCGGTGACATCACCTACGGCGCCGATCCTGCCCTGGCCCGGCGACTCGGCCTGGAGCGGCAGTGGCTGCACGCCGTACGCCTCGGCTTCGAGCACCCGGAGACCGGCGACTACGTGAGCTACGAGTCGACGTACCCCGACGACCTCGCGCACGCGCTCGAGGTCATCCGCGACTCCCACTGACCCCGGTTAGGGTGGCGCCATGGCGCTGCCCGAGACCGCTGAGGACTTCCACGCACGGCTCGTCGCCCAGACCGACGGCGAGGGGCGGCTGCCCGTCGTCAGCGACGCGATGGCGGGCTGGGACATCTTCCCCTTCGAGCTCGACGGTCTGCGGCTGAAGCCGCTGCGGCCGCTGGGCGAGGCCGAGTGGCCGCGGCACGGCGACGACCCCGCCCAGTGCGGGTGCACCGGCGAGCCGGACGGCGCCCGCCTGGTCTGGGGCAACGAGCGCTGGCGCCTGGGCCACGTGTCGAGCACCGGGCTGCCGCTGATGATGACCCTCGACCCGATCGACCACCACGACCTCAACGACCTACCCGACGACCTCGCCGGCGAGCTCGGCCGGCTCATGGTGGCGATCTGCTCGGCGATGGAGGAGCTGCCGAGCGTGGGGCGCGCCCATGTCCAGAAGATCGGCGACGGTGCGGCCCACCTGCACCTGTGGTTCATCGCCCGGCCCGCGCGGACCACGCAGTTCCTGGGCTCGCCGCTGCTGGACTGGGAGGAGAGCTTCCCGCGCGTGCCCGAGGAGGTGCTGCGCGCCAACGCCGGCTTCGTCGCCGCGCGCCTGGTCGACCGGGTCGGCGGGCGCGGGGGTCCGTTCGCGGAGCAGGCCTGACTAGGACTCGGTGAGGGAGGCGCTCGGCAGCCAGCTGGCCCCGAGCAGCTCGGCCACGTCGGCGAGCCCGGCCGTGTCACCGCCGACGGCGTCGGTCGCCGCCGCGATGCGCTCGACCATCGCCCGCCCGACCTGCTCCTCGACCGTGCCCTCGGCGTAGGCGATGTGCCACGGCGAGACCTGGTGGTCGCGGTGCGTGCGGCCCGTGACCTGCCGGCCGGCGATGCCGGAGAAGCGGGCCTGGTGGAACAGTCCCACCCGGGGCTCGGTGGTGGCGCGGGTGCCGTCGGGCAGCGTCTCACCGGCGTGCAGGCTGATCGAGGCGACCGTGGTGAAGACGCACACCGGCGCCTCGCCGCTCTGGAAGCGCAGCCGCTCGGCCTCCACGTCGAACCGGTCCCGGCCGTAGATGGTCGCGACCCGCAGGCCGGAGTCGCGGAGACGGTCCGCGATCGGGTCGGCGGCGGTGGTGACGAACTCCACCGAGCACGCGACCTGGCGCCCGGCCTCCACCTGCTGGGCGATCCAGGCGACGGTCGAGTCGACCCGGATCAGGCCCGCCTTCTGCCGGAACCGCAGCAGCGCCGCGCGCCCCTTCGCGGTGTTGCGGCCGCGGCGGGCGAGGTCCATCTCGCGGCAGAACTCGCCCCACTCCGCGTCGTACGCCGCCCGCTCGGCCGCGGTCAGCGTCACCGGCATCCCCGAGATCGGCACCGGCCCCCAGGGCGCCGCCCGGTGCAGCATCGCCGGTGGGCGCTCGCCGGCGAGCCAGCCCCGCGCCGTCGTGAGGTCCGCGTCGCGGCGGACCGGGTCCTCGGTCCACGCGGCGCCGTACCGCCCGCCGCGCTCGATGCCGATCCCGTGCCGCTCGAGCGCGTCCGCGAACGTGGCCGCGGGGGAGCCGGCGGTGTACCAGCTGCGCACCGGCTCCCCGTGCACCTGTGCGTACGCCGGCGCCAGGTACGGCAGCTCCAGCGGGGTGTGGCCCGGCGTGGCCGTCGTGGCGATCACGAACGGGGCCCGGTCGTGGGGCGTGCCGAGGCCGGAGACCTTCGCCCAGTGCTTGAACCGCTTGGTCGTGGTGTGCCGCAGCGCGTGGGCCTCGTCGGCGACGACGATGTCCCACGCGTGGTCCTTCACCTTCTCCAGCCGGTCCCAGGTGATGACCACCCAGTCCATGCCGCCGTCGCCGAGCGCGGTGATGGTGCGGCACCAGTGCCCGATCGTGATCGCAGCGGGCCGGTCGGCCACGACCAGCACCCGCGCGGCGCCGCGCAGCGAGCCGACCGCCGTCGCCCCGAGGACGGCGGTGATCGTCTTGCCGACGCCCGGCTCGTCGGCGAGCAGGAACATCCGCCCGCCGGCCGCGGCCCGCTCGGCGATCGCGTCGGCGCCCTCGAACTGGAGCTGCCGCGGCTCCAGGTCCTCGGACGCCGGCGGGTTCGGCGTCGGCGAGCCGGGGTTGAGGTCGTTCTCGACGAACCGCCCGAGGGTGTAGGGCCCCGGGCGGTACGGCGCCAGGTGGGCCGGCAGCCGTGCCCCGACGTACAGGTGGGACCGGACCGCGGGGTGCCAGGTGGCGCCCTCGACGGTCTCGCCGTAGGGCACGTCGAGGACCCACAGCCGCTCGCCGGGCCCGACGAAGGGGAGCGGACGCTCGGTGCGCGGCCCCCGGGAGCGGGAGGTACGTCGGCGGGCCACCGGGCGACGCTATCGGTCCCGTTCTAGCCTGAGCCATGACCGCGCCGAGGGACTTCCAGATCCGTGCCGCGGTGCCCGCGGACATCCCGCGCATCGCCGAGGTCCAGCTCGCCGCGCGCGAGGCCTCGCCGATGCCGCCCGGCCTGCACCCGGTCGACGAGATCCGCGACTACCTCGCCACCCAGCTCGGGCCCACGGAGGCCTGGGTCGCGGAGAGGGACGGGCGGATCGTCGGCTACGCGCGGGTCGGCCCCGGCTGGCTCCACGACCTGTACGTCGAGCCGAGCGCCCAGGGCCTGGGTGTCGGCGGCGCCCTGCTCGACCTGGTGAAGGCGCAGCAGCCGGACGGGTTCTGTCTCTGGGTCTTCGTCTCGAACGCCCCGGCCCGCGATTTCTACCTGGCGCGCGGACTCGTCGAGGTGGAACGCACCGACGGCGCCGGCAACGAGGAGAAGCGGCCCGACATCCGGATGGAGTGGACGGGCTGACGTGTCGGTGGCGCCTGTCAGGATCAGCCGGTCCGGGTAGGTAGGCTGAACCCCTTCCCCGATCCACGCCGAATGACCACCCTCGACCTCCCGAGGAGCGCAGTAACCCACATGGCCGGTTCAACCGGGGACTTCGCCCACCTGCACGTCCACACCGAGTACTCCATGCTCGATGGGGCGTCCCTCCTCGACGGGCTGTTCGGCCGGGTCAGCGACCTGGGCATGAGCTCGATCGCGATGACCGACCACGGCAACCTGCACGGCGCCTACGACTTCTACTCCAAGGCGAAGAAGTACGGCGTCAAGCCGATCATCGGCATCGAGGCGTACCTGACCCCCGGCACGCCCCGCGGCGAGCGCAAGCGGGTCCGCTGGGGCAAGGGCGGCCAGGGCGAGGAGGGCGGCGACGACGTCTCCGGCGGCGGCGCGTACACCCACATGACGATGTGGGCGGAGACCACCGAGGGCATGCACAACCTGTTCCGGCTCTCCAGCCGGGCCAGCATGGAGGGCTACTTCTACAAGCCCCGGATGGACAAGGAGCTCCTCGCCGAGCACGGCAAGGGCCTCATCGTCTCCACCGGCTGCCCCAGTGGCGCCATCCAGACCCGGCTGCGGCTGGGGCAGTGGGACGAGGCCGTGCGCGAGGCGCAGGAGCTGCGCGACATCTTCGGCTACGACAACGTCTACCTCGAGCTGATGGACCACGGCATCAACATCGAGAAGCGGGTCCGCGACGACCTGCTGCGCCTGGGTCGCGAGCTCAACCTCAAGCCGATCGCCACCAACGACTCCCACTACAACAACCCCGAGGACGCCAGCGCCCACGAGGCGCTGCTGTGCGTGCAGTCGGGCAGCCGGCTCACCGAGCCGCCGTACTCCCAGGGCGGCAAGCGGTTCGCCTTCGAGGGCACCGGCTACTACATCAAGTCGGCCGAGGAGATGCGCGAGCTGTGGGGTCGCCAGGACCTCATGGCGGCCTGCGACAACACCCTCGAGATCGCCGAGCGGTGCGAGGTCACCTTCACCGAGTCCACCGGCGGCTACATGGCGAAGGCGGACATCCCGGCGGGGGAGACCGAGGAGAGCTGGTTCCGCAAGGAGGTGTGGCGCGGCATCGAGGCCCGCTACCCCGGCGACAAGCTGACCCAGGCGGTCAAGGACCGCACCGAGATGGAGCTCGCGGTCGTCGCCCAGAAGGGCTACTGCGGCTACTACCTGGTGGTCGCCGACTTCATCCAGTGGTCCAAGGACAACGGCATCCGGGTCGGGCCGGGCCGTGGCTCGGGCGCGGGATCCATCGCGGCGTACGCACTGCGCATCACCGATCTGTGCCCGCTGGAGCACGGGCTGTTCTTCGAGCGGTTCCTCAACCCCGAGCGCCCCTCGATGCCCGACTTCGACATCGACTTCGACGACCACCGCCGCGGGGAGGTCATCCAGTACGTCAAGGAGAAGTACGGCGCCGAGAAGGTCGCCTACATCGCCACCTTCGGCCGGATCAAGGCCAAGCAGGCGATCAAGGACGCGGCGCGCATCCTCGACCACGGCTTCGCGATCGGCGACAAGATCACCAAGGCGCTGCCCGCCGACGTGATGGGCAAGGGCGTCCCGCTCAAGGACCTGTTCAACCCCGAGCACAAGCGCTACAACGACGGCGGCGAGTTCCGCGCGCTCTACGAGGAGGACCCGGAGGTCCGGCGGATCTACGAGACCGCCATCGGTCTCGAGGGCCAGATCCGGCAGACCGGTGTGCACGCGGCCGGCGTGATCATGGCCAGCGAGCCGCTGATCGACATCGTCCCGCTGATGGAGCCGAAGCAGGACGGCCAGGTCATCACGCAGTTCGAGTATCCCAAGTGCGAGGAGCTCGGCCTGGTCAAGATGGACTTCCTGGGGCTGTCCAACCTGCACACCCTCGAGGACGCCCTGGAGAACATCCGGGCCAACCGGGGCGAGGACCTCGTCCTCGAGGAGGTCGCGTTCGACGACCGGGCGACGTACGAGCTGATGGGCCGGGGCGACACCCTCGGCGTCTTCCAGCTCGATGGTGGCGGCATGCGCTCGCTGCTGCGGCTGATGCAGCCCGACAGCTTCAACGACATCACCGCGGTCTCCGCGCTGTACCGGCCGGGCCCGATGGGTGCGGACTCGCACACCAACTACGCCCTGCGCAAGAACGGCCGCCAGGAGATCGACTACATCCACCCGGCGCTGACCGAGCCCCTCAAGGAGGTGCTCGGCGAGACCTACGGCCTGATCGTCTATCAGGAGCAGGTCATGGCGATCGCGCAGGTGCTGGCCGGCTTCTCGCTCGGCGCGGCGGACAACATGCGCCGCGCGATGGGCAAGAAGAAGATCGACGAGCTCAACAAGCAGTTCGCCGCCTTCGAGGAGGGCATGCTCGAGCGCGGCTACCCGAAGGACGCCGTCAAGACGCTGTGGGACATCCTCGTCCCGTTCGCCGACTACGCCTTCAACAAGTCGCACTCGGCGGCGTACGGCGTCGTCACCTACTGGACGGCCTACCTCAAGGCCAACTACCCGGTCGAGTACATGGCCGCGCTCCTCACCTCGGTGAAGAACGACAAGGACAAGATGGCGATCTACCTCAACGAGTGTCGCCGGATGAAGATCGCCGTCCTGCCCCCGGACGTCAACGAGTCCTCCCACAACTTCACCGCCGTCGGCAACGACATCCGCTTCGGCCTCACCGCCGTGCGCAACGTCGGCTCCAACGTGGTCGACGGGATCGTCGAGGGCCGCACCACCAAGGGGCGGTACGCCGACTTCAACGACTTCCTCGACAAGGTGCCCGCGCACGTGTGCAACAAGCGGGTCATCGACTCGCTGATCAAGGCCGGCGCCTTCGACGAGATGAAGCACCACCGCAGCGCGCTGGTCGTGGTCCACGAGACCGCGGTGGACCAGTACGTCGACATCAAGCGCAACGAGGCCATCGGCCAGGACTCCCTGTTCGCGGGGCTCGGCGGCGACGACGAGGACGGCGCCTTCGGAACCCACGTCGCGATCCCCGACATCGACGAGTGGGAGAAGATGAAGCTGCTCGGCTACGAGCGGGAGATGCTGGGGCTCTACGTCTCGGACCACCCGCTGCTGGGCCTGGAGCACGTGCTGTCCAACGGCACCGACTTCACCATCGGGCAGCTGCTGACCGACGAGGCGATCCCGCACAACACCACGGTGACCGTGGCGGGCCTGGTCACCAGCGTGCAGCGCAAGATCACCAAGAACGGCGACCCCTGGGCGACGGTCACGCTCGAGGACCTCGAGGGTGGCATCGACGTGCTGCTCTTCCCCTCGTCCTACCGGTTGGCGGCGCCGTACCTCACCGAGGACGCGATCCTGCGGGTCAAGGGCCAGCTGGACAAGGACCGGGAGGCTCCGCAGCTGCGCGGCCAGGAGGTCACCGTCCCCGACATCGAGGCCAGCGGTGACGGCCCGGTCGTCATCAGCCTGCCGTCGACGCGCTGCACCGGGCCGGTCGTGCAGTCCCTGCGCGAGGTGCTCGCGGCCCACCCGGGGATGAACGAGGTGCGCCTGAAGCTGCTGATGCGGGACGCCACGCGGGTGATGAAGCTCGACGACCGGCTGAGGGTCACGCCCTCGCCCTCGCTGTTCGCGGACCTGAAGCAGTTGCTCGGTCCTGGATGCTTGGCCGGGTGAGCGTGTCCGCAACCTCGCGCCGGTGGCATCCGGCCTTCCCCGTCGTCGGCCTGCTCGTCGCCGTGCTCCTGCTGTCCGCGGCCGCGGGCGCGATCGGCGGCTGGTGGTGGTGGCGCTGGTGGTCGCCGGCGCCGGACGGCGTGATCGGGCAGCGCACCGACACCGGCGAGATCGCGTGGTTCGCCGAGCCCTTCGACCCGGGGCAGGCGCACGTCGCGTCCAGCACCTTCGAGTACGTCGCGCTCGGCTTCGGGCTCGCGCTCCTCGTCGGCGTGGTCGCGGGGCTGCTGGGCCGCAACCGCTCGCTGCTGACCCTGGTGCCGGTCGTCGGGGGCTCGGCCCTCGCGGCGTACGTGATGTGGGCCGTCGGCATGGCCTTCAGCCCGGCCGACCCCCAGCAGTGGGCCGTCGCGGCCAACATCGGCCACCACTACCCGGGCAGCCTCCACGTGGGGCTGGGCCAGATCGACCTCCAGCTCTACGACTGGCTGGGTGGGGCCTACGTCCATCTCGGCCATCTGCCGACGCCGTACCTGGTCTGGCCGGTGGGGATGCTGCTCGGCTTCCTGGTCGTGATGCTCATGCTGACCACCGAGGAGCGGACCGCGGCCCCCGAGGTCGCGGGCGAGCCCGAATTGGTCGAGTAGCCGAACGCACACCGCCTTGGCGCGGCTGCCTCAGTTCGGCGACCAGCGCGTCCGGGCGACCTCGCTCGCGGGCAGCGACGGGATGACGTTCATCGCGCGCAGCTCGGAGCGGAGCTGGTCGGTGACCAGGATCAGCCGCTCGTTGGCGTCGTCGGCCTCGAGCAGCTGCTGCCGCTCGGCCATCGGCAGCGGAGCGCAGGCGGCCATCGTCCAGGAGAGGTACGTCGGGTCCTGGGGCAGCTCGCCCTGGAACGGGTCGGTCGCGAACGCGCTGAGCATGGCCCGGTAGGCGGTGAACGTCGCGCGCGCCGCCTCGACGACGTGCGGCTCGACGACGACCGTGGGCTCGGGCAGGTCCTCGACCTCGCCGAGGGGGAAGGTGTCGCCGGTCATCAGCCGGTCCAACCGGATCCGGTCCCGCCCGACGGCGACAACGTCGAAGGTGCCGTCGCGGTGGGCCTCGACCTCGGTGAGCTGCAGCCGCACGCCGACCCGGAACAGCGACTGGGCGCCGTGGTCGCCGACCTCGTAGCCCTCGCGGATGCCGACCGAGCCGAACAGCCGCTCGGCGGGGTCCTCGACCCGGAGCAGGTGGTGCACCAGGGCGCGGTAGCGGTCCTCGAAGACCCGCAGCGGCAGGCTGACCCCCGGGAAGAGCACCGCGTTGAGCGGGAACATCGGGAGATCGGCCGTCACAGCTCAACCCTAGTCAGAGACCTCGGCCGCGGCCTTGATCTTCGACAGCGTCTCGCGCATCCCGTCCCGCAACGCCGCGGTGAAGACCTCCTGGCCGCCCAGGAACCCGTCGGTGAGGTCGCGGGAGAGGTCGGAGATGCCCCCGGGTGCGTCGCGGCGCTCGACCAGCCGGGTGCCGGACGCGGTGGGGGTGAGCTCGAAGGACCAGGTCGCGTCGTTCTCCGCGACCCGGAAGGCCAGCAGCCGCGCGGCGTCGTACGCCACGATCTCGGCGTGGGTCGTCCAGACCAGCTCGCCGTGCACGTTGCGGTTGGTGAACCTGGTGCCGAGCGCGCAGGTCGCGTGTCCGTCGGAGAGCCGGGTCGAGGTGACCTGCGGGCTCCACTCCGCCATCCGCGTGACGTCTCCGACCAGCTCCCAGACAGCCGCCGGGGGAGCGGCGATCTCGATCTCGTCGTGCAACGGGGGAACGGGGTTCATCGGCGTCTCCTGTCTGTGCGACCGATCGGTCGTATAGCGGCAGGCTAGGCCGAGAGCGTCAATGCGTCCAGTCGGTCGTATACCTTGGTGCGCATGACCGCACCCAGCGACGGACGACGAGCGCGCGGCGACCGCACGCGCCAGGTCGCCGCGCGTGCCGCCGCCCGGATCGCGACCGTCCACGGGCTCGACTCGATCACCGTCGGCGGCCTCGCCGAGGCCACCGGCGCCAGCAAGAGCGGCCTGCTGACCGTGTTCGGTGCGCGTGAGGAGATCCTCCTCGCGGCCGTCGCCGAGGCGCGCACCCTGTACATCGAGCACGTCATCGCACCGGCCTGGACCGAGCCGCGCGGCACCCGCCGGCTGCACGCCCTGCTCGACCACTGGGTCGGCTACCTGCGCGCGGAGGTGTTCCCGGGCGGGTGCTTCGTCGCGGCGACCTCGGCGGAGTTCGGGCACCGCGAGGGACGCGTCGCCGACGCGGTCCGGGCGCTCAAGCGCGAGTGGCTCGACGTACTGGAGCGCGAGCTCGAGGCAGCGGGGGCGCCGGATCCGCAGGAGGCGGCGTTCCGCATCGACGCCTACCTCGTCGCCGCCAACACCCGCCGCGAGCTGTTCGGCGACGACGGGGTCCTCGAGTCCGCACGCGCCCTCGCGCTCGCGGTCGTCCCGCCCCTCGTATCTCGGTCGGAGCGGGACGCCCCGCGACCGTAGAATCGGGGCATGTCCCTCATCCGCCGCATCGACCTGCGCGAGTCCGCCCCCGGCGTCGACTACCGCGCAGCCGTGCCCCGTGCCGACTTCGACATCGAGGCTGCGGTGCCGGCGGTCCACGCGATCTGCGAGGACGTGCGGGTGCGCGGGGTCGAGGCGCTGCTGGAGTACGCCGAGAGGTTCGACGGCGTACGCATCGACGACATCCGGGTGTCGTCCGAGGCGATGCAGCAGGCCCTGGAGCAGCTCGACCCGGACATCCGCGCCGGACTCGAGGAGTCCGTCCGGCGGCTGCGCCTCACCTGCGCCAACGAGCTCGAGCAGGACGCGGTCACCGACCTCGGTCCGGGCGCCCGGGTCACCCACCGCAAGGTGCCGGTCGGCCGGGTCGGCCTCTACGTGCCCGGCGGTCTCGCGCCGCTGGTGTCGTCCGTCCTCATGAACGTGGTCCCCGCGCAGACCGCGGGCGTCCGCTCGATCGCCCTGGCGTCCCCGCCGCAGCGCGAGTTCGGCGGCTCGGTGCACCCCACGATCCTGGCGGCCTGCGCGCTGCTCGGCGTCGAGGAGGTGTACGCCGTCGGCGGCGCCCAGGCGATCGCGATGTTCGCCTACGGGGTCGGCCCCTGCCGACGCGTCGACATGGTCACCGGGCCCGGCAACATCTACGTCGTCACCGCCAAGCGGATCCTCAAGGGCCAGGTCGGCATCGACTCCGAGGCCGGCCCCACTGAGATCGCGATCCTCGCCGACGAGACGGCCGTGCCGGCGTACGTCGCCGCCGACCTGATCAGCCAGGCCGAGCATGACCCCCTGGCCGCATCGGTCCTGGTCACGACGTCCACCGAGCTCGCCGACGCCGTCGAGCTCGAGCTCGACCGGCAGGTCGCGGCCACCAAGCACACCGAGCGGATCACCACCTCGCTCGGCGGCAAGCAGTCCGGGATCGTCTTGGTGCGCGACCTCGAGCAGGGCCTCGAGGTCGTCAATGCCTACGCGGCCGAGCACCTCGAGATCCACACCGCGGACGCCGCCGACTGGGCCGCGCGCGTGGTCAACGCCGGTGCGATCTTCGTCGGCCCGCATGCCCCGGTCAGCCTCGGCGACTACTGCGCCGGGTCCAACCACGTGCTGCCGACGGCCGGCTGCGCCTGCCACAGCTCCGGGCTGAGCGTGCGCGCCTTCACCAAGTCGGTCCACGTCATCGACTACTCCGCCGAGGGCCTGGCCGCGGTCGCCGACCACGTCGTCACCCTCGCCGAGGCCGAGGACCTGCCCGGTCACGGCGCCGCCATCACGGTGCGGACGCGCTCATGAGCTGGCCCCCGATCCGGCCCGAGCTGGCCGGCATCGAGCCGTACGGCGCCCCGCAGCTGGACGTGCCGGTGCAGCTCAACGTCAACGAGAACCCCTACGGCCCGTCCGAGGACTGCCTGCAGGACATCGCGGCCTCGGTGGCGCAGGCGGCCGTGGACCTGAACCGCTACCCGGACCGGGAGTTCGTCGCGCTGCGCGAGTCGCTGGCGGCGTACCTCAACAACGACGTGCCGGGCGCCGGCCTCACGGCCGACCACCTGTGGGCGGCGAACGGCTCCAACGAGGTCATGCAGCAGCTACTGCAGGCCTTCGGCGGGCCGGGCCGCAGCGCGATCAGCTTCGCGCCGACGTACTCGATGTATCCGGAGTACGCCCGCAACACCCACACCGAGTGGGTCGCCGGCGCGCGGGAGACCGACTTCTCCCTCGACCTCGACAAGGCGCGTGCGCTGGTCGAGGAGGTGCGGCCCTCGGTCGTGCTGCTGCCGAGCCCGAACAACCCGACCGGAACGGCCCTGCCGCAAGCCGCCGTCACGATGCTGTGCGAGACGGTCGGCGACAGCGGGATCGTCGTCGTGGACGAGGCGTACGGCGAGTTCCGGCGCGCCACGACGCCGAGCGCGATCGAGCTGCTGGGAAGCCACCGCAACCTGGTCGTCACCCGCACGATGAGCAAGGCCTTCGCGGCCGCCGGCCTGCGACTGGGCTACCTGGCCGCCGACCCGGCGATCACCGACGCCATCCGCGTCGTACGGCTGCCCTACCACCTGTCGGCCGTCAACCAGGCGACCGCGCTGGCCGCACTGCGGCACGCCGACGAGCTGCTCGCCCAGGTCGACGCGCTGCGCGTCGAGCGCGATGCGCTGGTCGTCTGGCTGGGGGAGCAGGGCTACGAGGTGGCCGAGTCGGACGCGAACTTCGTGCTGTTCGGCCGGTTCGCGGACCGGCACGCCGTCTGGCAGGGTCTGCTGGACCGGGGCGTGCTGATCCGGGAGACCGGGCCGGACGGCTGGCTGCGGGTCTCGGTCGGGACCCCTGAGGAGATGGCGGCCTTCCGGGCCGCGCTCACCGATGTGAATGGAGAACGAGCATGAGCAGGACCGCCCGCGTCGAGCGGCAGACCAGCGAGTCCAAGGTGATCGTCGAGGTCGACCTCGACGGCTCCGGCAAGCACGACATCTCCACCGGCGTCGGCTTCTACGACCACATGCTCACCGCGTTCGCGCGGCACGCGCTCGTCGACCTGGTCGTCCAGACCGAGGGCGACGTGCACATCGACGCCCACCACACCACCGAGGACACCGCGATCGCGCTGGGCCAGGCCCTGCGTGAGGCGCTCGGCGACAAGGCCGGCATCCGCCGCTTCGGCGACGCCACCGTGCCGCTCGACGAGGCGCTCGTCCAGGCCGTCGTCGACGTGTCGGGCCGTCCCTACTGCGTGCACACCGGCGAGCCCGAGGGCCAGCAGTACGTCCAGCTCGGCGGCTCCGGGGTGTCCTACCTCGGCTCGCTGACCCAGCACGTCTTCGAGACCCTCGCCTTCCACGGCCACTTCGCGCTGCACGTGCGGGTGCTCGCGGGCCGCGAGCCGCACCACATCGTCGAGACGCAGTTCAAGGCGTTCGCGCGGGCGTTCCGCGATGCCGTCGCGATCGACCCGCGCGAGACCGGGATCCCGTCCACGAAGGGCGCCCTCTAGATGGCGCAGCCCTCGGTGGTTGTCCTCGACTACGGGTCGGGCAACCTGCGCTCGGCCGTGCGTGCGGTCGAGCGCGCCGGTGCCTCGGTCGAGCTGACCTCGGACCTCGACACCGCGATGGCGGCCGACGGGCTGCTCGTCCCCGGCGTCGGTGCGTACGAGGCGTGCATGAAGGGCCTGCGCGCGATCCGCGGCGAGCGGATCATCGCCCGCCGCCTCTCCGGCGGCCGTCCCGTCCTCGGCATCTGCGTGGGCATGCAGATCCTGTTCGAGCGCGGCATCGAGCACGGCGTGGAGACCGAGGGCTGCGGTGAGTGGCCCGGCGTCGTCGAGCGGCTCCAGGCCCCCGTCGTACCCCACATGGGGTGGAACACCGTCTCGGTCCCGGAGGGCACAAGCCTCTTCGAGGGCATCGAGGACGAGCGCTTCTACTTCGTGCACTCCTACGCCGTCCGCGACTGGACCCTCGTCACCAACGACCGCACCCCCGACTCCCACCAGCCCCGCGTGGTCTGGACCGAGCACGGCGGCGACCGGTTCGTGGCCGCGGTCCAGAACGGGCCGCTGTCGGCGACCCAGTTCCACCCCGAGAAGTCCGGCGACGCCGGTGCACAACTACTGAAGAATTGGGTGACCTCGCTGTGAGCGACTACCTCGAGCTCCTTCCCGCCGTCGACATCAAGGGCGGTCGCGCCGTCCAGCTGGTGCAGGGCGTCGACGGCTCCGAGAAGGTCTTCGGCGACCCGATCGAGGCGGCGCTGCGCTGGCAGGACGCCGGCGCCGAGTGGCTGCACCTGGTCGACCTGGACGCGGCGTTCGGGCACGGCAACAACCGCGATCTGCAGGCCGCGATCGTCGGCAAGCTCGACATCAAGGTCGAGATGAGCGGCGGCATCCGCGACGACGAGTCGCTCGAGGCGGCGATGGCGACCGGCTGTCGCCGGGTCAACATCGGCACCGCCGCGCTGGAGCAGCCGGAGTGGTGCGCAGCGGCGATCGCGAAGTGGGGCGACCGGGTCGCGATCGGCCTCGACGTACGGGGGACGACGCTGGCCGCGCGGGGCTGGACCCGCGACGGCGGCGACCTCTACGAGACGCTGGCCCGCCTCGACTCCGAGGGCTGTGCGCGCTACGTCGTCACCGACGTGAACAAGGACGGCATGCTCCAGGGCCCCAACCTGCAGCTGCTCCGCGACGTCGCGGCCGCGACCGACAAGCCGCTCGTGGCCTCCGGTGGCGTGACCACGCTCGACGACATCCGGGCGCTGATGGACCTCGTCCCGATCGGCGTCGAGGGCGCCATCGCCGGTACGGCGCTGTACACCGGCCAGTTCACCCTCGAGGACGCGCTCGCGCTCACCCAGGGTCGCGCGTGAGCCTCGCCGTCCGGGTCATCCCGTGCCTCGACGTCGACGCGGGGCGCGTGGTCAAGGGCATCAACTTCAAGGAGCTGCGCGACGCGGGTGACCCGGTCGAGCTGGCGCGCACCTACGACGCGGAGGGCGCCGACGAGCTGACCTTCCTCGACATCTCGGCCTCCTCCGACGGCCGCTCGACCACCCTCGAGATGGTGTCGAAGGTGGCCGAGGAGGTCTTCATCCCGCTGACGGTGGGCGGCGGCATCCGCACCGTCGCCGACGTCGACACGATGCTGCGCGCGGGCGCCGACAAGGTCGGCGTCAACACCGCGGCCATCGCCCGGCCCGAGCTGATCAACGAGATCGCGGAGCGCTTCGGCAACCAGGTGCTGGTGCTGTCGCTCGACGCGCGGCGGGTGTCCGGCGACGTACGCACGGAGTCGGGGTTCGAGGTCACCACCCACGGCGGCCGGCAGTCCACCGGCATCGACGCCATCGAGTGGGCGGTCCGCGCCGCCGAGCTGGGCGCGGGGGAGATCCTGCTCAACTCGATGGACGCCGACGGCACCCGCGACGGCTTCGACCTGGAGATGATCCGCCGGGTCCGCGCCGAGGTCTCGATCCCCGTGATCGCCTCCGGCGGCGCCGGCGCCATCGACCACTTCGCACCCGCGGTGACGGCCGGTGCGGACGCCGTGCTCGCCGCCTCGGTGTTCCACTTCGGCACGATGCGCATCTCCGAGGTCAAGGCCGGGCTGGCCGGAGCCGGGTACCCGGTCCGCTGAGGTCGCACCCCGCGACGAGTGAGCCGGACCTAGGCTGACGGCGTGACGCGCTTCGTCTACGCCACGGCGACCTCGCTCGACGGATACCTCGCCGACGAGGACAACTCCCTGGAGTGGCTGTTCGCGGTCGACGGGGGAGAGGAGTCGCTCGCGGGTCTCGCCGAGTTCGCGGCCGGCGTCGGCGTCCTGGTCATGGGGTCGACGACGTACCAGTGGCTCATCGATCACGAGGCGCTGCTCGAGCACCCCGAGAAGTGGCAGCAGTTCTATCCCGGCATGACCACCTACGTGCTGTCCTCGCGCGACCTGCCCAAGCTCCCCGGCGTCGACCTCCACGTGGTCGACAGGGCCGTGCCCGACCTGGTCCCCGAGCTCCTCGATGCGGCTGCCGGGCGCGACGTGTGGGTGATGGGCGGGGGCGACGTCGCCGGCCAGTTCGCCGACGCCGGGCGGCTGGACCGGATCATGCTGTCGGTCGCCGCGGTCACCCTCGGCTCCGGTGCGCCGCTGCTGCCGCGCCGCCTCGAGTCGGACCGGTTGCGGCTGGTGGGCGTGCGGCTGGTGGGCCAGTTCGCCGAGCTGACCTACGACGTCCTGCCCGCCGGCTGACCCTCCACCGCCTTGGCAGGATGGGCTCATGGACTCCGAGCTCAGGACCTACCGGACCGGCGGTGCGGAGGTCGTCCTCGACATCACCCGCGACGCCGAGAGGTACGTCGACGGCCGCGGCGACGGCCTGCTGCATGTGTTCGTGCCGCACGCGACCGCCGGGATCGCCATCATCGAGACCGGGGCGGGCAGCGACGACGACCTCCTCGCCGCGCTCGGCGACCTGCTGCCGAAGGACGACCGCTGGCAGCACCGCCACGGCAGCCGCGGACACGGTCGCAGCCACGTGATGCCGGCCCTGGTCCCGCCGTACGCCTCCGTCCCGGTGCTGGGCGGCACGCTCGCACTCGGCACCTGGCAGAGCATCTGCCTGGTCGACCTGAACGTCGACAACGCCGAACGCGACGTCCGGTTCAGCTTCCTCCCCGCCTGATCCGGAGGTTCTCCACAGGTAGTGGTCCTGACGGTTGCACGCGTCGGCTCGCCGGCGTTGTGTGTGCCGCATGTCTCGGAGAACCTCTGGCGGATTCCGCCGCCTACCCCGCATCGCCGACCGCATGACGCCCGATCTGATGGCCTGCGTCGAGCTCGCCTTCGCTGCCGAGAGGTCAGGTGACCTCGGCGCCGCACTCGAGTGGTATCGCTGCGTGCCGATGTTCACCCGCGGGCGCAACGTCCAGTTGCTTGCCGGGCTGACCGCGGCCGCCGACGACCTTCCCGACTGGGTATGGGTGCGGTACCTCGCCTACCTGGTGACGCGCTGCGAGGACGGCGAGACAGGGCGGCTGGTGAAGACAGCGGCCGCGTACGTCGGTCCTGCGATCCACCAGCGCCTGATGGACGACTGCCACGACCGTGGCGGCGATCCCATCCAGGTCCTCGCGCGCATCTGTGGTGAGTCCTGGGCGTTCCACCAGTTCGCCGCGCACGAGGCAGGCGGGATCTCGGCGTACCTCGACGAGTTCGCGGTCGGCCGCCTCGCCGAGCGTGCCGACCTGTCGCGGCAGTGGGTCGACGCCCCACTGAGTGGCTATGAGATAGGGGAGAGCACAGGAGGCGGCGTGCTCCAGATCCGGGAGGCGGGACAGTCGAAGTGGATCGACGTGCTCGACCTCGGCGCACGGGCGTGTGCGCCGCAGGGTTGGGTGCTGGGGCGTCTGGTGCCGAGCGGCATCGGCGGCGGGCTGATGTTCGATCGGCATCCGCTGGGTGTGACGAAGCGGGTCGCGACTGCGGTCGCGCAGTCGGGCGACTGGCTGGAGACGCTGGCGACGGCGGTCGAGCGGCGACGTATCGCCCAGGCGGATCTGCTGCGCGAGGACTACGAGCTGATGACCGACGTGCCGGAGCTCGAGCTGGTGCGATTCGGAACGCCGAAACGCGAACTGGACCGCGTGATGATGCAGTTGCGCGCTGGGCGTGACGAGGTCGGCCGTGCTGCCTTCCGGATCCTCGACCGCTCGCGACGCGAGGAGATGCCGACAGAAGACATGCCGTACGTCGGAGCGGCGCTGCTCAACGCCCACGCCCACGCCGAGGCGGTGCGGACGTTGCGCCCCGGGCACCGCGATCGGTGGGCAGCGATCGCCGAGCAGCTGCCGTGCCCGGCTCGAGGGCGTGGGCTGGCGCTGGCCGCGCCCGCTCGTGCCGAGGCAGAATGACAGGGGCCCGAGAATGTCCGTCAGCCAAGGAGTCGATGTGTCGGCAGCGCCGCAGGAACGGCTCGTGCGACGACCCATGTCGCTCGATGAGTACCTCTCGCTGCCTGAAGGCCGCGTCGAATGGGTCGACGGCGAGGCGATCTTCATGAACACCGCGCCCCGCGCGCGACACCAACGGGTCGCCTTCGGGCTCGCGCTGAAGATCGAGGATGCGACCGGTCTGTTCTGTGTCGAGGCGGTCGGCTTCTGGACCGTCGAGAAGCGCAAGAGCCGGATCCCCGACGTGTTGGCCACCGTGGAGCCGTTCGATGAGTCGTGGGCTCCGACGACTCCCGTCCTCTGCGTCGAAGTGCTCTCGCCGAGCACGCGGCGCGAGGACCTGGTCCGCAAGTCGCACGAGTACGCCGCCGCCGGCATCGAGCAGTACTGGATCGTCGACATCGAGGCGTCCGAGCTGACCGTGTACTCCAACAGCGGCGACGGCTGGGACGAGCTGATCGTGCTGGACGCCGAGCGTCCGCGGGGATCGGTCGAGATCGCCGGTCGCGGCACGGTCGAGGTCGACCTGGAGTGGTTGCTCCGCCGCTGATGCCCGCCCGTACGATGCGCGACATGACGCTCGATGCTTCGCTGTTCGGTGACGAGGAGCCATCAGCGCCTGTCACGCCACCGAGCACCCCGACCCCGATCGCCGACTGGCAGGTCGATCTGCTGCGCAAGGCACTGGACGCCCGAGGAATAACCGAGATGTCCGACCGCCAGCGTGCGATCGAGGAGGCTCTCGGCGGCCCGGTGACGTCGCTGAGGGCGTTGACGAGCGAGGAGGCGAACCGCACCCTGGCGCGGCTCGGGGCATCTGCCCCGTCGAGTAGCGGATCCCAGTGGGATCAGCGTGAAGCGGACACCTGGATCGACCGGCTCTGAGGCGGGTCCGGCGGTTCAGGCGCTGAGGAAGACCGTGTCCATGTGCCAGGTCAGCGCGTCCCGATCGGGGTTGTGCCGGGGAGCGACCGGCAGCCGGATCACCTCGCCCCGCGCCTCGCGGGAATAGAGTTCGACGCCGTTGCCGAAGTCGCGGTGCAGCCGCGGCGAGACCCGCAGCCGGTAGTCGCTGTCGATGCCGAGGTAGCCGCGGTCGTAGAGCGCGTGCATGTCGGAGCGGAGCGCGAGCCCGTTCGTGATGCGGTGCGCGCCACCGCTGGCGTACGGGCGGATATGCGCGGCCTGCAGCGTTGGCGCCATCTTCCCGCCGGTGATGGCGCAGCGGTTGTCGTAGGCATCGAGAACTGCGAGCCGGAACGACCCCTGGCCGAGGCGCGGTCGGGTGAGCACGGGCTCGCCGTACCTCGCGTCGGGGACCTCGAGATCGATCCGGGCCAGGTCGTCGTCCCAGCCGATCTCGAGCCGCGCGCCGCCCTGCAGCGAGCGGAATGCGTGGTCGACGTACGCGTAGTCCGGGTCCGAGGCGTCGTACGTCTTGCCCTGCACGATGGACCGTCCCCAGCGTTCGGGTGCCGGAAGGTCGCCGCCGGGTGGAGCGAAGAACAGGTTCCGTACGACGACGCACCCGATCGTCGGGTCCGGGTGGTGTTCCTTGCCGGTGCGGTCGCGGTAGACCTGGATCGCGCGATGCAGAGCCTCCTCGCTGGCGACGCCGTTGCCGCGTCCGAAGACGGCCCACGCCTCGCTGACGCGCTGCTCGTAGTACCCGGCATAGAACCCGCCGCCGACCAGGGCCTCGCGGGGGCTCTTGGTCTTGAAGAGGAACGGCTCGTCGAGGGCGGCACGACCCATGAAGCTCCGTGCCGACGGCACCCAGAAGTTCGCCTCGGTGAGCGATTCGTCCGCGCGCAGGAAGTCCGCCCAGGCGTTGTCGGTCACGCCGAGGGTGATGCGCACCGTCAGCTCTCGGGGTCGATCAGATCGCGGACGCGCAGGTCGAGCGCGGCGGCGAGCTTGAACACGGTGTCCAACCGGGCGTTGCTCGGGCCTGGTAGGCCGGTCTGCGGATCCTTGGTGTTGTTGCGGTTCTTCTCGATGTTCTGGATCTGGTTCCGCGACAGGTCGGCCTTCTCGGCCAGCTCCTCCTGCGTCCAGCCCAGCTCGGTCCGCCGCTCGTACACCCTCTCGCCCAGGTGCTTCGCCGCCTCCAGGTAGGCGGTCGACGAGGCAGGTCCGGGCACGTCGCCAACCCTTTCGGCGACGACTTCCGGAGTCCGCCCAATGTATTGGGCTTTCGTCCACTATGTTGGGCACGCCCAACAGATTGGGCGTACGACGGAAGGGGCGGCTCGGGTGTCACGGCTGAGCGACCTGCTGCGGCAGGTCGAGCGGACCGACGCCCAGTTGGCGGCCGACCTCCGCGCCGAGGTGAAGGCGCTGTCCGAGCGCCGGCAGTTCGGGCTCAACTTCGAGCGGCACGTCCCCGAGGCTGTCGACCTTCCCGGGCGGCCGGTCCGCCGGGGTGACAAGGTGCGCGTCCTGCCGCCACGGGGAAGCACGGCGAAGCCGGACGCCCGCCTCGGGCTGGTCCTGCGCGTGGCCGATGGCGTCGCGACCATCGTCATCGACGACGAGGCGACCCAGATGGACGTGGACGACCTCGTCGTGGTCGCCGAGTTCCGGGACCCGATCTTCCCCGGTCTGGTCTCGACCGGGAAGGTCGAGCGCGGCGGGGACAAGCCCTTCCACTCGGTGATCAGCGCCGAGAACTTCCACGCACTCGAGGCGCTGCTCTACACGCACGAGGGCAAGGTCGACGCGATCTACATCGACCCGCCCTACAACACCGGGGCCAAGGACTGGAAGTACAACAACGACTACGTCGACGGCGACGACGCCTACCGCCACTCCAAGTGGCTGGCCTTCATGGAGCGGCGGCTCCAGCTCGCCAAGCGTCTGCTCAACCCCGACAACTCGGTCCTCATCGTCACGATCGACGAGAAGGAGTACCTCCGGCTCGGGCTGTTGCTGCAGCAGTCCTTCGGTGACGCTCGATTCCAGATGATCAGCACGCAGATCAATCCCGCTGCCGTCGCGCGCGCGGGTCAGTTCGGGCGTAGCGATGAATACATCTTCGTCGTGTCGGTGGGCGTCGCGGCTCCCCAACGGGTGTCCCTCAGCCGGGATTGGGTTTCTGCCAAGGGACGGACCCACACCGGTACGGCGCGTTGGGACCTGCTTCGTCGGTCGGGTGAGGGTGCGGCGCGCGAGGACTCCCCAGGTTGCTTCTATCCCGTCTACGTGGATCCGAAGTCGATGCGCGTCGCACAGGTCGGCGAGGCTCTTCCTTCTGGGAGTTCCGAACCTCTGCCGGTGGCTGGCACCGTTGCGGTTCTTCCGATCCGTAAGGATGGATCGGAAGGGCGGTGGCAGTGGACGCCATCTACCTTCCGGGGCAGGCTCGAGCAGGGCCGTATTCGGGTCTCCGGGTCTGAGTCCAGGGGCTTCGCTATCTCGATTCTGAAGGACGGCGAGTACGGAAAGGTCGTCGCTGGAGAGTTCGGTGAGATAGGGCGTCGGGACGATGGTTCGCTGGATGTAGGAACCCGCGAATCGGATCGGGTACTTGCCATCCCGGGTACGCAGTGGCGGGTGTCAAGCCACGATGCAACGCAATATGGCTCCCGACTCCTCGCGAATGTCCTGCCATCTCGCCGTTTCCCGTTCCCCAAGTCGCTCTACGCAGTAGAGGATGCTCTGCGGTTCTTCGTCAGTGACAAGCCCGACGCAGTTGTACTCGACTTCTTCTCCGGCTCCGGCACGACCGCCCATGCCGTGATGCGGCTCAACAAGCAGGACGGCGGGCGCCGGCAGTGCATCTCGGTCACGAACAACGAGGTGAGCGCGGAGGAACAGAAGAGGCTGCGCGAACAGGGGCTGCGCCCCGGCGATCCCGAGTGGGAGCGGTGGGGGATCTGCGACTACATCACCAAGCCCCGCATCGAGGCGGCGATCACTGGCCGTACCCCGGACGGCGAGCCGATCAAGGGCGACTACAAGTTCACCGACGAGTTCCCGATGGCCGACGGCTTCGAGGAGAACGTCGAGTTCTTCACCATGACCTACGAGGCGCCCCGCGCCGTGCAGCACGGCAAGTCGTTCGAGGCGATCGCGCCGCTGTTGTGGCTGAAGGCCGGAGCGCGCGGTCGACGGATCGACGTCCCCGCCGCGACCTTCGACATAGCCGATACGTACGGAGTGCTGTTCGACGTCGACGCGGCGGGTGACTTCCTGGCAGCTCTTGCGGCGGCCACCGACGTACGGATGGCGTTCGTCGTCACCGATGACGAGCGCGCGTTCCAGCTGGTGTGCAACGAGCTGCCCGAGGCCGTCGAGCCGGTGCGGCTGTACGAGTCATACCTGACCAGCTTCGCCGTGGGTGGGAGCGCATGAAGCTCGCGCTCAAGGACTACCAGGCCGACGCGGTGGCAGCCGTCCTGGAGAACCTGGACACTGCCCGCCTGCTCGCGACCCGCGGCAAGACCAGCTCGGTCGCGCTGACGGCGGCGACCGGCGCCGGCAAGACGGTCATGGCCGCGGCCGTCATCGAGGCGCTGTTCTTCGGCAACGCCGACTTCGACGTCCCTGCGGACCCGACCGCCACCGTCCTGTGGTTCACGAGCGATCCGTCGCTCAACGAGCAGACCCGTCACCGGATCATGCAGGCCTCCGACCGGATCGGCAGCAACCGACTGCGCGTCGTGGAGTCGACCTTCAGCGATGAGCAGCTGCGGCCCGGAACCGTGTACTTCCTCAACTCGCAGAAGCTGAGCAAGAACGCGCGACTGGTGCGAGGAGGCGGTGCGGAGGAGGACAACGCCGTGCTCGCGGCCCCGGACATGCGTGCGCGCACGTTCTGGGAGGTGCTCGGCAACACCGTCGAGGATCCGGGCACCACGCTCTACGTCATCCTCGACGAAGCGCACGTGGGCATGAACACCTCCAAGCGGGACGTGGGGGAGAAGTCCACCATCGTGACCACGCTGATCAACGGAGAGGCCGGCGCTCCGCCGGTGCCGATCGTGCTCGGTATCAGCGCCACGATCGAGCGCTACCGCGCCGCCATGGAACGCGCGGCCAACCGCACGACGTTGCCCGACGTGGTGGTCGACCCGGTGCGGGTACAGGAATCAGGACTGCTCAAGGACAGCCTGATCCTCTCCTTCCCGGCCGAGGTCGGGACCTTCGACACGGTGCTCCTGCGGCACGCCGTCGCTCGCACCAAGGAGGCGAGCGACCTCTGGTCGGCGTACCAGGAGTCGCAGGGTGGCGGTACGCCGGTCGAGCCGCTGCTGGTGGTCCAGGTGCCGAACAAGCCGAGCGAGGAGCTGCTCAGCGAGGCTGTGCACACCGTCCTCGACGAGTGGCCGGAGCTCTCGATCGACAACCTCGCCCACGTGTTCGGCGAGGGAACAGATCTCGCGGTCGGCGATCTGGAGCTCGCGTACGTACCGCCGCAGGACGTGGCCGAGCGGGCGCACATCCGCGTCCTCCTCGCCAAGGACGCGATCTCCACGGGCTGGGACTGCCCGCGCGCGGAGGTGCTGGTGTCCTTCCGGCCCGCCCAGGACCTGACCCACATCACCCAGCTGCTGGGCCGCATGGTCCGTACACCCCTCGCCCGTCGCATCCCCGGTGACGACCGGCTCAACGCCGTCGAGTGCATCCTGCCCATGTTCAACCGGAGCGCGGCGGAGCAGGTCGCGCGCGCGATCAACGGCGGCGACGGGCCCACCGGTCCAGGGCCGGTCGTGGTGATCCGCAAGCAGGACTTCCGCACCAACGCGGAGATCGATCCGGCCGTGTGGGACGCGTTCGACCGGCTGCCTTCGCAGACGGTGCCACGGAGGGGGTCGAAGCCGGTCAGTCGGTTCACGGCCTTCGCGGCCGCGCTCGCCAAGGACGGTGTCCGCCCCGGGGCCTACGACGCGGCGCTCGGTGAGCTCGTCCAGTTCCTGCGGGGCAAGGCCGTGCAGTACGAGAGCAAGGTCGAGGCGCAGGTCGCAGACGTCCTCGAGATGACCGGGGAGCGGATCGTCATCGGTCTCGACGTCGGTATGTTCGCCGGCTCCGAGACCTTCGCCCTGACGGCCGACGATCGCGCGGTCGAGGCGGACTACCGGGTCGCGCGACGGATCCTCACACCCCAGCTCGCGTCCGCCTACGCGGACGCGCTCGAGGAGACCTACGACGACGGGTACTTCGAGGCACACCTGCGGACGGCCGCGATCGCGCGAGTGGGGGAGATCGTCGAGCAGCTCGACGCCGAGGCCGATCGCCTCTTCGCGCGGTGGGACGCCGAGCATCGCGTGGCGATCAAGTCACTGAGCGACGAGAGTCGGGCCCAGTACGACGAGCTGCGCGCTCTCGCGGGTCGGCCGCTGCGGGTCGACATCACCCGACCTGAGGTCCGCACCGAGGCCGTCGAGGACCTGCGCGGCAACCTGATCGAGACCGCCGGCCTGCACCTGCTCGCCGACGGTGGTGGGCAGTTCCCGATCGGGAGCCTCCTCGACTGGGAGCGCAAGGTGCTCGATGTCGAGTTGGACCGTTGCGTCTCCTGGTACCGCAACCCGTCACGTGCGTCGTCGGACGCCCTCGCCATCGCCTATCGCGATTCGCTCGGCACATGGCGGCGCCTCTGCCCGGACTTCATCTTCTTCCAGGACGTCGGAGGCGTGGTGAAGGCTTCGATCGTCGACCCGCACGGCACACACCTGAGCGATGCCCTGCCGAAGCTCCGTGGCCTCGCGGCGTACGCCGAGGAGTTCGCCAGCGACCTGCACCGCATCGAGGCAGTGGCGGAGGTCAGCGGGGTGATGCGGGTCCTCGACGTGACCCGCCCCGACGTCCGCGCGGCGATCGCTGCAGCCGAATCGGCGGAGGCGCTCTATGAGAGTGCAATCGCCGACAACTACTCCTGAGCGACGACCCCGTTAACGCCCCGGCAACAGGAACGGGGCACGCTGGGCCCATGTCGATCAAGGTGGCGCTCGAGCATCGGACCAGCTACGAGTTCGCCCGACCGGTGGCGGTGGCGCCGCACGTCGTGCGGCTGCGGCCCGCCCCGCACAGCCGGACCCCGATCGAGTCCTACAGCCTGGACGTGCAGCCGGCCGACCACTTCCTGAACTGGCAGCAGGACCCGTTCGGCAACTGGCTGGCCCGGATCGTCTTCCCGAAGCCGGTGAAGCGGCTCGAGATCACCGTCGGCCTGGTGGCCGACATGATGGTCATCAACCCGCTCGACTTCTTCGTGGAGGAGTACGCCGAGCAGTACCCGTTCGACTACGAGCCCGGGCTGCGGGCGGACCTGGCGCCGTACCTGCGACCGGTGGAGGACGCCGTTGCGGCGGCTGCCTGGAGGGAGTCGCGCGGCGAGTCCAGCGGCGTACCGATCGTGCAGTTCCTGGCCGAGCTGAACACGGCCGTGCAGCGCGACGTCGACTACTCGGTCCGGATGGAGCCGGGCGTGCAGACGCCCGATGAGACCCTGGCGCGCGGGATCGGCTCGTGCCGCGACTCGGCCTGGCTGCTGGTCGCGCTGCTGCGCCAGCACGGCCTGGCTGCCCGGTTCGTGTCCGGCTACCTGGTGCAGCTCGCGCCCGACCGCGAGTCGCTGGACGGCCCGAGCGGGCCGCTGGAGGACTTCACCGACCTGCACGCGTGGTGCGAGGTCTTCATCCCCGGCGCCGGCTGGGTCGGGCTCGACCCCACCTCGGCCCTGTTCGCGGGTGAGGGCCACATCCCGCTCTCCGCCACGCCGCACCCGTCCTCGGCGGCGCCGATCGAGGGCGCGACCGAGCCCGTCGAGGTGACCTTCGGCTACGCCAACGCGGTGCGCCGCATCCACGAGGACCCGCGGGTGACGCTGCCCTACACCGACGAGGCGTGGGCGCGGATCGACGCGCTCGGCGAGGCCGTCGACGCCCGGCTGGTCGCGGGCGACGTACGTCTCACGATGGGCGGCGAGCCCACGTTCGTCGCGCTCGACGACCAGGTCGCCGATGAGTGGAACACGGCCGCGGACGGGCCGCACAAGCGGAAGCTGGCCACCGACCTGGCCCGTCGGCTGGCCGACCTGCACGCCCGCGGCGGGGTCGTCCACCGCGGGCAGGGCAAGTGGTACCCGGGTGAGCCGCTGCCGCGGTGGAACATCGCGCTGCAGTGGCGCACCGACGGCGTGCCGTTGTGGGAGGACGCGAGCCTGCTGGCCGACCCGTGGGCGACGGGTGGCGACACGGCCGCGAGCAGGAAGGCGGCTCAGGTCCTGGCGGCCGAGATCACCGCACGCCTCGGCCTGCCCGCCGACCAGTTGCACCCGGCCTACGAGGACCCGCTCGCCC
Source organism: Nocardioides ultimimeridianus (assembly GCF_054777895.1). Taxonomy (NCBI): domain Bacteria; kingdom Bacillati; phylum Actinomycetota; class Actinomycetes; order Propionibacteriales; family Nocardioidaceae; genus Nocardioides; species Nocardioides ultimimeridianus. Next base: position 292,488 of record NZ_BAAHAB010000009.1, on the reverse strand, counting down.
TCCTGGCCGCCGACGTACGCCGCCCCGACGGACCGCGCCCCGAGGCCGCGCTGGACGAGCTGACGGCCGAGTCACTGCGCGAGGTCGACGGCGACATCACCACGCCGACCGGCTGGGTGCTCCCCATCGCCACCGCCGACGGCACCTGGACCAGCGCCCGGTGGACGTTCCGCCGCGGCCGGCTGGTGCTGGCGCCCGGCACCTCCGCCGTCGGCCTCCGGCTCCCGCTGCAGTCGATCAGCTGGACCGATCCGGAGTACGCCGGCGAGCCGTCGTACCTCGAACCGGTGGGCCCGCTCGACCCGGCCCTGCCCGAGGTGACCGTCGTCCCGGCCGAGGGCTCAGCCACCACGGCGCTGGCCGTCGAGGCCCGGGACGGGTACGTCTTCGTCTTCCTGCCGCCCGTGGACCTGCTCGACGACTACGCCGCGCTCCTCGGCCTCGTCGAGGGTGCGGCCGCCGCGGTCGGCACGCCGGTCGTGATCGAGGGCTACGGACCGCCGCCGGACGCCCGGATCACCCAGCTCGTCGTCACGCCCGACCCCGGCGTCATCGAGGTCAACGTCCAGCCGACCGCGAGCTGGGCCGAGCAGCGCGACGTCGTCACCACGCTGTACGACGAGGCGCGGGCCGCGCGGCTCTCGACCGAGAAGTTCGACCTGGACGGCCTGCACACCGGCACCGGTGGCGGCAACCACCTGACGCTCGGCGGCTCCACGCCGGCCGACTCGCCGCTGCTGCGGCGCCCTGACCTGCTGGTCTCGATGATCACCTACTGGCAGCGGCATCCGAGCCTGTCCTACCTGTTCTCCGGGCGCTTCATCGGACCGACCTCGCAGGCCCCGCGGTTCGACGAGGGGCGGCCCGAGGCCGTCTACGAGATGGAGATCGCGCAGCGCGAGGTGCTCCGGCTGGTCGCCGAGCAGCACGAGAAGGACCTCGACCCGCGGCCGTGGCTGGTGGACCGCGCCTTCCGGCACCTGCTCACCGACCTCACCGGCAACACCCACCGCGCCGAGTTCTGCATCGACAAGCTCTACTCACCCGACAGCTCCCGCGGCCGGCTCGGGCTGCTCGAGCTGCGCGGGTTCGAGATGCCCCCGCACCCGCAGATGGCGCTGCTCCAGGCGCTGCTCGTGCGCAGCCTGGTCGCGATGTTCTGGGAGCGGCCGCTGAACGCGCCCCTGGTGCGCTGGGGGACGCTGCTGCACGAGGACTTCCTGCTGCCGCAGGGCTGCATCGCCGACATCGGCGAGGTGGTCTCCGACCTGCGCGCGGCCGGGATCCCGTTCGAGGCCTCCTGGTTCGACGCGTTCACCGAGTTCCGGTTCCCGCGGATCGGGTTCACCCGCATCGACGGCGTGGGCCTGGAGCTGCGCCAGGCCATCGAGCCCTGGCACGTGCTGGGGGAGGAGGCCACCGGCTCCGGCACGGCACGGTACGTCGACAGCTCGGTCGAGCGGATCCAGGTCCGCGTCACCGGGCTGGACCCGGAGCGCCGGCTGGTCGCGTGCAACGGCGTACCGCTGCCGCTGACGCCGACCGACGTCCCCGGCGAGTTCTACGCGGGCGTCCGCTTCCAGGCCTGGCAGCCGTGGTCGGCGCTGCACCCGAGCATCGGCGTCCACGCGCCCCTGCACGTCGACCTGGTCGACATCGCGTCCGAGGTCAGCCTGGGCGGGGCGACGTACCACGTCGTGCACCCGGGCGGCCGCTCCTACGACACCCCGCCGATCAACGCCAACGAGGCGGAGGCGCGGCGCGCGGGCCGGTTCGAGCCGCGCGGCGCGACGGCGGGCCACCTGGACGTCGCCGCGATGCGCGAGCGCGGGCGCACGGCCGCGTCCACCGACTATCCGCACCTCCTCGACCTGCGCAGGGCATGACACCCCTCTAGGCTCTGGTCCGATGACCACCACGATCGGCCAGGGGAGGGCTGCCGCGTGACCCTGCTGCGCGACTACGCCCTGAGCGTGAGCCAGCCGACCCTCGCCGACGGCGAGGCCCCACGGTTCGACGAGGTCGTCGCACCGGACGGGACCCTGCGCCCGGCCTGGAAGGGCCTGGCCGAGGTTGCCGTCGCGATCACCGGCGACGACCTGCGCCGGCTGACCGGCGACATCACCCGCTTCCTCGGCGACGACGCCGTCACGTACGCCCGGCCCGGCGAGGGTCCCGGTCCCTGGCGCCTCGACCCGGTGCCCCTCGTCATCGACGCCGCCCAGTGGCAGCCGCTCGAGGTCGGCCTCGCCCAGCGGGCCGAGCTGCTCAACGCCATCCTGATGGACCTGTACGGCGAGCAGCGGCTGCTCCGCGAGCGCGTGATCCCCGCTCCGGTCGTGTTCGGTCACTCCGGCTTCAGCCGGGTCGTGGCCGGCGACCGCGACCCGCGGCCGCTGGTCCTCGCCGCGACCGACCTGGGTCGCGCCGCGGACGGCCAGTGGCAGGTGCTCGGCGACCGCGCGCAGGCGCCGTCCGGCATCGGCTACGCGATGGAGAACCGGCGCGTCATCTCGCGCGTGCTGCCCGAGCTCTACCGCGAGGCGCGCCTGCACCGCATGGAGCCCTACTTCTGGGCCCTGCGCTCGGCGCTGATCCAGAGCGCGCCCGGCGACCGCGCGGACCCGCGCGTCGTGGTCCTGACCCCGGGGACACACTCGGAGACCGCGTTCGACCAGGCCTTCCTCGCCTCCGCGCTCGGGTTCCCGCTCGTCCAGGGCGGCGACCTCACCGTCAAGGAGGGCTGGGTCTACCTGCGCGCGCCCGGCGGCCGGCACGAGCGGGTCGACGTGATCCTGCGCCGGGTGGACGCGAGCTGGTCGGACCCCCTCGAGCTCCGCGGCGACTCCCAGCTCGGCGTGGCCGGCCTGGTCGAGGCGGTACGCCGGGGGAGGGTCCGCGTGGTCAACGGACTCGGCGCCGGCGTACTCGAGAACCCGGGGCTGCTGCCCTACCTGCCCGACGCGTGCGAGGCCCTGCTCGGGGAGTCGCTGCGGCTTCCGAGCGTGCCGACCTGGTGGGCCGGCTCGCCGGTGGGTCTGGAGGCGCTGCTCGACCGCGACGACCTGGCCGTGCGCACCCTCGACGGTCCTGGCGCGGGGCTGGCCGGGCTGTCCCGCGACGACCTGCGGGAGCGGATCCTTGCCGAGCCCCACCGGTACGTCGGCCAGCTGATGCCGACCCTCTCGCAGGCGCCGACGTGGTCCGGCCACGCCGCGCTCCCGCGACCGGTCACGCTGCGCACGTTCACGCTGCGCTACGGATCGGCGTACCGCCCCCTGGTCGGTGGCCTGGCCACCGTGCACAGCCGCACCCTCGGCGATCCCGCGGACCGCGCTGCGTGCAGCAAGGACGTCTGGGTGCTGAAGGACAAGGCCGGCGACCCCGACCAGGGCCTGGCCGAGGTCCTGCCGATGACGCAGATGCGGTCGGTCACGGTGCTGGTGCCGCGCGCACTCGAGGAGGCGTTCTGGGCGGGGCGCTACAGCGAGCGCGCCGAGGACCTGCTGCGCATCATCCTGGCCACCCACGTCATCGCCGACGACTTCCGCAGCCGACCGCGCTCGAGCGGCGGCGAGGCGCTCGAGGTGATGCTCGGAGTGACCGGCCGGCTGTCGCCGGGCGGGCCACCGGACATCGACGAGGACTTCCGCTCGCTGCTGCTCGACGAGGACCGCGGCGGCTCGGTGGCGCAGTCGCTGGCCGGCCTGCGGGAGGCGTTCAGCGGGGTGCGCGACCAGCTCTCCAGCGACGTGTGGCGCACCTTCGGCACGACCGACCGTGCCACCGTCGAGCTGCGGGCGAACGCGCACAGCCACCAGATCGCGGAGTCGGCGGGGCGGATGCTGACCGGCATCCTGGCCATCCAGGGCGTCACCGCCAGCATGATCCGCGACGCGGCCTGGCAGTCGATCCAGACGGGTCGGTACGTCGAGCGCGCGCTGCAGGTGTGCGCGCTGATGCGCCCCACCGCGACGGTACGCCGGGGCATGGACGTCGATCGCGACGTGCTCAACGCGGTGCTGGCCGCCGCCGAGTCGTCGGTGACCCACCGACGGCGCTACCGCGGCAACGTGCGCTCGGCGGGCGTGGTCGAGCTGCTCCTGCTCGACCTCGAGAACCCACGCTCGCTCGCCTTCAGCCTGCACGAGCTCCGGGGCCACCTGGCGGCGCTGCCGGCATCGACCGGCTCGTCGCGACCCGAGCGTCTCCTCGACGACCTGCTCGAGGCGCTGGACCAGACCGACCTCGCGTCGCTGGTGGCCATCGGCGGCCCCGGCCGCCCGAACCTCGAGGCCTTCCTGGACCGCTTCCGCTCCGGCGTCGAGCGGCTGGCCGAGGCGATCACCGAGCTGCACTTCGCCGCCGGGCCGGCGCCGCGCCCGCTCGGCGCCCTGGCCACGAGGGTGGTGCCGTGACGAGCTACCTGGTCACCCACACCACGACCTACGGCTACGACGAGGACGTCACCGACTCGCTCGGCATCGGGCACGTCGTACCCCGTACCCTGCCGTGGCAGCAGGTCGCCGATCCGGTCGTGACGATCACCCCGGCGCCCGCGGACATGACGACCGACATCGACTTCTACGGCAACACCGTCACCTACTTCCAGGTCCTCGACCCGCACCGCACCCTCGAGATCGGCGCGGTCTCACGGGTCGACGTCGTGGCCCCCGAGTACGACGAATCCGCCTTCGCGCTGCCCTGGGAGGACGCGCGACCGCTGCTCCACCCGGACCTGCCGGGCGCGTGGTCCGCGACCGACGTCGTCGTCGCCTCGCCCCTGGTCGACCACACCGAGGACGCCCGCGCGTACGCCGCCGCCTCGCTCACCCCGGGCCGTGGCCTCGTGGACGCGTGCGTGGACCTGATGCACCGGATCCACCGCGAGTTCGCCTACGACAAGACCGCCACCACGGTCACCTCCACCATCGAGGAGATCTTCGAGGCGCGCGGCGGTGTCTGCCAGGACTTCGCGCACCTGATGCTCGCCTGCCTGCGGTCGCACGGCCTCGCCGCGCGCTACGTCTCGGGCTACCTGGCGACCACACCGCCGCCCGGCGAGGAGCGGCTGGTCGGCGCCGACGCCTCGCACGCCTGGGTGGGCGTCTGGGTCCCGACCGCCGCCGGCGAGGGCCAGTGGGTGATGCTCGACCCCACCAACGACCAGTGGGCCGACGACCGGTACGTCACCGTAGCCTGGGGGCGTGACTACGCGGATGTGCCACCGGTGAAGGGCGTCATCTACACCGAGGCGAAGACGTCCACGCTCAGCGTGTCCGTCGACGTCGCCCCGGTGCCGGCATGAAGGCCTTCCGCTGCCGGGCGTGCGACAACCCGCTCTACTTCGAGAACTCCCTGTGCGTGTCGTGCGGCTCGGCGCTCGGGTTCTCCCGCGCCGAGCGCGCGATCGTGCCGGTCGACGAGCAGGGCCGCTACGTCGACGGCAGCGGCGCGGTGTGGTGGGTGTGCGTGAACCTCAACGTGTCGGGCTGCACCTGGCTCGCCCCGCTCGAGGGCGGACAGTGCTTCGCGTGCGACCTGACCCGGACCCGCCCGGCCGAGGTCGACGCCGACTACCTGCTCGCCGAGCAGGCCAAGCGCCATCTCGTCGTCGAGCTCGACGCGCTGGGCTTCCCGATCAGGACCCGCGCCGAGGACCCAGTCGGCGGACTCTGCTTCGACCTGCTCGCCTCCGACGGGACCGACGCGACGCCCGACGTGGTGATCGGGCACGACAACGGGGTGATCACCATCGATCTCGCCGAGTCCGACCCGGTCTACCGGGAGAAGGTGCGCGAGTCGCTGGCCGAGCCCTACCGCACGATGCTCGGCCACTTCCGGCACGAGGTCGGCCACTACTACGAGTGGCAGCTCGTCGTCGGCGACCTCATCGAGCAGGCCCGCGAGCTGTTCGGCGACGAGCGGGCGTCGTACGCCGACGCGCTGGACCGGCACTACCGCGAGGGCCCGCCGCAGGGCTGGCAGGCCGACCACCTCTCGACGTACGCGACGATGCACCCGTTCGAGGACTTCGCCGAGACCTTCGCGCACTACCTGCACATCTGCGACACCCTCGACTCCGCCGCCGAGCACGGGCTGATCATGCTCGCGCCGATCGGCACCTTCTCCCGCTTCCGCGATGTCGTGACCGGCGTCTGGATGCCGCTCGCCACCGCGCTCAACGTGATCAGCCGCAGCATGGGCAAGGACGACCTATACCCGTTCGTGATCCCCGAGCCGGTGCTGGCCAAGCTGGACTTCGTGGCCGCACTGCCGCGCTGAGCAGGGAATAGCGATCAGCGACGGGCGGTTGCGGGGTGGAGTGAGCGCAGCGGACGGTACGACGAGGGCCGGGTTCGCCGTGCTGTGGGTGGCCATCAAGCGCGAGCCCTGGATCTTCGCGGCCTCCACGATCGGCAGCCTGCTCTTCGGCGCGCTGACCGTCGCGGATGCCTGGGTGCTCGGCTGGTCGACCGACCACGTGGTGCTGCCGGCCTTCGCGACCGGCCACATCGGTGCGGGCTGGCTGTGGGCGGTGCTCGGCCTCTTCTTCGGCGTCGCGCTACTGCGTGCGGTCGGGATCGTGGCCCGCCGGGTCGGCGCGGGCGTGATGCAGTACCGGATGCAGGCCCACTACCGCCGCGCCGTCACCCGCCAGTACCTCTCGCTGCCGATGTCGTGGCACCAGCAGCACCCCACCGGCGAGCTGCTCTCCAACGCCAACTCCGACGTCGAGGCCGCCTGGGGCCCGATCGCGCCGCTGCCGATGGCCGTCGGCACCATCGCGATGATGGCGATCGCGGTCGTGCAGATGTTCCTGGCCGACACCGTCCTCGCGGTCGTCGGTGTGCTCGTCTTCCCGGTCGTCATCGCGGTGAACGTCGTCTACCAGCGCCTCTCGCAGGGCTGGGCGACCCGCGCCCAGCGGCTCCGCGCCGAGCTGAGCGAGATCGCCCACGAGTCCTTCGACGGCGCGCTCGTGGTCAAGACGCTCGGCCGTGAGCCGGAGGAGACGGCCCGCTTCCGCAGGGTCGCCGAGGACCTCCGCGACACCAACATCAGGGTCGGCCGCATCCGCGCCGCCTTCGACCCCACGCTCGCCGCCCTGCCGAGCCTCGCGGTGCTGGGTGTCCTGGTGCTCGGCGTCCACCGCGTCCTCACCGGCGCGACGGTGGCCGGCGACGTCGTCACGGTCGCCTACCTGCTCACCGTGGTCTCCTTCCCGATCCGCTCGATCGGGTGGCTGCTCGGGGAGTTCCCGCGCAGCGTGGTCGGCTTCCGCCGCGTGAGCGCCGTCCTCGCCGCCCGCGGCAGCATGGAGTACGGCGCCGCAACGCTGCCCGCGTCCACGACCGGAGCCGCCCTGGCCCTGCAGGACGTCGGCTTCGGCTACGACCCGGAGCGGCCGGTGCTCGCCGACCTCAGCTTCGACGTCCGGCCCGGTCGCACCGTGGCTCTCGTCGGCGCCACCGCCTCCGGCAAGAGCACGCTCACCACGCTCCTCAACCGCCTGGTCGACGTCGACACCGGCGCGATCCGGGTCGACGGCGTCGACGTACGCGATCTCGCGCAGGGCGAGCTCGCCGAGGCGATGGCCGTCGTGCCCCAGACCGCGTTCCTCTTCGATGACACCGTCCGCGGCAACGTCACGCTGGGCGCCGACGTCTCCGACGAGGAGATCTGGGCGGCCCTGCGGACCGCGCAGGCCGACGGCTTCGTGGCCGCGCTGCCTGCGGGCCTCGACACCCGGCTGGGGGAGCGTGGCACCAGCCTGTCGGGCGGTCAGCGGCAGCGGATCTCCCTGGCCCGCGCGCTCGTACGCCGACCGCGGCTCCTGCTCCTCGACGACGCCACGTCCGCGGTCGACCCCGAGGTCGAGGCCCGCATCCTCGCCGCCCTGCGCGGTGCCGTCGGCGCGACCCTCGTGGTGGTCGCCTACCGCAAGGCGACCATCGCCCTGGCCGACGAGGTCCTCTTCCTCGCCGACGGCCGGATCGTCGATCGCGGCACGCATGCCGACCTGGTGGCCCGCAACGCCGACTACGCGCGGCTGGTCAACGCCTACGAGAGCGCCGACGAGGAGGTGACCGCATGAGCGGCCTGCAGACCGGCGAGGACCTGGGCGCCCTGGAGACGATCCGGCGCGGCATCCACCACTCGCCCGAGCTGACCCGCGGCATGGGCGTCACCCTGCTGCTCGCGGTGCTCGCCTCGGTCGGCCAGGTCGTCGTACCCGTCGCCGTCCAGCAGACCATCGACCACGGCCTGCACGGCGCCGACGGTCCTGACCTCGGCTTCACGGCCCGGATGGCGGCTCTCGCCGCGGTGGGCATCGTCGTCACGGCGTGGGCGAGCTACGCGATGACGAGCCGGCTGTTCGTCGCCGCGGAGCACGGCCTCGCGACCCTGCGCACCAAGGCGTTCCGGCACGTCCACGACCTCCCGCTGCTCACCCAGAACACCGAGCGCCGCGGCGCGCTCGTCTCGCGCGTCACCAGCGACGTCGACCAGGTCAGCCAGTTCCTGGTCTTCGGCGGCCTGCTGTTCGTGGTGAGCGTGGGCCAGATGCTGATCGCGACGATCGTGATGGTGGTCTACAGCTGGCAGCTCGCAGCGGTGGTGTGGCTGTGCTTCGCACCGCTGTTCCTGAGCCTGCGCTACTTCCAGCGCAAGCTCTCCCAGGCCTACGGGACGGTACGCCGCCAGGTCGGCGCCCTGCTGTCCGCGATCTCCGAGCCGGTGGTCGGCGCCGCGGTCGTGCGGTCCTACGCGATCGAGAGGCGCACCCAGCAGCGCATCGACAGCGCGGTCGCCGACTTCCAGGCCGCGAGCACCCGCGCCCAGGGCTTCACGGCGTTCTCCTTCAGCCTCGGCGGCATCTCGGCCGGCCTGGCCAACGCGGGCGTGCTCATCGTCGGCATCTGGCTGGGCCAGGGCCGGCTCTGGTCGGGCGGCACCAGCTCCGGCGAGGTCCTGGCGTTCGCGTTCCTCGTCACGCTCTTCGTCGGCCCGGTGCAGATGGGCACGCAGATCCTCACCGACGCCCAGAACGCCATCGCGGGCTGGCGCCGCGTCATCGGCATCCTGGACACCCCGGCCGACCTCATCGACCCCGGCCCGGACGGAGCCACCCTGCCGAGTGGTGCCATCGAGGTGCGGTTCGAGGAGGTCGGCTTCGCCTACCCCGGCGGTACGCCGGTCCTCACCGGCATCGATCTCGCCATCCCGGCCGGCCGCCGGATCGCCGTCGTCGGCGAGACGGGCTCGGGCAAGTCGACCCTCGCCAAGCTGCTCACCCGGCTGATGGACCCGACCACCGGCCGGGTGCTGCTCGACGGCGTCGACCTGACCCGGGTCAGCGAGGCCAGCCTGCGGCGCTCCGTCGTACTCGTCCCGCAGGAGGGCTTCCTCTTCGACGACACCCTCGCGGCCAACGCGCGCTACGGCCGGATCGACGCCACCGACAGCGACATCGCGGCGGCCGCTGACGAGCTGGGCCTGGGCGACTGGCTCGCCGGCCTGCCGGGCGGGCTGGCCACGAAGGTCGGCCAGCGCGGCGAGTCGATGTCGGCGGGGGAGCGGCAGCTGGTCGCACTGATCCGCGCCCAGCTCGCCGATCCCGACCTGCTCGTCCTCGACGAGGCGACCAGCGCGGTCGACCCCGAGCTGGAGATGCGCATCGGGCGCGCGCTCGAGCGGCTGATGGCCGGGCGCACCAGCGTCACGATCGCGCACCGGCTCTCGACCGCCGAGGCGGCCGACGAGGTGGTCGTCGTCGACAAGGGCCGCATCGTCCAGCGCGGCCCGCACAGCGAGCTCGTCCGGCAGGAGGGCAGCGTGTACGCCGGCCTGTACGCGTCCTGGACCGCCCAGCTGGCTCACTAGACTCGGCCCCGTGACCTCCCTCGATCCTCAGATCGCCGATCGCCTCAAGCGCACCCCCGACGGGCTGCTGCCCGCGATCGTCCAGCAGCACGACACCGGCGAGGTGCTGATGCTGGCGTGGGTCGACGACGAGGCGCTGCACCGCACGCTGACGACCGGCCGGGCGACGTACTGGTCCCGCTCGCGTGGCGAGTACTGGGTCAAGGGCGAGACCTCCGGCAACCCCCAGCACGTCAAGGAGGTCCGGCTCGACTGCGACGGCGACACGCTGCTGTTCAAGGTCGACCAGGTCGGCGTCGCCTGCCACACGGGCGCGCGCACCTGCTTCGACGAGGGCCTGCTCGGTGGCTGACGCGGGTCGTCGTACGTTCGGCCCGGTGGTCCTGGTCGGCCTGGTCGGGGCGGCCCTGACGGCCGTCGGCGGGCACAAGACCATGCTCGAGGTGCAGGGCAGCTACCTGAGGACGCTCGAGGGGGTGAACCCCGCGGCGGCCCTCCAGGCGCGCGATGGGGTCGACTTCCCGCTGGCCGGCGCGCTGGCGCTGGTCGTCCTCGCGGCGTGGGGCGTGCTGCTCGTGACGCGGGGCGGCTTCCGCCGGGTCGTCGGCGGCCTGACCGTGGTGGCGGCCGCGGGCGTGCTCGTGGTCTTGGTGGTCGGCGGCTTCGTGCAGCGCGGCAGCGCGGCCTCGGACATGTCCGACCGCCTGGGGGTCACCGACGCCGTGCCACTCGACGCGACCACCTGGTTCTGGACGACCCTCCTCGGCGCCGTCCTCACCCTCGCCGCCGCGGTGGCAGCGGTCAGGTTCGCGCCGAGTTGGCCCGAGATGGGCAGCAGGTACGACGCCCCGACGGCCGGCGCCGACACGGGCTCCGCCCCGACCGCCCCGGCCGAGGAGCAGACCAACATCGAGTTGTGGAAGTCCCTCGACGAGGGACACGACCCGACTGCGTAGACTTCGGCCCGCAAGCACCGGAACACCCGCGAGGAGCGACAATGGCCGACAACCACGGCAACACCCCTGCTGCCTGGACCGCAGTCCTGATCTCCCTGGCCGGGTTCGTGGTCGGTGCCGTCGGCATCATGGTCGAGCCGGTCAACATGGCGATCTTCTGGGTCGGCGCCGCGATCGTGGTCGCCGGCGGTGTGGTGTTCGCGGTGATGGCCAAGCTGGGCTTCCACGAGCCGGGCCACTGACCGGCCACTGATCGGAGATGACCGCCGCGCTGCCCCGCGGCCGGCGGATGCTCCCGCCGGTCCTCGTGGTCGGCGGCCTCGCGGTGGCGACGCTCGCGCTGCACCTGCGTGACCCCCACCAGCACGGCAGCTGGGGCGTGTGCCCGACGTACGCCCTGTTCGGCGTCTACTGCCCCGGCTGCGGCGGCCTGCGCGCCGTCAACGACCTGAGCGACCTCCGGGTCGGCGCCGCCGCCTCGAGCAACCTGCTCCTCATCGCCTCCCTGCCGCTGATCGCCTACTGCTTCGCCCGCTGGGCGCACGGCCGGTGGACGGGGGAGCGCTGGCAGCCCTCGCCGCGTGCGGTCAACCTCTCCGCCGTCGTCCTCGGGCTGCTCATGGTGGCCTTCACGGTCGTGCGCAACACCGCGGCCGGCGCCTGGCTCGCCCCCTGATCGAGCCCTGAGCGCGACGACGCCCCAGCGCCGAGGCGCTGGGGCGTCGCGAGGTCGTGCGGGGCTCTACTGGCCGTACGGCGAGCCGTAGCCGCCGCCGTACTGGGGGCCACCGCCGTAGCCGCCGCCGCTGGAGCGGTCGTACTGAGCGCCCTCCGGCTTGGACGGCATGCACATCAGGACCAGCGTGATGATGCCGCCGACGAACGGGACGAGGCCGAGCAGGTACATCCACCCGCTAAATCCGCCGTCGTGCAGGCGCCGCACCGCGAGCGCGATGCTGGGCACGATGCTGCCCAGCGCGAACACCACGAAGAGCAGCCCGAAGAGGATCGTGAGGACCGGCACCTTGGCCACGATGCCGATGACCAGCGGCACGTAGAGGACCAGGAAGATCAGGATGAGGCCGAGGGTGGCGAACCAGTACTCGCTGCGGCTGGCGCGACCGTCGAACCGGGAGTACTTGGCGAAGAAGCGCTTGATCGCGTCGGCGAAGCCGATGCCGTACCAGGGCAGGTCGAGGGTGCCGGGGTCGCCGGTCGCGGCGACCGGCTGCTGACCGTACGGCTGCCCGCCGTAGGGGTTCTGGCCGTAGGGCGGCTGGGGCGGCTGTCCGCCGTACGGCGGCTGTCCGGGCGGCGGGGGAGGCGGAGTTCCGTAGCTCATCGTGCAGACCCTTCGGTTGAGCCCGGCCAAGACCCGGGCAGTGCACCTGACCCTAGCCGCTGCGTGACACACTCAAACCAGCAGATTTCGGGTGTTCCCGAAGAAATTCCCTGAGCGGACGGAGGCATGATGTCGGTGCTCGACGCGATCGTCGCGGGGGTCCGCGAGGATCTCGCCGTACGCGAGGCCGCGCTGCCCCTCGCCGAGCTGCGCGCCCGGCTCGCCGACGCCCCCGCGCCACGCGACCCGATGCCCCACTTCCGCGGGCCCGGCTCGAGCGTCATCTCCGAGGTCAAGCGCAAGAGCCCCAGCAAGGGCGCGCTCGCCGACATCCCCGACCCGGCCGCCCTCGCGCAGGAGTACGCCGCCGGGGGAGCGGCCGCGATCAGCGTGCTCACCGAGCAGCGCCGCTTCGGCGGCAGCCTCGAGGACCTGCGCGCGGTCCGTGCCGCCGTGGACACCCCGGTGCTGCGCAAGGACTTCATCGTCACCGAGTACCAGCTCGTCGAGGCGCGCGCCAACGGGGCCGACCTGGCGCTGCTGATGTGCAGCGCGATCACCGACGACGGCGAGCTGCGCACGCTCTTCGACACAGCGACGGACCTCGGCCTGACCGTGCTCCTCGAGGTCCACGACGAGGGGGAGGTCGAGCGCGCCGTCGCGCTCGGCGCCGACCTGGTGGGCGTCAACGCCCGCAACCTCAAGACCCTCGAGATCGACAGCGACACCTTCGGCCGCCTCGCCCCCCTGATCCCGGAGGACCGGGTCAAGGTGGCCGAGTCCGGCATCTTCAGCCCCGTCGACGTGAAGCGGTTCGTGGGCGAAGGGGCCCGCGCCGTGCTGGTCGGCGAGGCACTGGTCAAGGACGGCTCGCCCCGCGAGGCCGTCGCCGCGATGACAGGAATCACCGCATGAATCTCGATACGTCCCCTGCCCGCTTCGACGCAGACGCGGCCGGTTGGTTCGGCGGCGAGGGAGCGTTCGGCGGGCGGTTCATGCCCGAGGCGCTGATCGCCGCGCTCGACGAGCTCGACGTGGCCTGGCGCGGGGCCATGGCCGATCCGGCCTTCACCGCCGAGTTCGACCGCCTGCTCCACGAGTACGCCGGCGTGCCGTCGATGCTCTACGACGCGACCCGCCTCTCCGAGCTCGCCGGCGCGCGCATCCTGCTCAAGCGCGAGGACCTCAACCACACCGGCGCGCACAAGATCCGCAACGTGCTCGGCCAGGCGCTGCTGACCAAGCGGATGGGCAAGAAGCGCGTCATCGCCGAGACCGGCGCCGGCCAGCACGGCGTCGCATCGGCCACGGCGGCCGCCTACCTGGGCCTGGACTGCACCGTCTACATGGGCCGCGTCGACACCGAGCGCCAGGCGCTCAACGTGGCGCGGATGCAGCTGCTCGGCGCGGAGGTCATCCCGGTCGAGTCCGGCAGCGCGACCCTCAAGGACGCCATCAACGAGGCCCTGCGCGACTGGGTGGCCAGCGTCGACCACACCGCCTACCTGTTCGGCACCGCCGCCGGCCCGCACCCGTTCCCCAGTCTGGTGCTCAGCTTCGTGCGCGGCATCGGCGACGAGGCGCGCCAGCAGTGCCTGGACCAGTACGGCGCCCTGCCGGACGCGATCGCGGCCTGCGTCGGTGGGGGCTCCAACGCGATCGGGCTCTTCGCCGGCTTCGTGGACGACCCGGACGTGGCGATCTACGGCTTCGAGGCCGGCGGTGACGGGGTGGAGACCGGCCGGCACGCCGCGACGATCTTCGCCGGCAGCATCGGCGTGCTGCACGGCGCCCGCACCTACGTGCTGCAGGACGAGGACGGGCAGACCGTCGAGTCGCACTCGATCTCGGCCGGGCTGGACTACCCGGGCGTCGGCCCGCAGCACTCCGCGCTCGCGGCGGCCGGCAGGGCGACATACCTCCCGGTGACCGATGCCGAGGCGATGGCGGCCATGCGCACGCTCGCCGAGACCGAGGGCATCATCCCGGCGATCGAGTCGGCCCACGCGGTCGCCGGGGCGCTGCGGGTGGCGAAGGAGCGGCCGGGGCAGACGATCCTGGTCAACCTCTCCGGACGCGGCGACAAGGACATGGGCACCGCGCTGGAGTACTTCGGCTTGGGCCGGGCAGGCAAGGTGGCGGAGTGACCCACACCGTCTCCGAGGCCTTCGACCGGGCCCGGGCCGAGGACAGGGCCGCGCTCGTCGGCTATCTCCCCGCCGGCTTCCCCGACGTCGACGGCAGCATCGCCGCGCTCAAGGCGATGGTCGCGGCCGGCTGCGACATCATCGAGGTCGGCCTGCCCTACAGCGACCCGGTGATGGACGGACCGACGATCCAGGCGGCCGTCCAGCAGGCGCTGGACGGAGGCTTCCGTGTCGACGACCTGTTCCGGGTGGTCGAGGCGGTGGCCCAGACCGGCACCCCGACCCTGGTGATGACCAGCTGGAACCCCGTCGCCCAGCGCGGCGTCGAGCGCTTCGCGCAGGACCTGTACGACGCCGGCGGCGCCGGGCTGATCACCCCCGACATCACGCCCGACTACGCGCAGGAGTGGATCGCCGCCGCCGACGCGCGCGACCTGGACAAGGTGTTCCTGGTGGCGCCCTCGAGCACCGATGAGCGGATCGCGCGCACTACGGCCGCCTGCCGGGGCTTCGTCTACGCCACCGGCATCATGGGCGTCACCGGCACCACGCAGGCGACGGCCGAGGGTGTGGCGCCGCTGATCGCGCGCACCAAGGCCACCACCGACGTCCCGGTCGGGGTCGGTGTCGGAGTCAGCACGGGTGCTCAGGCCGCCGCGCTGGCGCAGTACGCCGATGCGGTGATCGTCGGCTCGGCGTTCGTGCGCGCGGTCCAGCAGAACGCCGGCGACCTCGCCGCCGGCACCGCCGCCCTCGCCGCGCTCACCGAGGAGCTGGCGCAGGGAGTCCGAGGAGGCCGGGGAGCGGTGCGTGCGTAGGACCGTCGCCGTCGCGCTCTCCCTCGTGGCCGCGCTGGCCCTCGCCGGGTGCGGCAGCAAGGACACGACGTTCTCCGGAGATCGCCTGGAGCACGTGTGGCCGGCCTCGCCGCTGAAGCTCACCGACACCAGCGGGGCGCCGTACTCCCTGGCGGGCGACACCGAGGACCACAAGCTCACGCTGGTGTTCTTCGGCTACACCCACTGCCCGGACTTCTGCCCGATCACCATGAACAACATCGCGGCGGCGTTCAACTCCCTCGACAGCAGCGACCGCGCCGACACCGGGATGGTCTTCATCACCTCCGACCCGGCGCGGGACACCACGAGCGTCCTGCGGCGCTACCTGGACGGCTACAACACCGACTTCGTGGGGCTCACCGGCTCGCTGGGGTCGATCATCAAGGTGGCCACCCCGTTCCACATCTACATCAGCAGCGGCAAGCTGCTGCCGAGCGGCGGCTACGACCTCGGCGGCCACACCACCCTCGTCCTCGGCATGGAGGACGGCAAGGCCGTGGTGCTCTGGAAGCAGGGCACGACCGCCCCCGAGTTCGCCTCCGACATCCACACCCTGCTGAGCGAGGACTGACGTGCCCGTACTCTCCATCCCCAGCCCCTCCGAGGGCGTGTGGCACATCGGCGCCTTCCCCGTGCGGGGGTACGCGCTGTGCATCATCGCCGGCATCGTGGCGGCCATCTGGATCGCCGAGCGGCGCTGGAAGGCCCGCGGTGGCACGTACGGCGACGTCCAGGACATCGCCATCTGGGCCGTGCCCTTCGGCCTGGTCGGCGGGCGGCTCTACCACGTCGCGACCGACTGGGAGAAGTACTTCGGCGACGGCAAGAACCCGGTCACCGCGCTCTACGTGTGGCGCGGCGGCCTCGGCATCTGGGGTGCGGTGCTGCTCGGCGCCCTGGGCGCCTGGATCGGCTGCCGGCAGAAGGGGATCCGGTTCGCGGCCATGGCCGACACCGTCGCCCCCGCCCTGCTGGTGGCGCAGGCGATCGGCCGCTGGGGCAACTGGTTCAACCAGGAGCTGTACGGCCGTCCGACCACGTTGCCGTGGGGCCTGCAGATCGACCCGAACCACTACCCGCAGAGCTGTGATCACCCTTACAACGGCAGCGCCTGCGACTTCGCGCCCGGCACCCTGTTCCACCCCACCTTCCTCTACGAGTGCCTGTGGAACCTCGCCGGCTTCGTGCTGCTGCTCTGGCTGGAGCGCAAGCTCCGGCTGGGCTGGGGACGGACCATGGCGGCGTACGTGATGATCTACACCGTCGGCCGCTTCTGGATCGAATATCTCCGGATCGACGACGTCCAGCTCGAACATGTTCTCGGCCTGCGCTTCAACGACTGGGTCTCGATCCTGTGCTTCCTGGGCGGGGCGACGTACTTCTGGCTGTCCCGCAAGCGGCACCCGGGCCCCGGTCCGGCGCCGTACGTCGAGGGCAGGGAGCCCGCGGCGGAGGAGTCCGAGGCCGATGGCGACGCCGATCGCGGCGCCGACGCCGACGTGGAGACGGTGGTCACCGAGGAGTCCACCGGCGAATAGCGGGGAGCGCCGCGAGGTTTCGCGGTGGTAACCTGACCTTTCCGCCGCGTGGGCCAATGCTGTCCCCTGCGCCCCACCTTCTTCTGTCCCTGACGTGCAATGACGTCGGAACCAGGCAGGAGACGAGTCGACGGGAGAACTCTGGTGCCCTACCAGCACGCGTTCCCACCGCCGGAGGGTCTTTACGACCCGCGCCACGAGAAGGACGCCTGTGGCGTCGCCTTCGTTGCGACGCTGACCGGAGAGGCCAGCCACGACATCGTGGCCAAGGCATTGACCGCCCTGCGCAACCTGGACCACCGGGGTGCCGCAGGTGCCGAGCCCAACTCGGGCGACGGCGCGGGCATCCTGATCCAGGTCCCGGACGCCTTCCTGCGCTCGGTCGCCGGCTTCGAGCTGCCGGCCCCCGGCAGCTACGCCGTCGGCACGGCCTTCCTCCCCGGTGACGAGGAGCAGGTCGCCAAGACCCGCCAGCGCATCGAGGAGATCGCGGTCGAGGAGGGTCTGGCCGTCATCGGATGGCGCGAGGTCCCGGTCAACCCCGACATCCTCGGCGTCATGGCGCGCGACGTCATGCCGACCTTCTCCCAGCTCTTCGTGCAGGGTGCCACCCAGCGCGTCACCGGCATGGCGCTGGAGCGGCTGGCCTTCTGCCTGCGCAAGCGTGCCGAGCACGAGACCGACGTGTACTTCCCGTCGCTCTCCAGCCGCACGCTGGGCTACAAGGGCATGCTCACCACCGAGCAGCTCGACGAGTTCTTCCCCGACCTGCGTGACGAGCGGATGGCCTCTGCCATCGGTGTCGTGCACTCGCGGTTCTCGACCAACACCTTCCCGAGCTGGCCGCTGGCGCACCCGTTCCGGTTCATCGCGCACAACGGCGAGATCAACACCGTGATGGGCAACCGCAACTGGATGCGGGCCCGCGAGGCGCTCCTCGCCTCCGACGTCATCCCCGGCGACCTGGAGCGGCTCTTCCCGATCTGCACCCCGGGTGCGTCGGACTCGGCCTCGTTCGACGAGGTCCTCGAGCTGCTGCACCTCAGCGGCCGCTCCCTGCCGCACTCGGTGCTGATGATGATCCCCGAGGCGTGGGAGAACCACACCGAGATGGACCAGGAGAAGCGGGACTTCTACCGCTTCCACGCCGCGATGATGGAGCCGTGGGACGGCCCCGCGTCGGTCGTGTTCACCGACGGCACCCAGATCGGTGCGCTCCTGGACCGCAACGGCCTGCGCCCGTCGCGCTTCTGGGTCACCGACGACGGCCTGGTCGTGATGGCCTCCGAGGCCGGCGTGCTCGACATCGACCCGGCGAAGGTGGTCCGCAAGGGCCGGCTGCAGCCCGGCCGGATGTTCCTGGTCGACACCGAGGAGCACCGGATCGTCGAGGACGACGAGATCAAGTCCGCGCTGGCGGCCGAGCACCCCTACGGGGAGTGGCTGCACGCCGGCATCGTCCACCTCGACGACATCCCCGAGCGCGAGCACATCGTGCACACCCACGCCTCGGTCACCCGGCGCCAGCAGATCTTCGGCTACACCGAGGAGGAGCTGCGGGTCATCCTGTCGCCGATGGCGAACACCGGTGGCGAGGCCCTCGGCTCGATGGGCACCGACTCGCCGATCGCCGCGCTCAGCGACAAGCCGCGCCTGCTGTTCGACTACTTCGCGCAGCTGTTCGCGCAGGTCACCAACCCGCCGCTGGACGCCATCCGCGAGGAGCTCGTCACCTCGCTGAACGGCACCATCGGCCCGGAGTCGAACCTGCTCGAGCCGACCCCCGCGTCGTGTCGTCAGATCGTCGTGCCGTTCCCGGTCATCTCCAACGACGACCTGACCAAGGTGCGGCACATCAACCGCGAGGGCGACATGCCCGGCTTCGTCACCCACGTCTCGCGCGGTCTGTACGACGTCGAGGGCGGCGGCGCGGCGATGGCGGCCCGCATCGACGAGATCTGCGCCGAGGTCAGCGCGGCGATCGCCGAGGGCGCGCGCATCATCGTGCTGTCCGACCGCCACTCCACCGCCGAGCTCGCGCCGATCCCGTCGCTGCTGCTCACCGGTGCGGTGCACCACCACCTGGTGCGCGAGAAGACCCGCACCCAGGTCGGCCTGCTGGTCGAGGCCGGTGACGTCCGCGAGGTCCACCACGTCGCCCTGCTCATCGGGTACGGCGCCGCCGCGGTCAACCCCTACCTCGCCATGGAGACCGTCGAGGACCTCGCTCGCGAGGGCTACTTCGTCAAGACCGACCCCGAGGTCGCGGTCAAGAACCTGATCAAGGCGCTCGGCAAGGGCGTGGTGAAGGTGATGTCCAAGATCGGCGTGAGCACCGTGGCGTCGTACACGGGCGCGCAGATCTTCGAGGCGCTGGGCCTGTCCCAGCAGGTCGTGGACAAGTACTTCACCGGCACGACCTCCAAGCTCGGCGGCATCGACCTCGACGACATCGCCAAGGAGGTCGCGGCCCGCCACGCCATGGCGTACCCGAAGGACGGCATCGCGCCGGCCCACCGGGAGCTGGTCATCGGCGGCGAGTACCAGTGGCGTCGCGAGGGCGAGCCGCACCTGTTCAACCCGGACACGGTGTTCCGCCTCCAGCACGCCACCCGGACCGGTCGCTACGACATCTTCAAGCAGTACACGAAGCTCGTCGACGACCAGTCCGAGCGGCTGATGACGCTGCGCGGCCTGTTCAAGTTCAAGGACGCCGCGGCGTTCGGCCGGGCGCCGATCGACATCAGCGAGGTCGAGTCGGTCGAGTCGATCGTCAAGCGGTTCTCGACCGGTGCGATGTCCTACGGCTCCATC
The DNA here is from genome assembly GCF_054777895.1 of Nocardioides ultimimeridianus. Classification (NCBI taxonomy): domain Bacteria; kingdom Bacillati; phylum Actinomycetota; class Actinomycetes; order Propionibacteriales; family Nocardioidaceae; genus Nocardioides; species Nocardioides ultimimeridianus. The sequence goes on along the minus strand of NZ_BAAHAB010000009.1, from coordinate 272,964 downwards.
TCCCAGGAGGCGCACGAGAACCTCGCCATCGCCATGAACCGGCTGGGCGCCAAGTCCAACACCGGTGAGGGCGGCGAGGACCCGGAGCGGCTCTACGACCCGGAGCGTCGCAGCTCGATCAAGCAGGTGGCGTCGGGACGCTTCGGCGTCACCTCGGAGTACCTCACGAACGCCGACGACATCCAGATCAAGATGGCGCAGGGCGCCAAGCCCGGCGAGGGCGGCCAGCTGCCCGGCAACAAGGTCTACCCGTGGGTGGCCAAGACCCGGCACAGCACGCCCGGCGTGGGCCTGATCTCCCCGCCGCCGCACCACGACATCTACTCGATCGAGGACCTGGCCCAGCTGATCCACGACCTGAAGAACGCCAACCCGGCGGCTCGGGTCCACGTCAAGCTGGTCTCCGAGGTCGGCGTCGGCACGGTCGCCGCGGGTGTCTCCAAGGCGCACGCCGACGTCGTCCTGATCTCCGGTCACGACGGCGGCACGGGCGCCTCCCCGCTGACCAGCCTCAAGCACGCCGGTGGTCCCTGGGAGCTCGGCCTCGCCGAGACCCAGCAGACGCTGCTGCTCAACGGCCTGCGCGACCGGATCGTCGTCCAGACCGACGGCCAGCTCAAGACCGGCCGGGACGTCGTCATCGCCGCCCTGCTGGGCGCCGAGGAGTTCGGCTTCGCGACCGCGCCGCTGGTGGTCTCGGGCTGCATCCTGATGCGCGTCTGCCACCTGGACACCTGCCCGGTGGGCGTGGCCACGCAGAACCCCGTCCTGCGCGAGCGCTTCAACGGCAAGCCGGAGTTCGTCGTGAACTTCTTCGAGTTCATCGCCGAGGAGGTGCGCGAGATCCTGGCCGAGCTGGGCTTCCGCAGCATCGAGGAGGCCGTGGGCCAGGTCGAGGCGCTCGACACCGTCGAGGCGATCAACCATTGGAAGGCCGCGGGCCTGGACCTGTCCCCGATCCTGCACAAGGTCGAGGTCTCCGAGACCCACTTCCCGGACCAGGCGGTGCGCAACACCGGCGTACAGGATCACGGTCTGGACAAGTCGCTCGACGTCACCCAGCTGGTGCCGCTGGCGCAGCCCGCGATCGAGAGCGGCGAGCCGGTGCGCGCGCAGCTCCCGATCCGCAACGTCAACCGCACCGTCGGCACGATCCTCGGCCACGAGGTCACCAAGAAGTACGGCGGCGCCGGGCTTCCCGACGGCACGATCGACATCACCTTCACCGGCTCGGCCGGCAACTCCTTCGGTGCGTTCCTGCCCAACGGCATCACGCTGCGCATCGAGGGCGACGCCAACGACTACGTCGGCAAGGGCCTGTCCGGCGGCCGGATCGCGATCCGGCCCGACCGGACCGCGACGTTCAAGGCCGACGAGCACATCATCGCGGGCAACACCATCGCGTACGGCGCCACCGCGGGCCGGATGTTCGTCCGTGGCGGTGTCGGCGAGCGGTGCTGCGTGCGCAACTCCGGTGCCTCCGTCGTGACCGAGGGCGTGGGCGACCACGGCTGCGAGTACATGACCGGTGGCCGGGTGGCCGTCCTCGGGCGGACCGGGCGCAACTTCGCGGCCGGCATGTCCGGTGGCATCGCCTGGGTGCTCGACCTCAAGGAGTTCCGCGTCAACAAGGAGCTCGTCGAGCTGCGCCCGGTCCCGGCCGAGCACGCCGAGGAGCTGAAGTCGCTCGTCACCGCGCACTACGAGGAGACCGCCTCGGAGGTCGCCGAGGCGCTGCTGGCCGACTGGGACGCCGCGCTGACGCGGTTCACCGAGGTCATGCCGCGCGACTACCGCATCGTTCTCGAGACGAAGGCTGCTGCCGAGGCCGAGGGCCTCGACGACGCCGCCGTCGCGAACCGCATTATGGAGGTGCTCCATGGCTGACCCGAAGGGCTTCCTCAAGAGTGGCCGCCAGGTCGCCACGCGTCGTCCCGTCGAGGAGCGCGTGCAGGACTGGCAGGAGGTCTACCCCGACGGCGGGATCGGCCGCACGCTGCTGCCGATCATCACCACCCAGGCCAGCCGCTGCATGGACTGCGGCATCCCGTTCTGCCACCAGGGCTGCCCGCTGGGCAACATCATCCCGGAGTGGAACGACCTGGTCTGGCGCAACGACTGGGACGCCGCCATCGAGCGGCTGCACGCGACCAACAACTTCCCGGAGTTCACCGGTCGCCTCTGCCCCGCTCCGTGCGAGACCGCCTGCGTGCTCGGGATCAACCAGGACCCGGTGACGATCAAGAACATCGAGGTCTCGATCATCGACAAGGCCTGGGACGAGCGCAACGTCAAGCCCCAGCCGCCGGAGTGGCTCTCGGGCAAGACGATCGCGGTCGTCGGCTCCGGTCCGGCCGGTCTGGCCGCGGCCCAGCAGCTGACCCGGGCCGGCCACACCGTGGCCGTCTACGAGCGGGCCGACGAGCCCGGTGGCCTGCTGCGCTACGGCATCCCCGAGTTCAAGATGGAGAAGTCGCACGTCGACCGCCGGCTGGACCAGATGCGCCGCGAGGGCACGGTCTTCCGCACCGGCGTCGAGGTCGGCCAGGGCAACCTGACCGGCGCCGCGCTCCGGGACCGGTACGACGCCGTGGTGCTCGCCATGGGCTCGACCGTCGCCCGCGACCTGCCGGCCCCGGGCCGCGAGCTCAAGGGCATCCACCAGGCCATGGAGTTCCTGCCGCAGGCCAACCGCGTCGCGCGTGGCGAGACCGTCGAGGACCAGATCCTCGCCACGGACAAGCACGTCGTGATCATCGGTGGCGGTGACACCGGTGCCGACTGCCTCGGCACCTCCATCCGCCAGGGCGCCGCGTCGATCACCCAGCTGGAGATCATGCCGCGTCCGGCCGACTCCAGCGGGCAGGCGGACGACCGTCCGGCGAACCAGCCGTGGCCGACGTACCCCATGATCTACCGGGTCTCCTCGGCCCACGAGGAGGGCGGCGAGCGCGTCTACGCGACCTCGACCGCGGAGTTCCTCGGCGACGAGGACGGCAACGTCCGCGCGCTGCGGGTCACCGAGGTCGGCCCTGACTTCAAGCCGATCGAGGGCACCGAGCGGGAGATCCCGGCGCAGCTGGTCCTCTTCGCGATGGGCTTCCTCGGCCCGGAGCAGGAGGGCCTGGTCGAGCAGCTCGGCGTCGAGCTCGACGAGCGTGGCAACGTCAAGCGCGACAACGACTACGCGACCTCGGTCGACGGCGTCTTCGTCGCCGGCGACGCGGGCCGCGGCCAGTCGCTGATCGTGTGGGCGATCGCCGAGGGCCGGTCCGCCGCCGCCGCGGTGGACAAGTACCTCACCGGGTCGACCACGCTGCCGGCGCCCATCCCGCCGACGGCCCGTCCGTTGATGGCCTGAGCCGTCACGAACCACCGGGACCCGGCCGCTTCGGCGGCCGGGTCCCGTCGTCTTCTCCGGCTACCGGCCAGTACGCCGGCGCCTTCTGGCGATGGCCCGCCGCCCACTAGGCTTCATGCGTGAGACGAGCCAAGATCGTGTGCACCATCGGACCTGCGACCAGCTCGGAGGAGAGGATCCGCGAGCTCGTGGCGGCGGGCATGAACGTGGCCCGGCTCAACATGAGCCACGGCAGCCACGAGCAGCACGCCCAGGTCTACCAGCGGGTGCGCGATGCGGCCGCGCTGGCCGGCCAGGCGGTCGGCATCTTCGCCGACCTGCAGGGCCCGAAGATCCGTCTGGAGCGGTTCTCCGGCGGCCCGGTGCTGCTCGAGGAGGGGCAGCGGTGGTGCATCACCACCCGCGACGTCGACGGCAACGCCGAGATCTGCGGTACGACGTACAAGGGGCTGCCCGGCGACGTACGCCCCGGTGACCCGGTGCTCATCGACGACGGCAAGGTCCGGCTGCGGGTCATGGAGGTCTCCGACACCGACGTGATGACCGAGGTCGAGGTCGCGGGCCGGGTCAGCAACAACAAGGGCATCAACCTGCCCGGCGTCGCGGTGTCGGTGCCGGCCCTGTCCGAGAAGGACACCGAGGACCTGCGCTTCGCGCTGCGGCTCGGCGTGGACTTCATCGCGCTCAGCTTCGTGCGCAACGCCAAGGACGCCGAGGACGTCCGGGTGATCATGCGCGAGGAGGGCATCGAGGTGCCGGTGATCGCGAAGATCGAGAAGCCGCAGGCGATCGAGGCCCTCGACGAGGTCGTCGACGCCTTCGACGGCTTCATGGTCGCGCGCGGCGACCTCGGCGTGGAGATGCCGCTGGAGGAGGTGCCCTTCCTGCAGAAGAAGGTCATCGTCGCGGCCCGTCGCAACGCCAAGCCGGTCATCGTCGCCACGCAGATGCTGGAGTCGATGATCACCAGTCCGGCGCCCACCCGTGCCGAGGCCAGCGACGTCGCGAACGCCGTGCTCGACGGCGCGGACGCGGTGATGCTGTCCGGCGAGACCGGCGTAGGGGAGTACCCCATCGTCACCGTCGAGACGATGGCGAAGATCATCGAGGCCACCGAGGAGCACGCGCTCGTCGACCTGAACTTCAGCCGCTTCGGGCGGATCAAGTGGAAGCCCCGGAGTCGCGGCGGTGTCATCACCAAGGCCGCCGAGGAGGTCGCTCAGCGGGTCGAGGCCAAGCTGATCGTGGCGTTCACCCAGTCGGGTGACTCCGCGAAGCGGCTCGCGCGCCTGCGCAGCTCGATCCCCGTCCTCGCCTTCACCCCCGAGGACCGCACCTGCTCGCAGCTCGCGCTGACGTGGGGCGTGCAGTCCTTCAAGACGCTCTCCGTCGAGCACACCGACGAGATGGTGCGCCAGGTCGACGAGGAGCTGCTGCGCATCGGTCGCGTCCAGGAGGGCGACCTGGTCGTCATCGTGGCCGGCAGCCCGCCCGGCATCCCCGGCTCCACCAACGCCCTGCGCATCCACCGGATGGGCGATGCCATCAACGAGGTGGCCCCGGCGTACCGACGCCGGTCCTGATCAGGTCTTCGGGCCGATCAGCGCGTCAAGGCGGGCGACCGCGTCTCGGCGGCTGACGCTGATCACTCTCGGGTTGGACTGGCGCCAGGCGACCTCGACCAGGTCCAGTGCCCAGCAGCACAGCTCGCGGATGTCGGTCGACGCGTTCGCGAACTGCCAGCGGGAGTACCAGTAGGTCTTCGGCTCGCCCGCGATCAGCTTGGTGGTCGAGTTCATCACGCGGCAACCATCGGAGTGGAAGAGGCCGCGCAGGAACTGTCCTGGATGGGTCTCGACGATCGCGCTCTGCCAGTCCTCGAGCACGATCGGCCGCTCATGCTTGCGGCCAGGGCCGTGCTGGGGGAAGAGGCATGGCCAGTGCTTCCAGCCGACCGTGGTGATCACGCAGCCGGGAGCGAGCCGCGTGTGGGGCCGGCCGCCGGGCTTCACGGCGCGCATGAGCTCCTGGAGCCGGAGGTTGTCCTCGGCGTATCGGAGGTCGTTGAAGATGTGGAGGTTGAAGACGTCCCGGCGCCCGCGGGAGATGTGGCCGTCGCCGAGGTACCAGCCGAGGAGCTCGGCGTAGGCGCCGCCATCGAGAGTGCCGTCCTCGCAGACCGGGCAGGGGACCGATGTGTGCGCCTGGCCGCGGGGGAGGCCGCGTCGCTGGTAGAGACGGCGCCATCGCCTGATGGTCTTGACCGCGACCCCGTGCTTCGCGGCGTTGTCGGCGTCGCGCATGCCGGCATCGGAGTCGGCGAGGGCGGACTCCACGACGGCCATCGACCGGATGTGCGGCACAGGATCAGTGTCTGTGCCGCCTCCGACATCGCAATTCTCGGTGCCGGGTGTGGGACTTGAACCCACACGCCCTTTCGGGCAATGGTGTTTGAGACCATCGCGTCTGCCCGTTCCGCCAACCCGGCTTCGCGGCAACTCTATCCTCGCCCGCCGGGCCCGATAGCCTTGGCCCGTGACCGAGACTCCCGCCCGCCGCACGGTCGTCATCGCCGAGGACGAGACGCTGATCCGGATGGATCTGGCCGAGATGCTCGTCGAGGAGGGGTACGACGTGGTCGGGCAGGCCGGCGACGGGCAGAAGGCCATCGAGCTGGCCGAGTCGCTGCGCCCCGACCTGGTCATCCTCGACGTGAAGATGCCCGTCCTGGACGGGATCGCGGCCGCCGAGGCCATCGCCGGCAAGCGGATCGCCCCGGTCGTGATGCTCACCGCGTTCTCCCAGCGCGAGCTGGTCGAGCGGGCGCGCGAGGCGGGCGCGATGTCCTACATCGTCAAGCCGTTCAACCAGAGCGACCTGGTGCCGGCCATCGAGATGGCGGTGAGCCGGTTCGCCGAGATCACCCAGCTCGAGGCCGAGGTCGAGGACCTCAAGGACCGCCTGGAGACCCGCAAGGCCGTCGACCGGGCGAAGAGCATCCTGCAGGAGCAGCTGTCCCTCACTGAGCCCGAGGCCTTCCGGTGGATCCAGAAGACCGCCATGGACCTGCGCATGTCGATGCGCCAGGTCGCCGAGGGCGTCGTCTCGCACGGAGTGCCCGGATCCTCCTGACCCTGCGGGTTTGCCGCACTTCTCGTCGGGGGTAGCACCTGCCTACCTACGACGAGAAGAGAGTCCCCCATGACTTCCATCAAGCGCACCATCCTGGCCGGAATGCTCACCGTGGCCGGAGCGACCGCGGTCGGCGTCGTCGCCGACGGGCCGGCGACCGCCAGCGATCGGGCGAGCTGCAGCGTCGTCTCCTACATCGGGCACTACAGCCACGGAGCGTTCACCTCGACGCGGAACGTGATCGCCCAGATCGCCACGGACAGCTACGCGCCCGGCTACAACCACACGGTCCAGCACACCGTGTCGAAGCGATGGGTCATCAGGGCCGGCATCAAGGGCGACATCGGGCTGTCGACCCAGTCGACGGCGCAGCTGGGCAACAAGTGGATCGAGCAGGCCCAGGTGACCGTGAACACGCAGTTCCACCTAAACCTGCAGATGTCGGCCTCGGGGGAGTACTCCTCCGACAACAAGACCACCGTCACCGACGTCGTGGTCAACAACTCCGGTCACAACGCCACGTTCGTCTTCTACCGCGGCGTTGCGGACAAGGTGACCGCGCCGGTGCGGCTGCAGGTGTGCCGCAACGACGACGGTGGCTCGGCGCAGCTCGGCCACGTCTACCTCGAGCGGGTCGGCCAGCTCGCGACGTTCAGCATCCCGAGCAGTGGCGCCATCCGGTGCGGCGCGGGTACGGCGAACCTCAACGGGGTCGCCAAGGCCGCGCTGGCGATGGGCTGCGCGGGCTGACGCTCACCGCACAGCGGACGTCCCGCTGCTCCTGAGCCGCGACGGATCGCCGCCGATGGCCCGCACGTGCGTGAGCATGTGCGGGCCATCGCGGTGATCGACGGAAGATCTCGATCATCACAAGTTGGCAACATGCCTGTTTCGGGTGGCGGCGCGGCCGCACGGCGCTACTACGGTGAAGAGTCGGCCCATGTGTGGTCGAGATCACGTAGTGAGCAAACGGAGGACCAATGATCCGGATCAGCAAGAGCGCACGGACCCTCGTGGTAGTGCTCGGGGTGGCGTCTCTCAGCCTGACGGCATGCAAGACCACGACCAGCTCCGGAAGCACGCAGGCCAAGGACACGGGCTGTGCGACCAACCTCGCCTTCCTCGGCGCGGAGACCGGCGACTACGCCAACCTCGGCCAGAACATGCTGGGCGGCATCAAGCTGGCGCTCAAGGAGTACAACGCCACGGTGTCGAAGGACCAGTGTGTCGGGCTGGAGGACTTCGACTCGCAGGGCAGCGCCGACAAGGCACCTGACCTCGCCAACCAGATCGTCCAGGACGACAGCATCGTCGGCCTGCTGGGCCCCGGGTTCTCGGGTGAGTCGATGGCGACCGGCAAGACGTTCGCCGGCGCGAACATGCCCGTCGTCTCGGGCTCCGCGACGGAGGTCGACATCACCGAGCAGGGCTGGAAGAACTGGCACCGCATCATCGGTAACGACTCGGCCCAGGGTGCCGCGGACGCGAAGTACATGCTCGGCACGCTCAACGCCAAGAACGTCTTCGTCATCGACGACGGCTCCGACTACGGCAAGGGCCTCGGCGACGTCGTGCGCAAGAGCCTCGGTGCGGCCGACAAGAGCAACGACCAGGTGCAGAGCGGTCAGACCGACTTCTCGGCGACGGTCAGCAAGGTCACGGCGGCCAAGCCCGACGTGGTCTTCTACGCCGGCTACTACGCCGAGTCCGGCCTGCTGGCCAAGCAGCTGCGCCAGGCCGGCTACAAGGGCTCGTTCATGTCCGGTGACGGTTCCGAGGACGCCGGGTTCGTGTCCACGGCCGGTGCCGCGGCGGCGAACGGTGCCCTGCTGTCCGCCCCCGCTGGGCCGGCGCCTGCCGACTTCGCGGCCAAGGTGAAGGCGGCCGGCGGCGTGGTCGGGCTGTACTCGACCCAGTACTACGACGCCACCAAGATCTTCCTGGCCGGCATCAAGGCGGGGAAGACCAGCCACGATGACATGAACGCGTTCATCGCCACCTACACCGCCAAGGGCGTCAGCGGCCCGATCGCGTTCGACAGCCACGGCGACGTCAAGAACACGACGATCTACGTGTACACGGTCAAGAACGGCGCCATCGACGCGGACCACCCGACCGCGGTCAAGTGAGCCCTGCGGCGACCGTCGCGTGAACCACCTGCGGCCGGGGGCGTGAGGCCCCCGGCCGCAGGACCGCACTGAGGAGACACGTGCACTTCCACGATCTGTTCCAGAGCTTCTTCTCGCTGACCTTCACGGGTCTGGCGCTGGGGGCCGTCTACGCGCTGTTCGCCCTCGGCTACACGATGGTGTACGGCGTGCTGCAGCTGATCAACTTCGCGCACTCCGAGGTGTTCATGTTCGGCACCTTCGCGGTCGCGTGGGTCTTCGTCTTCTTCCACGGGACCACCTCGACGAGCGTTCCCCTGACCCATGCGATCGGACTGCTCGCCGTCGCACTGGTCGCGGCGATGCTGGTGTCGGGTGCGGTCGCGCTCCTGCTCGAGAGGGTCGCCTACAGACCCCTGCTCAAGCGCGACGCGCCGAAGCTCATCGCCCTGATCTCGGCGATCGGCGCCTCACTCGCGCTGGTCGAGGTCATGGGCCTCCGCGACCGCATCACGGGCTGGTTCGGCCTCGACGACAACCTGTCGAACTACGTCGCCGGAGCACGCAACAACTACACCAACCCGGTGACGATCAACCCGACCCACCTGACCCCGTTCGGGTGGAACATCCACATCGGCGACTACTACCCGACCGACATCGACCTGCTCGTCTTCAGCTCCGCGCTGCTGCTGATGCTGGCGCTCGATCAGTTCGTACGCCGTACGCGCTTCGGCCGAGGCATCCGCGCTGTGGCGCAGGACCCCGAGTCGGCGTCGCTGATGGGCGTGAACTCGACGCGCGTCATCCAGCTCACCTTCCTGCTCGGCGGCCTCGCCGCGGGAGCGGCTGCCACGCTCTACATGGTGCGGATCGGGACCACCAAGAACACCGCGGGCTTCATCCTCGGCGTCAAGGCATTCACCGCGGCCGTCATGGGCGGCATCGGCAACCTTCGCGGAGCGCTGGTCGGTGGCCTGGTGCTCGGCGTCGCCGAGAACTGGGGCTCGGCCCTGTTCGGGACCCAGTGGAAGGACGTCGTCTCGTTCGTCCTCCTGGTCCTCATCCTCCTGGTCAGGCCCTCGGGCATCCTCGGCGAGGCCGTCGGAAAGGCACGGGCATGAGCGCGGCGACCACGGTCCAGACCCAACGTTCCCGCCGGCGTCGGCTCCCACGGGTGCCGCGACCGGTCCTGATCACCTTCCTCGTCGTCCTGGCGTACGCGATCCCGCTCATCCGGCCACCGTTCATCACCACGCTGCAGACCGACTTCGCCTCGGTGATGTTCGACAGCGCCCTGATGGGCCTGGTCGCGGTCGGCCTCAACATCGTGATCGGCTACGCGGGCCTGCTCGACCTCGGCTACGTCGGCTTCTACGCGTGCGGCGCGTACACCGTCGGCGTGCTGACCTCCTACCACTGGCACTGGCCGTTCCTGCTGGTCCTGCCGGTCGCCGTCGCGTTCACGATGCTGACCGGGGTCCTGCTCGGGGCGCCGACACTGCGGGTGCGCGGCGACTACCTCGCGATCGTCACCATGGGGTTCGGCGAGATCATCCGGCAGACGGTCAACAACACCCCCTGGCTGGGCGGGCCGGCGGGGATCAAGAACATCCCCGCCCCGCCCAGCATCGGGCCGAACCCGGACGGGCCCGACGGCGGGCTGTTCACCATCCCGCACATCAGCTGGAACGGGCTGCAGCCGCTCATCGACCTCGGTCACCAGACCCACTTCCTGAAGTTCGGCGTCCTCGATGCGGTGCCGTACTACTGGGTGGCGCTCACGGCGCTGTTCATCGTCCTGCTGCTCGACCACCGGTTGCTCGACAGCCGGATCGGTCGCGCGTGGGAGGCCACGCGTGAGGACGAGGACGCCGCGGAGCTGATGGGTGTCCGGACCTTCAAGTACAAGCTGATGGCGTTCGCGTTCGGCGCCTCCATCGGCGGTCTCTCCGGAACCCTCTACGCGACCCGTGAGGGCGGCTACATCAACCCGCAGACCTTCGTGATCCAGCTGTCGATGCTCTTCGTCGCGGCCGTCATCGTGGGCGGCGCGGGCAACCGCTGGGGCGCGCTGGCCGGCGGCGTCGTCGTCGCCTTCCTGCCCGAGCGCTTCCGTCAGTTCAGCGACTGGCGGCTGCTCGTGTTCGGCGTGGCGTTGATGGCGCTGGCGATCTGGCGGCCCCAGGGGCTGCTGCCGCCGAAGCGGGCGAAGCGCGCCAAGAAGGTCGAGGAGGAGATCGAGATGCTCGAGGAAGGCGGAGACGGGGACCATCCGGACGGCGAGCCCGGTGGGTTGCCGTTGCGCGCGGGGGGAGTGCAGGACGATGAGTGAGATCCAGGCCGACGAGGTCGGCACGCGGTCGACGTTGCTCGAGGTGGACCACGTCACCATCAAGTTCGGCGGCCTCACCGCGCTCGACGACGTCACCTTCGACATCCGGCCGGGGGAGATCCTCGGCCTGATCGGCCCGAACGGCGCCGGCAAGACGACCTGCTTCAACGTCATGACGGGCGTCTACCAGGCCACGTCCGGGCAGATCCGGTTCGACGGCGCGCCGCTCGCGAAGATGGCACGCAACAAGATCACCCGGCTCGGCATCGCCCGGACGTTCCAGAACATCCGGCTGTTCAAGACCATGACGGCGCTGGAGAACGTCATGGTCGGGTACGACGCCAACAGCAAGGTGGGCATCCTCGACGCGGTGTTCCACCTGCCGCGGCATCGGCGCAACGAGGCCGAGGGCGAGGAGCAGGCGCGCGAGCTGCTCCGGTTCATGGGGCTGGAGGACAAGGCCGACGAGATCGCCTCGAGCCTGTCCTACGGCGACCAGCGCCGCCTCGAGATCGCCCGTGCCATGGCCACCCGGCCCAAGCTGCTGTGCCTGGACGAGCCGGCGGCCGGCTTCAACCCGGCCGAGAAGGTCGAGCTGACCAACCTGATCAAGCGCATCCGCGACCGCGGCTACACGGTGCTGCTGATCGAGCACGACATGCGCCTGGTCATGGGTGCTGCCGATCGGATCGTCGTGCTGGAGTTCGGCCGCAAGATCGCCGAAGGCACGCCGGCCGAGATCCGCGACGACCCGGCCGTGATCGCGGCGTACCTGGGAGTGGAAGAAGAAGATGCTTCTTGAGGTGAATGACCTGCGGGTCAACTACGGACACATCGAGGCGATCCGCGGGATCAGCTTCGACGTCCCCGAGGGATCGATCACCGCGCTCATCGGCGCCAACGGTGCAGGGAAGACCACCACCCTGAAGACGCTGTCAGGGCTGCGCAAGGTCCGTGCGGGGACGGTCGTCTTCGACGGTCGCGACATCACCCACATCGCGCCGTACGAGCGGGTCAAGCAGGGCATCGGCCAGTCGCCCGAGGGTCGCGGGTGCTTCCCCGGCATGACGGTGCGCGAGAACCTCGACATGGGTGCCTACGTCCGCAAGGACAGGGCCGCGATCGCCGAGGACCTCGAGCGGGCGTTCACGCTCTTCCCGCGGCTCAAGGAGCGCGAGAAGCAGGCCGCCGGGTCGATGTCGGGCGGCGAGCAGCAGATGCTCGCCATCGGCCGCGCGCTGATGGCACGTCCCCGGCTCCTCCTGCTCGACGAGCCCTCCATGGGGCTCGCGCCGAAGCTCATCCAGCAGATCTTCACCATCGTCAAGGAGATCAACGCTCAGGGCACGACCGTTCTCATCGTGGAGCAGAACGCGGCTCAGGCCCTGAAGATCGCGAACCACGCCCACGTGCTGGAGACCGGCGAGATCGTCAAGTCCGGGACCGGCGCGGAGCTCGCCGGCGACGACTCGGTCCGGGCGGCGTACCTGGGCGGCTGACGGTCCCGTACGCCGAAGGGGCGGCCCACCACCGGTGGGCCGCCCCTTCCGGCGTACGGGGGTCAGAGGACCTTGGAGAGGAAGGCCTGGGTCCGCTCGTGCTGCGGGTTGCTCAGCACCTCGCGCGGGTCGCCCTCCTCGACGACGACGCCGCCGTCCATGAACACCAGGCGGTCGCCGACCTCGCGGGCGAAGCCCATCTCGTGGGTGACGACCATCATCGTCATGCCCTCGGCCGCCAGGCTCTTCATCACCTCGAGCACGTCGCCGACGAGCTCGGGGTCCAGGGCGCTGGTGGGCTCGTCGAAGAGCATCATGTCCGGGTTCATCGACAGGGCGCGGGCGATCGCGACGCGCTGCTGCTGGCCGCCGGAGAGCTGGCCCGGGTAGGACTTCTCCTTCTCGGCCAGGCCGACCTTGGCCAGGTTGGCGCGGGCGATCTCGACCGCCTCGGCCTTGCCGCGGCCGCGGACGGTGCGCTGGGCGAGGGTCAGGTTCTGCAGCACGTTCAGGTGCGCGAACAGGTTGAACTGCTGGAACACCATCCCGATCCGCGACCGCACCAGGTTGAGGTCGGTCTCGGGGTCGCAGATGTCGATGCCCTCGACCAGGATCTCCCCGGACGTGGGCTCCTCCAGCCGGTTCACGCAGCGCAGCAGGGTGGACTTGCCCGAGCCCGACGGCCCGATCACGCACACCACCTGGCCGGGGTCGACGTGGAAGTCGATGCCCTTGAGCACCTCGTGCTTGCCGAAGTACTTGTGCAGGTTCCGTACGGCGATCGCGGCCGGGGGCTTCCCGGTCTGCCCGGTCGTGTCGGCTCCGTTCGTCATCGCACAGCCCTCCGCTGTCGGCGCTCCAGCCAGGCCACCGTCTGGGTGAGCGGGAGCGTGATGACCAGGTACAGCAGGGCTGCCTGGATGAGACTGGTGGACGTGCCGGCCGAGGGGCCGCCGTTGACGAAGTCGTTGGCCACCGAGGTCAGCTCGCGCTGGCTCAGCTCGATGCCCACGGCGGTGGACAGCAGCGCGGTGTCCTTGACCAGCGCCACGAACTCGTTGGTCAGCGGCGGGACCACGATCCGGAACGCCTGCGGCAGCACGATCCGCAGGGTGGTGCTGACCGAGCCCATGCCGAGCGACCGCGCGGCCTCCACCTGGCCCGGGGGGACCGCCTGGATGCCGGCGCGCATGGTCTCGGCCATGTAGGCGCTGGCCACCAGGATCAGCCCGACCAGGCCGGCCCCGACCGGCCCGCCCGGCGGGTGCCAGCCGAACGCGATCGGGATGCCGGTGGAGCAGAAGCCCATCACGAGCAGCGCGGGCAGGCCCCGGAAGAACTCGATGTACGCCGTCGCCAGCCAGCGGTACGGCGCTGCGGGCGCCTGCCGCATCAGCGCCATGCCCACGCCGATCACCAGGCCGCCGCCGAAGGCGATCGCGGTGTACTTCAGCGTGTTGACGATGCCGGTCGTGATCAGGTCGGGCCAGTTGCTGTTCTTGTTGAACGCGACGCCGTCGTGGTTCCAGAAGTTGAACTGGATCGTCTGCCAGTTCGCCACCAGCGCGAGCGCCACGATGGCGGCTGCGAAGACGGCGTACAGGGCGAGCGTGGACAGTCTGCGCTTGGTGGTGCGCTTCACGGGATCGGCTCCGGACCGGTCAGCTGGCCTTGAAGTACTTGTCCCAGGTCTGCTGGTAGGTCCCGTCCTTGCGCAGCCCGCTCAGCGCGTCGTTGACGTCCTTGAGGAGCTGGGTGTTGCCCTTCTTGACCGCGAAGCCGTACTGCTCGCCGGTCTTGTAGGTCTCCACGACGGTGTACTTGCCGTCCTTGGTGTGCTCGAGGTTCACCGGCAGGTCCTGGAGGAGGGCGTCGACCTGGCCGGCCAGCATCGCCTGGTACTCCTGCGGGTCGGTGCCGTAGCCGATGATCGTCTCGCCGGGCTGCTGGTGCTCGTTGGCGTAGGTCTCGCCGGTCGTCTCCTTCTGGACGCCCAGCTTCTTGCCGGCGAGGTCGGTGATGGTCTTGATCGAGCTGCCGACCGGGACCAACAGGGACTGCTCGGCGTCGTAGTACGGGTCGCTGAAGTCGAGGACCTTGGCCCGGTCGGGCTCGATCGACATCGCGGAGGCGACCAGGTCACAGGTGCCGGCGTTGAGGGCGGCACCGCTCTTGAGCTGACCGAACGGCGTGCGCTTGATGGTCAGCGAGAGGTTCATCTTCTGCGCGATGTCGCTGACCAGGTCGATGTCGAAGCCGCTGTAGCCCGAGGGGGAGGACTTGTCGATGTCCTCGAAGGGGGCGTAGGGGATGTCGGAGCACACGGTGAGGGTCCCGGCCTTGATGATCGATGCACCGGAGGCGGTGGTCGACGCCTTCGAGCCGCACCCCGCGAGGGAGATCGCGGCGAGGAGCACAGCGGGCAGGGCGACGGCACGTGAGACGAGACGAGACTTGGACATGCCCGGCACTCTAGACCCGCCGTGGGCGCGAGCGGTGCACGTCACATGCTTGTTCGGCAATCGTCACCAACCCTTGTGTCGCCCGGTGGCGGCGGGCGTAGGCTCTGCGCCATGAGCAGGAGCCCCCTCGTCACGCGGATCGCCCGGCGTGAGGACGCGGCGGCACTGGTCGGGCTGTGGAGCGACGTGCTGCGTCGTACGGACCCGTCCGACCAGGTGGCCGACCTCGAGCTCGTCATCAAGCAGGCCGCGGTCTCCCCGGAGCAGCGCCTCGTCGTCGTCGAGTACGACGGGGAGGTGGCGGGCGCCGTCTTCCTGCGGCTGACCACGCTCTCGCCGATCAACCTCGAGCCCTGTGTGCAGTCCGTGCAGCCGCGCGTCCTGCCGCACCTGCGCCGCCACGGCGTCGGGCGCGCGCTGATGGACGCTGCGACGACGTACGCCGAGGAGAACGGCCTGCTGCACGTCACGACCGCCGTGCCGTCGACCTCGCGTGAGGCGAACCGGTTCATGGCGCGGCTCGGCTTCGGGCCGGTCGCGACGATCCGGCTCGCGACGACCTCGGTGGTCCGTCAGCGGATCACGCCGCCGACGGCGACCGACCGGGGCCTGAACAAGGTGCTGGCGGCGCGCCGCTCGCAGCGCCGGGTGGCGCGGGCGGCCGTGGAGCGCGTGGCGTTCCCCGACGCGCTCGAGTGACCTCGGATCGGACGCTGCCGGCCCGGGCCGGCCTCAGGAGCCCGAGGGCGGGGCGTCGATCAGGGCGCAGGTGATCCGCGAGGTGCAGACCCGCTTGCCGCGCTCGTCGGTGATGACGACCTCGAAGGCGGCGCTGCTGCGGCCGAGATGGATGGCGCTCGCCGTACCGGTCACGGTGCCGGAGGTCGCCGCGCGGTGGTGGGTGGCGTTGATGTCGACGCCGACCGCGATCTTGCCCATCGTGCCGGCGTGCAGCGCCGAGCCCACCGATCCGAGCGTCTCGGCCAGCGCGACCGACGCGCCGCCGTGGAGCAGGCCGTAGGGCTGGGTGTTGCCCTCGACCGGCATCGTCCCGACGATGCGCTCGGCGGTCGCCTCGATGACGGTCACGTCCAGCTTGTCGTTGAGGGCGCCGCGGGTGAGGTTGAGCTGCTCGATCAGGTCTGCGTCCGGGGCTGCGTCATGGGCCATGGGGCCGACGCTAGTGGACATCCCCGGAGGTTCTACGAGCGCCCTGCACCCCGGGCACGCGCCTCGCCGCGTTGCCGACGCTTGCGAGACAACCCGGTATGGCTGCGCGCCGGCGCCTTGCGATGCACGCACCCGGGGCACAGGACGCCTCCGTAGAACCTCCGGGGATGACCACTGGTGTCCGTGGCCCTCGGTAGAGTCGCCGGGTGCCCAGGCTCCTGCTTCTCGACGGCCACTCGCTCGCCTACCGCGCGTTCTTCGCGCTGCCGGTGGAGAACTTCTCGACCGCGACCGGACAGAACACGAACGCCGTCTACGGCTTCACCTCGATGCTGGTCAACGTGCTGCGCGACGAGCAGCCCACGCACGTGGCGGTGGCCTTCGACGTCTCCCGGCAGACCTTCCGTTCCGAGGAGTACTCCGAGTACAAGGCCAAGCGGAACAAGACGCCGGGGGAGTTCAGCAGCCAGCTTCCGCTCATCGAGCGGATGCTCACCAGCTTCTCGATCCCGTTCCTCAAGGCCGAGGGCTTCGAGGCCGACGACATCATCGCCACCCTGGTCACCCAGTCACTCGCCGAGGTCGACGACCTCGAGGTGCTCATCCTCACCGGCGACCGGGACTCGATCCAGCTCGTCACGGACCGCTCCACGGTGCTCTACCCGATGCGCGGGGTCTCCGACCTGGCCCGGCTCACCCCGGCCTACGTCGAGGAGAAGTACGGCGTCCCGCCGCACCGCTACCCCGAGCTCGCCGCGATCGTGGGGGAGACCTCCGACAACCTGCCGGGCGTGCCCGGTGTGGGTGCGGGCTTCGCCGCGAAGTGGATCAACACCTACGACGGCCTCGACAACGTGATCACCCATGCCGACAAGATCACCGGCAAGAAGGGCGAGGCCCTGCGCGAGCACCTCGGCGACGTGATCCGCAACCGCCGGCTCAACGCGCTGGTGCGCGACCTCGACCTCGGAGTGGCCGTCGGTGACCTGGTGCGCCGTGAGTGGGACCGGGCGGGCGCCCTGGAGCTGCTCGACGAGCTGGAGTTCCGCGGCGAGCTGCGCACCCGGATCATGGACGTCGTCGCCCCGGCCGAGGAGATCCAGGTCGAGCCCGGGGTCCAGGTCGACGGCGTGGCCCTCGGCGAGGGCGAGGTCGCCGGCTGGCTGGACGAGGTCGCCGGCGAGACGGTCGGGCTGAGCGTCCAGGGCGGGTGGGGCAGCGGGACCGGACGGGTGAGCGGGATCGGGCTGGCGCTCGCCGACGGCCGGGCGGCGTACGTCGACGTCGACGCGCTCAGCCCCGCCGACGACGCCGCGCTGGCGGGCTGGCTCGCCGACCCCGCGCAGCCGAAGGTGCTGCACGCCGCGAAGGGTCCGCTCGTCGCGCTCGCGGCCCACGGCTGGGCGCTCGCGGGCGTGGTCGAGGACACCGCGCTGGCGGCGTACCTCGTGGCGCCGGACCAGCGCTCCTACGACCTCGCCGACCTGACCCTGCGCTACCTGCACCGCGAGCTCACCCAGAGCGAGGACCCCGACCAGGGCGAGCTGCTCTTCGACGACACCGGCGATCAGGCGGGCGTCGCGCGCGACGCGATGGTCCAGGCGCGGGCCGCCCTCGACCTGTCCGCGGAGCTGGCCGACCAGGTCGCCAAGGCCGGTGGCCGGCAGCTGCTCACCGACGTCGAGCTGCCGCTGGTCGGCGTCCTGGCCGGCATGGAGCAGACCGGCATCGCGGTCGACACCGAGCACCTCGAGGGGCTCGAGGAGCACTTCGCGACGCTGGTGCGCGAGGAGGCGGAGGCGGCGTACGCCGTCATCGGCCGGGAGATCAACCTCGGCTCGCCCAAGCAGCTGCAGGTGGTGCTCTTCGACGAGCTCGGGATGCCGAAGACCAAGCGCACCAAGACCGGCTACACCACCGACGCCGACGCGCTGCAGGGTCTCTTCGCGCAGACCGAGCACCCGTTCCTGCTGCACCTGCTGCGTCACCGCGAGGTGATCCGGCTCCGGCAGACCATCGAGGGGCTGCTCAAGACCGTCCAGCCCGACGGCCGGATCCACACCACCTTCCACCAGACCATCGCCGCCACCGGCCGTCTCTCCAGCACCGATCCGAACCTGCAGAACATCCCGGTGCGGACCGAGGAGGGGCGCCGGATCCGGGAGAGCTTCGTGGTCGGCAGCGGCTACGAGGCGCTGATGACCGCCGACTACAGCCAGATCGAGATGCGGATCATGGCGCACCTGTCCGAGGACGCGCTGCTGATCGAGGCGTTCCGGTCCGGGCAGGACTTCCACACCATCACCGCCCGCCGGGTGTTCGGCGTGGCCGACGACGTCGCGGTCTCGCCCGAGCAGCGCGCGAAGATCAAGGCGATGAACTACGGCCTGGCCTACGGGCTCTCGGCCTTCGGCCTGTCCCAGCAGCTCGGCATCGAGCCGAGCGAGGCGCGGGGGCTGATGGAGGAGTACTTCGAGACCTTCGGCGGCGTGCGCGACTACCTCTCCGGCGTGGTCGACGAGGCCCGCAGCACCGGGTTCACCGAGACCATCATGGGCCGGCGGCGCTACCTGCCCGACCTGACCTCCGACAACCGGCAGCGCCGCGAGATGGCCGAGCGGATGGCCCTCAACGCGCCGATCCAGGGCTCGGCCGCGGACCTGATCAAGGTCGCCATGCTCAACACCGCGGCGGCCATGAGCGCCGCCGGGCTGTCCTCACGGATGCTGCTGCAGGTGCACGACGAACTCGTCTTCGAGGTGGCCGCAGGGGAGCGGGAGACCCTCGAGGCGCTGGTCCGGGAGCAGATGGGTTCCGCCGCGGACCTGGCGGTGCCGCTGGACGTGTCGGTCGGGACCGGTCGCAGCTGGCACGAAGCGGCCCACTGAGTCGCTGGTTCGATACGCCGTTCGCGACTTCGCAGGCTCAGTCGCGAACGGCTACTCAACCAACGACATCTCGCTGGTTGAGTGCCGCGAGCGCCAGCGAGCGGCGTATCGAAACCAGCAGGTGGCGGGCTATTCGGCCGCGGCGGGCACCGGGCGCTGCAGCAGCTGCAGCGCCAAGAGGACGGCGACGGTGACGGCGTCGATGGCCATGACGGTGAGAGCCAGGCCGGTGAGGCCGGTGGCCATGCCGCCCAGGCCGATCAGGGCGGCGACGCTGACGGCGACGATGTACTTGGTGCTGCGGCCGCGCTGGGCCAGGCCGCTGTAGACCAGCAGCTGCAGCAGCGACAGCAGCCCGCCGATGACGGCGAAGAGCCAGAGCCGGCCGGTGACGCCGGCGTACTTCTCGCCACCGACGAACTGGACCGCCACGCCCTGCAGCACCCAGGCGCCGGCGACGCAGAACGCGCCGAGGCCGCCGAGGAAGAGCAGGCCGCGCACGATCGCCTGGCGGCTCTGGGAGTCGTCGGCCATCGAGGGGAACAGGATGACCACCGCGAACTGCGGCAGGAAGAGCACGGCCTTGGTCACGATCAGGCCGCCGGCGTACAGGCCGGCGTCGTGATGGGAGAGGACGTTGCGCGCCACGATCACGTCGAGGTTGGCCAGCGCGGTGAAGGCGAGCAGTGCCATCGACGAGGCGATGGCCTCGTGGCGGACGTCGCGGCGTACCTCGCGGTTGTGGGCGGTCGCCTTGGCGTGCGGGCGATGGCCGCGCAGCGCGAGGAAGCCGATGCCGACCGGGATGAAGGAGGCGACCAGGACGCCGAGCATGCCGCTGGCCTCGGTGTGGCGGACCGCGAGGAAGCCCGCGCCCAGCACGACCCGCGGGACGCCGACGCCGATGTACATCAGCGACAGCGGCAGCCAGCGGCGCTCGCCCTGCAGGACGCCGGCCTGGCCGCCCATCAGCGTGGTCGGGATGACGGTCAGCGCGAGCAGGACCGCCGGGTAGATCGACCCGAGCTCGAGCAGCTTCCACACCAGTGGGGTGCAGGCCAGCGCCAGGATGCCCAGGCCCCAGGCGGCGCGCCAGGTCGTGGCGAGGATGCTCTGCTCGATGGCGGCGACGTCGGCGGGCTCGTGCACGATCCGGCGGGCCGCGGTCGCCTGGATGCCGAGCTGGACGACCGAGAGGACCATGAGCAGGGCCATCAGGCTGGCGATGCCGCCGTACTGCTCGGGGCCGAGGAGGCGGGCCGAGACCATCTGGAACGCGTAGGCGCCGATGTTCATGATGGCCATGGCGATCGCGATGCCGGCGCTGCTGCGCAGCAACCGGAAGATCTTGGAGCCCACGGGGGCCTCGACCACGCTCATCACGGCTCAGAGCCTAAAGGCTGGGCCACAGGTTCTGAGGATCATCGCTGCGCCCGCATACAGTGACCACCGCCACTCGGGAGGAGCCAGGAGGGAGGTCGGATGCCGGATCGGGGTGTCCGCGGCGACCGTCGGTGCACCGCAGTGCTGTGCTGCATCTACGCCGCGCTCGCCGTCCTGACCCTCACCGAGCAGTGGGGTCGGACCACCAACGACACCCGGCTCGAGCTCACCGAGCGCCCGGGCGACTATCTCGCGGGGACCTTCTCGCTGTGGCATCCGGGCACCTCGCTGGGCGAGCTGCAGAACCAGGCCTACGGCTACCTCTTCCCGCAGGGCAGCTTCTTCACCGTCGTGGAGTGGCTGGGGGTTCCCGGGTGGGTGACCCAGCGGCTGTGGTCCTTCCTGCTGCTCGTCCTCGCCTGTGAGGGCGTACGCCGGCTGGCACGTGCCCTGGGCACGGGACCCTGGGCCGCGGCGGCCGCCGGGGTCGCCTACGCGCTGGCGCCCCGGATGGTCGCGGAGGTCGGCCTGCGCAGCGCGGAGATCCTGCCCGCGGCGGTGCTGCCGTGGGCGGTGCTGCCCCTGGCGCTGATGGTCGAGCGGCGGCGCCGGCCACGGGACGCTGCTCTGTTGTCGGTGGCCGCCTTCGCGTGCGGCGGCGGGGTCAACGGCACCGCGACGGCGGCTCCCGCGGCGCTGCTGGCGATCGTGGTCGGCTGGGCGGCGTGGCGGCGGCTGGTCGGGTGGCGCTTCGTCGCGGGCTGGCTCGCGCTGATGGCGGCGGCCAACGCCTGGTGGATCGTGTCGCTGCTGCGGCTGGGCGCCTCCAGCCCGCCGTTCTTCGACTACGTCGAGGACGCGCGGACCACGACCGCCACCGCGGGCTTCGCCTCGTCGCTG
Organism: Nocardioides ultimimeridianus; assembly: GCF_054777895.1. NCBI lineage: Bacteria > Bacillati > Actinomycetota > Actinomycetes > Propionibacteriales > Nocardioidaceae > Nocardioides > Nocardioides ultimimeridianus. Next base: position 251,729 of record NZ_BAAHAB010000009.1, on the reverse strand, counting down.
CGCGGTGCGAGCAACTGGATCGACTTCCTCCAGGTCTCCGGTACGCCGTGGTGGCCGGCCGGCTGGCAGCTGTCCACCTCGCCCTGGCTGGTGCTCGGATCGGGGCTGGTGGCGGCGCTCGGGCTGGTGGGGCTGCTGCGCTGGCGCAGTCGCTGGCGGGCGCCCCTGCTGGGCGCGGCGGCGCTCGGCCTGCTCTGCCAGGTCGCGGCGCACACCGGCCCGCTGGACGGCCCGTTCGCGGGCTGGCTGCAGGGGCTGCTCGACGGCTCGCTCGCCCCGCTGCGGAACATCCCGAAGGCCGACCCGATCCTGCGGCTGCCGCTCGCCATCGGGGTGGCGGTGGTCGTGGACCACGTGGCGCGCGCGTGGCTCGACCGGGTTGGCGGACGGGCTGACGGTCGGGCCGGCAGGGTGCGCGCGGTGCGGGCGGCGGTCGCGGCCGGTCTCGCGCTCGCGCTGGCGGGCGGGCTCGTGGCGATGTCCGCGCCGATCGTCGCAGCGAACACCCGCATCCCCGGCTGGACCCGCATTCCGTCGTACTGGACCGACGCGGCGGCGTACGTCGCCCAGCGACCCGGGACGACCTGGGTGATCCCCGGCTCGGGCTTCGGCAACCAGACCTGGGGCTGGACCATGGAGGAGCCGATGGACGCGGTCGCGCGGTCGCCGTGGGTGACCCGCTCCCAGGTGCCGCTGACGCCGTCGGGGACGATCCGGATGCTCTCGCAGCTGGAGTCCTACCTGGAGACGGGCACCGGGTCGGCGTACCTGCGCTTCATGCTGGCCCGGGTCGGCGTCACCCAGATCCTGCTGCGCCACGACCTCGACCAGGAGCTTGCGCAGGTGCCGTCGGCGAGCACCGTCGCGATCGCCCTCGCGCGCTCGCCGGGGATCACCCGGGTCCGCAGCTTCGGGCACGACGGCCCGGGTCCGGCGATCGAGGTGTTCCGGGTCGATCCCGTCCCCACGGGTACGACCGCCGGCACGTACGCCGTGCGCGACTCCGCCGCCGCGGTCACCGTGACCTCGGTCGAGGACGGCCTGACCGCCGTGGGCAACAGCCTCGTCGGTCCCGACCAGCCGATGGTCGTCACCGGTACGCCGGGGTGGAGCGCACCGGTCGACGTGGTCGGTGACGGCTACCGGCGCCGCGAGAGGGACTTCGGCCGCGTGCACGACGCGGTGAGCGCGGTGATGGCCGCCGACGAGCCGAGCCACACCGGCCGGGTGCTGCCCGACTATCCCGAGCCGGGTGGGGCGCAGCCCGTGGTCGCGCGCTACCTCGGCATCGGCGGTGTGACCGCGTCGAGCTCGCGCGGCTGGGCCGACACGGTGGGCGCCGTGCACCCCGAGGACGGCCCCTGGTCGGCGCTCGACGGCGACCCCACCACCGCCTGGCGCCCGGGCGCGTACGCCGGTCCGGCCGGCCAGTGGTGGCAGGTGGACCTGCTGGCGCCGAGCCCGATCGGCCGGGTGAGTATCACCGGCGCCGGGACCTGGACCGTCCGCGCCGGAGGCGTCGAGCGCACCGTCACCTCCGACGGCGACGCCAGCGTGGACCTCGGCGGTGTCGTGGCCGGATCGGTGCGGGTGACGGCCGGCTCGGCGGACGCCGGGGCGCTGGCCGAGGTGGCGATCGACGGGGTGCACGCGCAGCGGACCCTGGTGGTGCCGCCCGTCGCCGAGAGCGCCCACCCGTCCTTCCTCTTCACCGCGACGCCTGCGGCGCGCGCCTGCGTGACCTCGATCCTCGGGCCCGACTGCGAGCCCGGCGCGCAGCACGCCGCGGAGGAGGAGACCGGGATCGACCGGACCTTCACCGTCTCCGCCGACGGCACCTGGTCGCTGCGCGGCCTGGTCGTCGCCCGCGCCAGCAGCGCGACCCTGGCCCTGCTGCAGCCACTCGGCGGCGTGCGGATCACGGCGTCCTCGACCTACGGGTCGGACCCGGCGGTGTCGGCGCGGATGGCCTACGACGACGACCCGGGGACCGAGTGGGTCGCCGACCCCGCCGACCCCCGTCCGAGCCTGCAGGTCGACCTCGGCCGGGTCCGCACGATCCGCCGGCTCACCATGGTCGCGCCCTCCGGGGTCGCCGTGGCACCGGCCGCGGTGCGGATCACGACGCCGGACGGCCGGTCGCGGTCGGTCGCCTTCGGCGCGCTCAGCCCGCTCACGACCTTCCCGCCGCTGCGGGCGCGGCACCTCACGATCACCCTCGCCCGCTCGGCCGGGGCCACTGGGGCACCGCTCGGCGTGGCCGAGCTCCGGCTGCAGGGCGGGCGCGTCGGCGTACCCCTCGACGGGGCGGCGACCACCGGCTCGGTGTGCGGCTACGGGCCGACGCTCGTGGTCGACGGCCACCGGGTCGCGACCCGGGTGAGCGGCACGATCGGCGACGTGGTGAGCGACGGCGAGCTCGCCGTGCACCCCTGCGGCACCCGTCGCTGGCGGCTCGCGGCCGGGGTGCACCGGGTCCGGCTGCTGTCGACCGAGCAGTTCCAGCCGGTGGAGCTGGGGCTGCTGCCGACCCGCGCCGCCGCGGTCCCGGCCGGCCGGGACCGCACGCTGTCGGTCGTGTCGGCCACGGACACCCGCACGGTCCTGGACGTCGGGCCGGGCGCCGCCGCGGTCGTGTCGGCGCCGTACAACGTCAACCCGGGGTGGACCGCGACCGTGGACGGCCACCGGCTCGCCCCGATCACCGTCGACGGCTGGGCCCAGGGCTGGCTTCTGCCCGCCGGCACCTCGGGCCGGGTCGTGCTGACGTTCACCCCGCAGCAGGGGTACGTCGCCGGGCTGGTCGGCGGCCTGGTCACGCTGGTCCTGGTGCTGCTCGCGGCCTGCTGGGTGCTGGTGCGGCCGTCCGCCGTCGCGAAGGGCCCGGCGATCCGGCGTGCCCCGCGCCGGCAGGCCCGACCGTGGACCTGGGCGCTGGCCGGGCTGCTCGGTTGGCTGCTCGCCGGCCCCGTCGTCGGCCTCGCGGCCCTCGCCGTGGTGCTCGCCGGACGCTGGCCCCGGGCGTGCGCCGGCCTGGTGGGCGCGGCCCTGGTGGCGGCGTACGCCGTGACCGCGGTGCAGCTGAGCGGCGGTCCGCGGCTGCCCGCCGACGCCGTCGACCTGCTGGTGGGTGCGGCCGTCGCCCTCGGTCTCGGCGCGGCCGTGCGGAGGGCGCCGTGAGCCGGCGCGCGGTGCTCACCGACGCCGCCTGGTCCCTGGTCCTCGCCCTGGCGGTCGTCGGTCCGCTGTGGCTGGGCCGCGGTTTCTGGCTGGTCGGGGACATGGTGTTCGTGCCGCACCAGCCCTGGAAGGACGCGTGGCTCGGCCTGGACGGCACCCTGCCGCGGGCGGTCCCGATGGACGCCCTGATCTCGGCGGTGAGCCACGTGCTGCCCGGCGAGGTCCTCCAGCGACTGCTGCTGACCGGCGGGCTCGTCGTCGGCGGGATCGGGATGGGGCGGCTGACCGCCCGCTTCGGCACTTCCGCCCGGGCTGCGGCGATCGCCCTGCTCTGCTGGAACCCGTGGGTCGCCGAGCGGCTCGGCATCGGGCAGTGGGCGATCCTGCTGGGCTACCTGCTGCTGCCCTGGGTGGTGCTCGCCGCGCGCCGCCTGCGCGAGAGTCCCGCGGACTGGGCGCCTGCGGCCCTCGCCTGCCTCGCGTCCGCGCTCTGCAGCCCGTCCAGCGGCGTCATGGCGGCCCTGACGCTGCTGGTGCTCGCCGCCGGCCGGCGCACCTGGCCGCGGATCGTGGTGATCGCCGTGGTCGCGAACCTGGCCTGGATCGGGCCGGCGGTCACCGCGACGACGGCCGACGTCACCACCACCGGCGTCTTCGCGAGCTTCGCGGCGCGCGGGGAGTCGGCGGCAGGCGTCCTCCCCAGCCTGCTGTCGCTGGGCGGGATCTGGAAGACCTCGATCGTGCTCGAGGCCCGCACCAGCGAGCTCGTGGTGCTGCTGTCGTGCCTGCTCAGCCTCGTGGCCCTCGTGGGACTGGTGCGGTGGTCCCGCGACGAGCCGGGGGAGGCCCGCCGGCTCGCCGCCCTCGCCGCGGGCGCGATGGCCGTTGCCCTGCTGCCGGACCTGCCCGGCGGCGACCGGCTGCTCGAGGACCTCGCGGCGCACCTGCCCGGCCTGGCGCTGCTGCGCGACTCGCACCGGTTCCTCGCGCCGCTGGGGCCCGTCCTGGCCGTCGGGCTGGCCGGCGCGGTCGCCGAGGTCTGCGAGCGCGTCCGTCCGGGCCGCGAGTCGCTGTGGGGCGTGGCCGCGCTGCTCGTGGTGGCCCCGATCCTGCTGCTGCCGGGGCTCGGCTGGGGGCTGGGCGGGCAGCTGCAGCGCTCGGCCTACCCGCCCGGGTGGGCCGCCGTGGCCGCGCACCTGGACGCGGCCCCCGGCACGACCGTGGTGCTGCCCTGGACGGGCTCCTACCGGGCCTTCGCCTGGTCGCACGACCGCGCCGTGCTCGACCCCGCGCCGCGGGTGCTGCCCGGCGAGGTCCTCGTCGACGACCGGACCTACCTGGCCGACCAGGTCGTGCCGGCCGAGGACCCGCGCGCGGAGGCGGTCCGCGGCGCCCTCGGCGCGACCGATCCCGTCGCCGCCCTCCGTGCCCTGCACGTGCGGTGGGTGCTGGTCGAGGCCGATCTCGGTGCCCGCCCGACGCCCGCGCAGCTGCGCAGCCACGGCGCCACGACGTCGTACGACGGCGACGGACTGGTCCTGCTCGACCTCGGAACCCCCGAACGGACCCCGTCAACCATGCCTTCGGTCACGAAACACCGGGACATCGTCCTGATCTGCGACGCGGCCGGGGTTCTTTTGCTTTTGAGCGGCACGATCCGGATACTCCGGGGCAGGATGTAACCGACGCCACACAATCGGGAGAGTGTGGGCGCCTACATCCTGGTCTTTGGGAGGGGACCTCTATGAACCGATTCATCGCTGCGCTCGTGGGAGCGCTCGCGGCCCTGGCCGCACTGGTCAGCGGCGTCCACATCGCCCAGCCCGACCAGACCCCCGTCGCATCGAACACGCTGAGGTCCTACGGAGACAGCTGATCGCGTAGGGCGCGGCCGCTCGGGAGCCGTGCATCATCCGTCCGATCCACCTTGGGAGGGGTGGCCGCGGACGTGGCAGACGGCTTGGGAGGGTCCGATGCTGCACATCGTCATTCCGGCGTACAACGAGGAGCTGCGCCTGCCGCGCACCCTGCGTGCCCTGCGCCGCTATGTCACCGACCACCGCCGGCACCTCGGCCGGGTCGAGGTGACCGTCGTCGACAACGCCAGCGACGACCGCACCGCCGAGGTCGCCCGCGCGCTGGACAGCTCCGCGCTGCCGATCCGCGTCATCGCCTGCCCGGTCCGGGGCAAGGGTGCCGCGGTGCGTGCCGGCCTGCTGTCGGCCACCGAGGGGACGGCGAGCGGCGTCGGGGACCTGGTCTGCTTCATGGACGCCGACGGCGCGACCGACCTGGACGCGTTCGCCGGTGCCGTCGCCCGGGTGCGCAGCGGCGCGGACGTCGTGATCGGCTCGCGGCGCCTGCCCGGCAGCGACACCGAGGTCCGGCACTGCCGCACGCGCTCGCGCGGCGCGGCCTGCTACCGCCGGCTGGCCCGGCGGCTCCTTCCCGGCGTCGCCGACACCCAGTGCGGCTTCAAGCTGATGCGCGCCGGCGTGGCGCGCGACGCCGCCCGGCGACTGGTCACCCGCGGCTTCTCCTTCGACGTCGAGCTGCTGGTCCTCCTGGACCGCACCGGCGCCCGGATCGTCGAGATCCCGGTGAGCTGGGTCGACGTGCCCGGCTCCACGTTCGTGCCCCTGCGGCACGGCGCCCGATCCTTCCTCGACCTCGCCGCGATCGCCTGGCGCACCCGTGCGATCGCCGCCACCCCCCAGGCAGGGGTCGAGGAAGCCAGCCCCGGCAGGGTCGCGTCGAGGAACCAGGGGCGGCGGAACCCGATGCCGCTGCCCTCCTCCGCGGCCCTGCCGGCCTTGCTCGTCGCCATGATCGCGACCCACCGCGCGACCGCGCCCGAGGCGCGGGGGGACGCGTCATGACCTCACTGTCCGGGCAGCCGTCCGGGAAGCCCGCCGGGAAGCTCGCCGGGAAGAGGGTCGTGGTCGTCAACTGGCGCGACACCGACCACTCGGCCGCGGGCGGCGCCGAGATCTACGCATGGCAGTACGCCGTGGCCCTCCGCGACGGCGGCGCCCACGTCACCTACCTGACCGCGCGGGAGCCGGGCCAGGCCCGGAGCCTGGAGCGCGACGGCATCGAGGTACGCCGCGGCGGCGGCCTCCTCACCTTCTTCGTGTACGCCGCCGGGTGGCTGCTGCTGCACCGCTGGCGGGTCGACGCGGTGATCGACCTGGCCGGCAGCATCCCGGCGTACGCACCGCTGTTCGTGCCGCGCAGCCGGCCGGTGCTCCTGGTGGTGCACCACGTCCACCAGCAGCAGTTCGCCACCCACTTCCGCTACCCGCTGTCCCTGGTGGGCCAGTGGATGGAGCGGGTCGTGATGCGCCGCGTCTACCGGCACCGCCGCACCGTCGCGGTCTCGCACTCGACCCGGGTCGAGATGCGCGAGCAGCTGGACTGGCGCACCCCGATCGGCCTGCTGGAGAACGGCGCGGACGTGCCGTCCACCGAGCTCGTCGACGCCGCGGGCAAGGACCCCGACCGGATCGTCGTGCTCGGCCGGCTGGTGACCCACAAGCGCGTCGACGTCGTGCTGGGCGCGCTGCGCGACGTCCTCGACCTGCCCGGGCTGCCCGAGGCCCGGCGCCGCGCCCTCCACCTCGACGTGATCGGCCGCGGCCCGGAGCAGCTGCATCTCGAGCGGCTCGCGCGCGAGCTCGGCATCGCCGACCGGGTCACGTTCCACGGCTACGTGAGCGACGAGGTCAAGGGACGGCTGCTCGCCCGTGCGTCGCTGCACGTGTGCGCCTCCGACGCCGAGGGCTGGGGCCAGTCGGTGATCGAGGCGGCCGGCTGGGGCGTGCCCACCATCGCCCGCAACGTCCCCGGTCTGCGCGACTCCATCCGGCCGGGGGAGACCGGCTGGCTGGTGGCCGACGGCGCACCGGACGTGGTCCGCCGCCGGATCGCCGAGCAGCTGGCCGAGGCCCTCGACGGCACCGACTCCCTCGGCGTACGGGCCCACCGGACGGCGGCCTGCCAGTCCTGGGCCGAGAAGTTCGACTGGTCGCAGATGCGGGAGAACGCCCGGATGTGGACCACCGAGATCCTGAGCGCCGCACCCGCGGCCTCGAACCGACCCCGCGCGACGCGCGCGGCAACCGCAGAGAGGTGACCACCATGCGTCGCACCATCGGCACGGCACTGGTCGGCCTGGGCGTGTTCCTGGTCGTGGCAGCGGGCCTGATCCGCTTCTACGCCTATCCCACGCTCGCCACCGTTCCCCCCAGCTACGACGAGACGACCCTGCTGGAGGCGAAGGGGGCGCAGGTGTTCAACACCGACCCCGACGTCCTGGCGCCCCAGACGACGGACCTGACCATCACGGCCCACACCGTCGCCGACGACACCGGCAAGGTGAAGCTCCCCGAGGGCGTGTCGGTCTGGAACAACAACACGACCGTCCGTCGCGCCGACGGCACGATCTTCCAGCAGTCCCAGGAGCGGATCCCGTTCGACTCGGTGAGCGGCGTCGGCGTGGACTGCGCCGCGTGCGGTTCCTGGATCCAGTCGACGGAGGGCCCCGAGGACACGGTCGTGTTCAGCGGGCAGACCTACAAGTTCCCGTTCAACACCGGCAAGCACGACTACCAGAACTGGGACGACACGCTGCGCGCCGCGACGACCGCCACCTACGAGGGCACCACGTCGATCAAGGGCATGTCGGTCTACAAGTTCGTGCAGACCATCGCGCCGCGGGTCATCTCGCACGAGCAGGTCCCGGGCTCGGTCTTCGGGTCCAAGGCGCCCTCGGTGAACGCCGCGATGACCTACGGCATGGTCCGCACCCTCTACATCGAGCCCGCGACCGGTACGCCGGTGCAGCGGGTCGAGGTGCGCACCCAGGAGCTGGAGTACGCCGGCACGACCGTCCCCGCCTTCGACGGGACCGTCTCCTACACCGACGCCCAGGTCCAGAAGGAGGTCGACATGCTCTCCAGCAAGGTCATGTGGCTCGCCGGCGCGCGGACCTGGATCCCCGTGCTGGGCCTGCTGCTCGGCCTCGCCCTCCTCGGTCTCGGGCTGTTCCTGACCCGGCCCGCGTCCGCGTCGCGGGGCGCCGACCAGGACCACGGCTCGGATCGTCCGCTGGTCGGGGTCTGAGGACCACCCCCATCCGGCCGCGGCGCGATCTCACAGCCGCTGGACGATGGCCTCGAGCAGCTGCTCGAGGCCATCGTCGTCCCACCGGGTCGCGCGCGCCCGCAGTGTGAGGGTCGTGCGGCCGGCATGCCCGACCGCGCCCAGCGAGATGCCGGAGCCGCCCGCGGTGACCGGGTGGAAGGCCAGTCGCTCCACGGCCGGTGCGGTCACCTCGCCGAGGTGGGAGACCAGCAGGGTCGAGCCCAGGCGGCCACGGAGCGCCCGCAGCCCGAGCCCCAGCGCGGCGCGGGCGACGCGTGAGCGACCCGCGGCCGCCGGGCTCGCCTCCGGCACGGCCGCACGCAACGCAGCGGCCACGCCGTCGGCGTCCAGCAGCTCCACGTCGCGCAGCCGCAGCAGCACGCTGTCATCGGCCGGCTCGGCACCCGGCGGGCGGGCGCCGCGGCTGGCCCCCACCGCGACCGCGACGTGCCGGGCACCGGCGCCGCGGGTCGACTGCCAGTCGCGGACGGCCTGCGCCCCGGCGTACACCAGGGCGGCGGGGGTGATCGCTCCGGCGACCTCGGCGGTGACCAGGACGTCGCCGCTGCGCCGGGTCCGGACCGGCGGCACGGGCAGGGCGGGCGGGTGCAGCGCCACCTCGGCCAGCCGGCGCCCGATCCCCGCTCCGAGTCCACGGGCGGTCGTGTCGCCGATACCGCGGGCGGCCGATCGCGCCGGGCCGTGCCCCGCGCGCTCGAGGAGCTCGAGCAGCCCCAGCCCGTCGGTGGCGGAGTGGTGCGCCGAGATCACGACGGCACCGACGGTCGTCTCGACCAGCACCGGGCGCGGGTCAGGCTCGGTCAGCCGCCGCTGCAGGGCCGCGAGCGCGGCGCGGTCGACGGCGGGCGCGAGCTCGGCGGTGAGCAGGATGCGCCAGCCGATGCTGTCGTCGGCGACCCAGCCACGCTCCGCTCCCATGCCCCGAACTCTAGGGAGAGAGCGCCGCAGGAGAAGAGACTGCGGGGCACCGGCGTGCGCCGGTGCCCCGCAGATCGGTCGATATGTCTACGCGTGACCGTTCATGAAGTCGGTCGGGTCGGTGTGCCGCTTGAGGGCCTCCGTGCCGTCGTTCGCGCCACCGAAGTCGGTGTCGGCTCGGTCGGGGTCCGAGGCCCGCGAGCGGAACCTCTTGTTGGCGCTGCCGGTGAACTCCTGCTTGTCGTTCAGGCCGTCGCGGTCGGTGTCCTTGCGGGTCGGGTCCGACGTACGGAACCCGATCACGTAGTTGCCGCCGTACTTCTTGGCCCGGATGACCAGGGTCTTGATCTTCGCGCCCCGGACCTCGCGGCTGTCGGAGAGGCCGTCGCCGTCGGTGTCCTTGCGGCACGGGTTGGTGTGCACCCGGCCGATGCGGTGGCTCGTCGTCGAGGCGCCGCGGCCGGTGAAGACCCTCTGCCGCAGGGTGACGCCGTTGACCTCGGTTCCGTCGGTGAGGCCGTCGCCGTCGGTGTCCTTCTTCAGCGGGTTGCTGTGGCAGGTGGGGTACGCCGAGCTCGGGCCGTGCACCTCCTTGCCGTCCGAGAGCCCGTCGCCGTCGGTGTCGCGCACGGTCGGGTCGGTGTGCGAGGTGTTCACCTCGTAGCCGTCGCTGAGGCCGTCGCCGTCGGTGTCCGCCTTGGTCGGGTCGGTGCCGAGCTGGGCCTCCTGCAGGTCGGTGAGGCCGTCGCCGTCGGAGTCCACCGTGGCGTCGTCGGCCGCGTTGTTCGGGTCGGTTCCCGCGGCGACCTCGGTGCCGTCGTCCACGCCGCCACCGTCGGTGTCGGCCTTGGTCGGGTCGGTGTGCGAGGTGTTGACCTCGTAGCCGTCGCTGAGGCCGTCGCCGTCGGTGTCGGCCTTGGTCGGGTCGGTGTGGGTCGTGGTGACCTCGGTGCCGTCGCTCAGCCCGTCGCCGTCGGTGTCCGGGTTGTGCGGGTCCGTGCCGAGGACCTGCTCCTGCGAGTCGGTCAGCCCGTCGCCGTCGCTGTCGGTCGTCACGTCGTCCGCCGGGTTGAGCGGGTCGGTGTGGTCGACCAGGACCTCGGCGCCGTCCTGGGCGCCGCCACCGTCGGTGTCGGCGTTGTTCGGGTCGGTGCCGTAGGTGGTGATCTCCTGGCCGTCGGTGAGGCCGTCGCCGTCGCTGTCCGCGTTCAGCGGATCGGTCGGTGCGCCGCTGTACGACGAGTTCTGGATGCCCGAGACCTCGTCGCCGTCGTTGATGCCGTCGCCGTCGGTGTCCGCCTTGAGCGGGTCGGTGCCGTAGGTGGTGACCTCCTGGCCGTCGGTCAGGCCGTCACCGTCGGTGTCGGGGTTGTTCGGGTTGGTGCCGAGCTGGGCCTCCTGGGCGTCGGTGAGCCCGTCGCCGTCGGTGTCCTTGGTGGTCGACGGCACGCACTCGACGCCGCCGGTGGGGGCGTCCGCGGTGACGTGCATCGGCGCGAGGCCGAGGTCGAGGGCGACCAGCGGGCTGCCGAGCAGGGACGCCACGTTCAGCTGGATCCGCACCAGCTCCTGCAGGTCCGCCTCGGCGTGCGCGCCGGAGCTCTGGTCGGTGGGGGAGAAGGCGGTGACCTTCAGGTCGGCGACCGGGGCGAGCGCGAGCGGCAGGCTGATGCTCAGCGGCTGGCCGTTGAGGGGCACGTTGATGTTGTTGCCGTTCACCGTCACGGTCACCGTCGGCGGGTCCTGGAACCCGGCGCTGCCGGTGGTGCCGCCGGAGGTGGCCTTGAGGACGACCGGGCTGGAGACCTTGACCGTCACCGCGCCGCCGAGCAGCGAGATCGGGGCCACGTTCGTGGTGAGGGTCGAGACGACGTCGCCGGCCGCGTCGACCTTGGTCGTGGCGCGCTGGCTGGAGGCGCCGATGCTCGCCACGGTGCCGACGACAGGCTCGCTGAGCAGGGTCACGCCGGCCAGGGTGGTCAACGCGTCGGAGTAGACGCGGTCGCCCGAGCCGTTCGCCGTCGGGCAGGTGGTGCTGCTGCCGTAGTCGGCGTACTCGTCGCCGCTGATGACACCGACGTTGGCGAGGGCGCCGAGGTCGACGGGAAGCAGGGTGCGCGCGGCCGGGTCGGACTTCGGCGGCGCGGTGGCCGCGGCGGTGTCGACCGGCAGGGCCAGGCCGCCGAGCAGGTTCGCGTCGACGTTGGAGGACTCGGCGCGGGAGTTGTTGCTCGCCAGCGTGGAGTCGACGGTGGCCTTCGAGTGGCCGATCGCCGCACCCGCGACGCTCAGGCCGAGCGCAGGGGCGCTGAGGTTGAGGCTGACCAGGTCGCCGTGGGCGAGCCCGTCGTACGGCGCCGGAAGCGGCTGGGCCTGGGCGGACCCGGAGGCGGCCAGCGTGAGGCCGGCGGCCGTCACCAGAGCGGTGCCGGTCAGCGTGAGCGCACGTGGCCGTGAGACCCGAGCGCGTTGACGCGTGGACATTCGTGTTTCTCCCTCATCCGAGTTCTCTTGGTGGGAGAAGGCATGCAGTCGATGCAGACGCGGCCCGAGCGACGTTCCCTCCCCAGGGCGCACCAACGGGTGCATCGTCATCTTGGTACGGGCAATGCCGGATCGTCTGCCCGCACGGGGCCTATCGGACCGAAATCGGGTCGTTCGTCCTCCGTGGCATGGTCATGAATGACCACGTCGATCGGGCCGGCCGGGCGGATCGTGGTCGGCGGCGAAGATCGCGGTCCCGGGCGTGAGCACGCCCCGCTCCCGCGACCAGCCGCCCCAGAGCCGGTCGTTGCCCTCGGGCCACTGCGGCTCGAGCAGCCGGGTGATCCGGAAGCCGGCACCGGCCAGGAGATCGATCCAGTCGCCGAGGGTGCGGTGGTGCTCGACGTACGACGTCGCGCCGGTCTCGTCGTCGACCTCGACGTAGGGGGTCCGGTCCCAGTAGGACTGGGAGGCCAGCAGGCCCTCGGCGGTGGGGTCGTCGGGGAACATCCAGCGCGTCGGGTGGGTGATGGAGAACGCGAACCGTCCGCCCGGGCGCAGCACCCGGGCCGCCTCGCCGACCGCCCGGTCGATGTCGGCGACGAACTGCAGCGCCCCGAACGCGCAGAAGACGACGTCGAAGGAGTCGTCGGCGAAGGGGAGCGCGGTGGCGGTCCCGCGCACGCTCGGTACGACGACGCCGGTCGACTCGTCGATGCGCCGCGAGTGCTGCAGCTGGCGGTGGGAGAGGTCCAGGCCGTAGGCCTCGGCGCCGACCGAGCGCAGCCAGCGCGAGCACTGCCCGGCACCCGAGCCGACCTCGAGCACCCGCTTGCCGGCCAGCTCCGCGACCGGTCCGAGGACGCCCGCCTCGGCCTCGGTGAGCCCCTCGGGGCCCCACAGGAAGCCGATGTCGCCGAGGTACTCGCCGTGCGTCGCCTGGTACTCGTCGGCGTACCGATCCCAGTCCGCACCGTTCGCCAGCCGGGACTCCGTCTCGCTCGCGCTGCGACGATGGGCCGTCACCGGGGGATGCGGCCATTCCTGCACGGGGTCAGCGTAGAGGTCGCCGGTTGGACCTGCGCACCTGCGCCCGCGTACTCTTGACAATTGTGTCTGCACCCGTAGGCACGCACCGCCTACTTCTGACCGCCCAAGGATCTATCCCTACTCATGACGAGCCTCCTCTCGACTCCCCTCGGCTACAACGACGACGCGCCCCAGGTGGCCGTCAACGACATCGGCTCCGAGGCTGACTTCCTCGCCGCGATCGACGCGACGATCAAGTACTTCAACGACGGCGACATCGTCGACGGCACCATCGTCAAGGTGGACCGCGACGAGGTCCTCCTCGACATCGGCTACAAGACCGAGGGCGTCATCCCCTCGCGCGAGCTGTCCATCAAGCACGACGTCGACCCCTCCGAGGTCGTTTCCGTGGGCGACAAGGTCGAGGCCCTCGTCCTCCAGAAGGAGGACAAGGAAGGCCGTCTGATCCTGTCCAAGAAGCGTGCGCAGTACGAGCGCGCCTGGGGCACGATCGAGGAGGTCAAGGAGGCTGACGGCGTCGTCGAGGGCACCGTCATCGAGGTCGTCAAGGGCGGCCTGATCCTGGACATCGGCCTGCGCGGCTTCCTGCCCGCGTCGCTGGTCGAGATGCGTCGCGTCCGCGACCTGCAGCCCTACGTCGGCCAGACCCTCGAGGCCAAGATCATCGAGCTGGACAAGAACCGCAACAACGTGGTCCTGTCCCGCCGCGCCTGGCTCGAGCAGACCCAGTCCGAGGTTCGCCACGGCTTCCTGACCCAGCTCCAGAAGGGCCAGATCCGCAAGGGCGTCGTCTCCTCGATCGTCAACTTCGGTGCGTTCGTGGACCTCGGCGGCGTCGACGGCCTGGTCCACGTCTCCGAGCTGTCGTGGAAGCACATCGACCACCCGTCCGAGGTCGTCACCGTCGGTGACGAGGTCACCGTCGAGGTCCTCGACGTGGACATGGACCGCGAGCGCGTCTCCCTGTCGCTGAAGGCGACCCAGGAGGACCCGTGGCAGCACTTCGCGCGGACCCACCAGATCGGCCAGATCGTCCCCGGCAAGGTCACCAAGCTCGTTCCCTTCGGCTCGTTCGTGCGGGTCGAGGAGGGCATCGAGGGCCTGGTGCACATCTCCGAGCTGGCCGAGCGCCACGTGGAGATCCCGGAGCAGGTCGTCCAGGTCAACGACGACGTCATGGTCAAGATCATCGACATCGACCTCGAGCGTCGCCGGATCTCGCTGTCGCTCAAGCAGGCCAACGAGACCACCGCGGCCGTCGACGTCGAGGAGTTCGACCCGACGCTGTACGGCATGCCGGCCAGCTACGACGACCAGGGCAACTACCTCTACCCCGAGGGCTTCGACGCCGAGACCGGCGAGTGGCTCGAGGGCTACGACGAGCAGCGCGCGACCTGGGAGGACCAGTACGCCAAGGCGCACGCCCGCTGGGAGGCCCACGTCAAGCAGCAGGCCGAGGCCAAGGTCGCGGCCGCCGAGGCCGGCGAGGCGTCGTCGTACTCCTCCGAGACCGAGGACAACGCGGGCTCGCTGGCTTCCGACGAGGCGCTGCAGGCGCTCCGCGAGAAGCTCACCGGGGGCCAGTGATCCCCTGAGGCGCCAGCCTCGGCACGATCACATCGCGACCGCGGTGTCCCTCCGGGGGCACCGCGGTCGTGTGCTTCCCGGCCGCACTAGGGCCGGGAGGCGCCCTGCTGCCCACGGACCCAGGTGGCGACCTGGGTGCGGTTGCCGAACCCGAGCTTGAGCAGGATGTTCTGCACGTGGGTGTCGGCGGTGCGCGGCGCGATGACGAGGCGCTCGGCGATCTCGCGGTTGGTGAGCCCCTCGGCCACGAGCTCGGCCACCTCGGACTCGCGACGGGTGAGGGTGGCGAGCTCCGCCGCCGGCACCGGATCGGCCTCGCCCAGCGCATAGGCGACGGCCTGGCCGGTGTCCATGGCGCGGCCGGCGGCGTGGTGGGCGTCGTACGCGCGATCGCCGAGCGCCGCCCGCGTCTCCGCGACGAAGTGCTCGTGGGTGGCGGGGAGCCCCACCTCGGGCGAGGAGCCGCACGACTCCCACAACCGGGCCGACGCTCCGAACAGCGTCGCCGCGCGCTCGTGCTGCCCGCGCCGGACCGCCACCCACGCCACCGGATCCAGGTGGTGGGCGAGGCCGAGCCGGCTCGAGCTCTTGGCGTCCAGCCGCACCGCCTCGAGCGCGGGGCCCTCGGCCGCATCGGCATCGCCGAAGAACCACGCCTCGACCACGGCCTGGCCGAAGCGGGCCATCGCCAGGTAGTGCACGTCGCCGGGTGGCACCTGCCGCCCCATCCGGAGCAGGGTCGCCCGTCCTGCCTCCGGATCGCCGCTGAGCGCCTCCAGCACGCCGAGCAGGAACATCGGGTGCATCGCGTGCCGCTCGTCGCCGCGCGCGAGGTGGCTCTCGACGGCCGATCGGGCGAACCGGACCGCCTCCGGGCGGAGCTGCAGGAGACCCGCGAACGCCCGGACGTGGTCGATGTACGGCGCCGCGTCGGGATCGCCCAGCGCCTCGGCGTCGGCGGCGCGCAGCAGGCCGAGATCGGGGTCGGCGTGGAACACCGCCGCGAAGCCGCAGGTGGCGATGGCCCGGGCACGGCCGGGAAGGTCCGGCGGGCAGGTCGCCAGCGCCCGCTCGATCCACAGCCGGGCCTCGCGCGGATCGCCCCGCATGCACAGGTACTCGTGCAGCCTCACCGCCAGCGCGAGGCTGCGGTCGGGCTCGCCGGAGCTCGCGATGGACCAGCCGAGCGCGGAGCGGAGGTTCGGGTACTCCGCGTCGAGCCGGTGCAGCCACGCGATCTGGTCGGCGCTGAGCCAGCCGGCGTCGGCGCGGGTGGCGAGCTCGTCGTACCAGTCCCGGTGCCGGCGGGCGGTCGCGTCCTCGAGCCCCGCCTGCTCCAGGACCTCCTGGCCGTACTCGCGCAGCGGCTCGAGCAGCCGGAACCGCACCCGGCCGGCCCGGTCCTCGCGGACCAGGATGGACTTGTCGATCAGGCCGTCCAGGGCGGGCAGTACGTCGGCGACCTCGCATCCGTCGCCCGCGCACACGCCCTCGGCCGCGTCGAGGTCGAAGGAGCCCACGAACACCGAGGCGCGTGCCCACACCGTGCGCTCCAGCTCGGTGCACTGCTCGAAGCTCTGGTCGATGGCGGCCCGCATGGTCTGCTGCCGCGCCGGCAGCAGCCGCGATCCGCCGGCGAGCAGGTCGAGGCCGCGGTCCAGCCGCTCGGCGATCTGTCCCGGGGAGAGGACCCGGACCCGCGCGGCGGCGAGCTCGATGGCCAGCGGCAGCCCGTCGAGACGCTCGCAGACCCGCGCGATGTCGTGCAGCTGGGCGTCGTCGACGGGAAGGTCCGGGACCGCGGCGCGGGCGCGCTCGACGAACAGCCGGACGGCATCGTCGACCGCCAGCGGCGGGACGTCCATGATCTGCTCTCCGGGCACGCCCAGCGAGCGGCGGCTGGTCGCGAGGATCTTCACCCCGGGCCCCTCGGCGAGGAGGTCGCCGACCAGCGGCGCCACATCGTCGACGAGGTGCTCGCAGTTGTCGAGGACCAGGAGCAGGTGGCGTCCGCGGACATAGCCGTGCAGGGCGGGCACGGCGTCGGATCCACCGGCCAGCTGCAGGCCCACCGCCGCCGCGACGGTGGCCGCCAGCAGGCTCGGGTCGCGCAACTCGTCGAGATCGACGAAGTGGGCGCCGTCGGCGAACGCGCGGGCGACGTCGGAGCGCACCCGCCGCGCGAGGCTGGTCTTGCCGACGCCACCGGGACCGGTGAGGGTCAGCAGGCGGGTGCCGCCCAGCAGGCCCTGCGCCTGCGCCGCGTCGGTCGAGCGTCCCACCAGGTTGTCGTGAGACTCCATCGCTGCCCGATCGCGCCGCATGGCGCGATTGTGTCACCTGTCACTTCCGTGACGGATCGGGTCCGCGGCGGCGGGAGGGGCTCAGTCGAACCACGTGGGGGTCGGGGGCCGGGGGTGGAGGCTGTCGGCCCGCACCCATCGGGTGAGGAGCCGGCCGAGGGCCGTGAGGACGGGGAGCGCGATGATCAGTGCGACGATGCTCATGGCAGTAATCATGCGCTCATGATCTTTCTGCCACGAGTGGCAGGAATGCCGCGGTGCATTGATTTGCTGCCACATCCGTGTGAGGGTGGCGAGGTGCTGACCAATGTGGCCGTGGTGGTCTACGACGGGGCGAACCCGTTCGAGTTCGGGGTGGCCTGCGAGGGGTTCGGTCTGGACCGCAGCCGCGACGGGGTGCCGAACCTCGACTTCGCGGTCTGCGCGCCGAAGGCCGGGGTGGTGCGCACCTCCATGGCGTTCCAGCTCGTCGCCGAGCACGACCTGGGGCGGGTCGCCGAGGCCGACCTGGTCGTCGTCCCCGCGATGGGGCGCGGTCCCGACGTACCGACGCCGGTGATCGAGGCGCTGCAGGCGGCACACGACCGGGGCGCCCGCCTGCTCACCTACTGCTCGGGAGCGTTCACGCTCGGCTGGGCCGGCCTGCTGGACGGCATCGAGTGCACCACCCACTGGATGTACACCGACGAGCTGTCCACCCGCTTCCCCGAGGCCAAGGTGGTGCCCGAGGTCCTGTACGTCGACGCCGGCCAGGTCGTCACCAGCGCCGGCACCGCCGCGGGGCTGGACGCCTCGCTGCACATCTGGCGCCAGGAGTACGGCGCCGCCGTGGCCAGCACCATCGCCCGGCGGATGGTCGTGCCGCCGCAGCGCGACGGCGGGCAGGCGCAGTACATCGCGCGCCCGGTCGCCGAGAGCGACGCCGAGACGCTCGGCCCGCTGCTGGACTGGATCAGCGCCAACCTGGGCGAGGAGCTCGGCGTCGAGGCCCTGGCCCGCCGGTCGCTGATGTCGCCGCGGACCTTCGCGCGCCGCTTCCGTGCGGAGACCGGCACGACGCCGCACGCCTGGATCACCCGGCAGCGGGTCGCGGCCGCCGAGGAGCTGCTCGAGCGCAGCGACGCGTCGGTCGACAGGATCGCCAGCGAGGTCGGCTTCGGCAACGCGGCGACCCTGCGGCACCACTTCTCGCGGGTGCGCGGGGTCAGCCCGCAGGCCTACCGGCGCCAGTTCGCCTGCTGAGCCGGGTCAGAGGGCGAGCGAGACCCCGGTCTTCTCCTCGCTGAGCGTCCACAGCTTGCCGGCCAGCTCCTCGTCGCGCGCGAAGCGGCTCCGCCGGGCCTCGCCGATCCGGCCGCGGGTCTGGCGGAACTGCAGCGGGCCGGTGTAGGAGCCGGGGGCGCCCTCGGTGGCGGCGTACAGGCTGGGGTCGGCTCCGCGTGCGGCGGACTGGAACAGCAGCGGCATGACGTACGGCGCCGCCGTGCGCACCAGCCGGTTGGCGCCCATGCCGTTGGGGTCGCCGACCAGGCCGGTGGCCGAGATGCCGGGGTGTGCCGCGGTGGAGACCAGCGGCGAGCCGGCCGCGGTCGCGCGGCGCTGCAGCTCGGCGGCGAACAGCAGGTTGGCGAGCTTGCTGTTGCCGTAGTACGGCTCGGGCACGTAGCCGGCCTCCGGGTTGGCCTCGAGCACCTTGTCGGTGCCGCCGAAGTGGGCGAGCGAGGAGACGGTGACCACGCGCGGCGCGGGGCTTCCCAGGAGCGCGGGCAGCAGCCGGCCGGTGAGCGCGAAGTGGCCGAGGTGGTTGGTGCCGAACATCAGCTCGTGCCCGTCCGCGGTCGTGCGGTACGCCGGCGGGTTCATCACGCCCGCGTTGTTGACCAGCAGGTCCAGCGGGCCCTGCCAGCGCTGGGCGAACGCGGCGACCGAGGCCAGCGAGGCGAGGTCGAGCTCCTCGACGGTCACGTCGCCGCTCATCCTCGCGGCGGCCTCCCGGCCGGACTCGAGGTTGCGGCACGCGATGACGACCCGAGCGCCGTGGGCGGCGAGCTCGCGCGCGGTGTGCAGTCCGATGCCGGAGTTGCCCCCGGTGACGACGGCGACCTTGCCGGACTGGTCGGTGAGCTGCGCTGCGGTCCAGGAGCGGGTCATGCTCGGAGGCTAGTGGCTACAGCTCGCTGCGGCGTACCTTCCCTGTCAGCGTGCGCGGGAGCTCGGCTCGGAACGTGTAGGTCTTGGGCCGCTTCGGCGGGGCCAGGTGCTCGCGGGCGTACGCCGCCAGGTCGGCCTCGGCGACGGTGCCGACCACCGCGGCGCACACGCGCTGGCCCCACTGGGGGTCGTCGGCGGCGTACACCGCGATGTCGGTGACGCCCGGGCACTCGCCGAGGACCTGCTCCACCTCGGTCGGGTAGACGTTCACGCCGCCGCTGATGATCAGGTCCTCTCGGCGGCCGTCGAGGAAGAGGTAGCCGTCGGCGTCGAGCCGGCCCGCGTCGCCGACCGTGAAGGCGTCCCCGCGCCAGGCGGCCGCGGTCTTGTCGGGATCGTTGAAGTAGCTGAACCGCGCGTAGTCCGGCACCGTGCACCAGATCCGGCCGTCGTCGATCCGCAGCGAGCGGCCCGGCCGCGCGCGGCCCACCGTGCCCGGTCGCTCGAGCCACTCCTCGCTGCGGCACGCCGTGAACTGGCCCTCGGTCGAGCCGTAGAACTCCCAGGTGGAGCCGGGCGGGAAGGCGTCGATGAGGCGACGCTTGACGTCGGTGGGGCAGGGTGCTCCGGCGTGGGCGACCAGCCGGAAGCAGGTCAGGTCCGGCCACCCGTGCTCGTCCCAGTGCGCGAAGAGGCGCTGCAGGTGGGTGGGGACGCAGAACATCGTGGTCGGCCGGTGCTCCTCGATGGCCGCCGTGATCAGGGCCGGGTCGAAGGGGCCCGGGATGACGACGCGTCCGCCGGCGAGCGTCGTACCGAGGGCGAAGCGGAGGGGCGCGGAGTGGTACAGCGGGCTGAGGACCAGGTTGACGTCGTCGGCGGCGAAGCCCCACAGGTCGCGCTCCTCGGCGACCAGCGCCTCGGCGTCCTGCTGGGACAGCAGGCCCGACCACACGCCCTTCGGCGTGCCGGTCGTGCCGCTCGTGCAGTGCATCGGGCGGGCCAGCGGGAGACCCGGAGCGGGGAGGGTCGCGAGCAGCTCGGCGAGGGCGTCGTCGTCGGTCACCTCGAGCGCGGGGTCGAGACCGGACAGGATGCGAGCGCGCTCCGGGGCGGTCAGCCGCGGGTCGAGGGGGATCGGCACGATGCCCGCGGTCAGCAGCCGGTGCACCGCGTCGAGGTAGGCGAGCGAGCCCGGCACCAGCAGCGCCACGCGGTCGCCGGGACGCAGGGGAGTCACGGCCCCATTGTGTCCGTAGGATCGCGGCCGTGACGGTACGGGTGGGACTCACCGGCGGCATCGCGTCGGGCAAGAGCACGGTCTCGGCGATCCTCGAGGAGCTGGGTGCGGTCGTCATCGACGGCGACAAGCTGGCCCGTGAGGTCGTCGCGCGCGGCACGCCCGGCCTGGCCGAGGTGGTCGAGGCCTTCGGGCCCGGGGTGCTCACGCCGGAGGGCGACCTGGACCGGCCCAAGCTCGGCGCCATCGTCTTCGCCGACCCCGACCGGCTCAAGCAGCTGGAGGCGATCACCCACCCCCGCATCTTCGAGCTGTACGTCGAGCGCGAGGCCGCCGCCGACGCGGGTGTCGTCGTGCACGACATCCCGCTCCTGGTCGAGTCGGGCCGCGCCGACGAGTTCGACGCGGTGATCGTGGTCGACGCCCACGAGGACCACCAGGTCGAGCGGATGCTGCGCGATCGGGGGATGGGGGAGGACGACGCCCGCGCGCGGATGGCCGCGCAGGCCAGCCGCGAGCAGCGTCGCGCGGTGGCGACGTACCTGATCGAGAACACGGGGACGCTGGAGGAGCTCCGCGCCCGCGTCCACGAGGTGTACGACGCGATCGTGGCCGATCAGCCCTGATCGGTGACCAGCCTGCTGTGCAGCTCGGTGGTCAGCCGGTGGATCTCCCGCGTGAGCTCGGTGTTGGTGCGCAGCTCGAGCTCCTGGGCGGTGTAGTCGTGATCGGCCTTCGCCTTGGCCAGGCCGGCCTGCCGGTTCTGCCCGATCATCACGAAGGTCGACAGGAAGATGGCCTCCAGTGACACCACCAGCGTCAGGGTCGGCCACGGGCTGCTCTCGGCCAGCAGCATCCAGGCCGCGAACCCGACCACGTGGACGTAGACGAACATCATCGAACCGGCGAAGGCCGTGATCGCGTCGGCGACCCGGTTCTGCACGCTCGCAGCGCGCGTCTCGAGGTAGGCGGCGACGCCCGGGTGGCGGCGCGAGGACTGGGCGGCGGGCACGGTGCTCATGGCCCGATGGTGGCACGCGCGGCCGGTCGCGCGCCGGACGTCAGAAGACCTCCGCCTGTGGGGGAGACGGAGGTCTTCTGACGTGGCGGTCGCTCAGGCCGCGAGGTCGGGGTCCCCGAGCCGGCGCAGCTTCTGCAGCGCCTCCCGCTCGAGCTGCCGGACGCGCTCGGCGGAGATGCCGTGCTTGCGGCCGATGTCGGCGAGCTTGTGCTGGCGCCCGTCGACCAGGCCGTAACGGGCCCGGATGATGTCGGCGGCCCGCGGGTCGAGCTGCTCGACCAGCTGGTTGAGCCGGTCGCGCGCGTCGGCGTCGATGACGGTCAGGTCCGGGCCGGGCGAGGTCTCCTGCGCGAGCAGGTCACCGAGCGAGGTGTCGCCGTCCTCGTCGAGCGGGGAGTCGAGGCTGACGTGCTCGCGACCCCAGGTCATCAGGTCCAGCACCCGCTCGAGGTCCATGCCGAGCTCGGCGGCGATCTCCTCGGGCTCGGGGCTGCGGCCGAGCTGGCGCTCCAGCGTCCGCCGGGCCGAGCCGACCTGGTTGAGCTCCTCGACCACGTGCACGGGCAGCCGTACGACGCGTGCCTGCTGCGCGATGCCGCGGGTGATCGCCTGGCGCACCCACCAGGTGGCGTACGTCGAGAACTTGTAGCCCTTCGCGTAGTCGAACTTCTCGACCGCGCGGATCAGGCCGGTGTTGCCCTCCTGGATCAGGTCCAGCATCGGCATCTGCGCCCGGCCGTACTTGCGTGCGATCGAGACGACCAGCCGCAGGTTGGCGTTGATGAACTCGGTGGTGGCGCGCTGGCCCTCCTCGGCCAGCCACTCCAGCTCCTCCTTGGTCGGGGCAGACCCGGGCGCTCCCTTGCGGCGGCCGTAGGTGCCCTTGGCGAGCAGGTCCTCGGCGTACAGGCCCGCCTCGATGGTCTTGGCCAGCTCCACCTCACGGGCGGCGTCCAGCAGCGGGGTGCGCGCGATCTCGTCGAGGTACAGCCCGACGCTGTCCCGTCCTTCGATCTCGCGAGTCCTGATTGCGGTCATTGGGGCCCTCCTTCGCCGACCCGGGATCGCCGGGTGCTACCTGGTCCAACGCCGAGACCGGAGTGCGGATTCCCGTCCCGGCGACGGCCTACACCGGTAAAGACGTGCGACGGTCCGGCAAAAGTTGCCGAGGGTGAGTACTCTCAGCGTCTTCTTATGAACCGCCGCCAGGCGTCGAGGTACCCGTGCCCGAGAGGCGCATGCGGTCCAGGACCCAGGCGAGGGTGAACGCCAGGTCCTCCCAGGCGCGGTAGCGGCCCGAGACGCCCCCGTGACCGGCGGCCATCTCGGTCCGCAGCAGCACGTCGGCCTCCGGCGCGACGGCGCGCAGCCGCGCCACCCACTTCGCCGGCTCCACGTAGAGCACCCGGGTGTCGTTGAGGCTGGTCTCGGCGAGGATCGGCGGGTAGGGGAGGTCGGCGACGTTGTCGTACGGCGCGTACCCGGCGATCCGCTCGTAGGCGACCGGGTCGGCCTCGGGGTTGCCCCACTCGTCGTACTCGCCGATGGTGAGGGGGAGCGTCGAGTCGAGCATCGAGGTCAGCGCGTCCACGAACGGCACCTCGGCGACGATGCCGCCGAAGGCGTCGGGGGCCTGGTTGGCCACCGCGCCCATCAGCAGGCCGCCGGCGCTGCCGCCCTGGGCGACGAGGCGGTCCGGGGTGGTCCAGCCCTGGTCCGCGAGGTAGCGGGCGCAGGCGATGAAGTCGTCGAAGGTGTGCTGCTTGTGCTCGAGCTTGCCGTCGTCGTACCAGTGCCGGCCCATCTCCCCGCCACCGCGGATGTGGGCGATGGCGAAGGCCGCGCCGCGGTCGAGCAGGGACAGCCGCCCGACCGAGAAGTAGGGGTCGATCGAGGCCTCGTAGGAGCCGTAGCCGTACAGCAGGAGCGGCAGGGGCTCACCGGTCGCGCGGGCGTCGCGCCGCACGATCAGCGAGATCGGCACCTCGACGCCGCCGGTCGAGGGTGCCCAGAGCCGGTGCTCCTCGTAGTCGTCGGCGTCGTAGCCGCCGAGGACGGGGGTCTGCTTGCGCAGGAACTGCTCGCCGGTCCTCAGGTCGTGGTCGTAGACCGAGGACGGGTGGCTCAGGCTGGTCATCCCGACCCGGATCGTCGGCGCCTCGAAGGACGGGTTGCCGCCCAGGCCGACGGTGGCGAGCTCGCTGCCGAACTCGAGCAGCTCGTCGTTCGCCACCGGGGCGTCGGGGTCGTCGGAGAGCGTCAGCACGCGGATCCGGGTGCGGCCCTCGCTGCGCTGGGAGACGACGAGGTGTCCCGCGAACGCGTCGACGTCCTCGAGCCGCACGGCGTCGTCATGGGGGAGCAGGGGGAGCCACCCCTCCCGCGGCGTGGGTACGCCGGCGGCGATCCCGAGCTCGAACTCCGGGCCCGCCGCGTTGTGCAGCACCAGGAACCGGTCCTGCCCGCCGATGACGGCGTGGTCCAGGGAGTACTCGACGCCCTCGGAGCGCTCCGCGAAGCACTGCGGGCGCGCGTCGGCGTCGGCCGCGTCGAGCAGGTGGTACTCGCTCGTCGTCTTCGAGCCGGCCGCGATGACCACGTACTTGCGGCTGCGGGTGCGCCCCACGCCGACGTAGAAGCGCGCGTCGGGCTCGTGGAAGACCAGCTCGTCCTCGGCCTGGGTGGTGCCGAGACGGTGGCGCCAGACCTTGTCCGGGCGCCAGGTGTCGTCGACGGTCGTGTAGTAGAAGTGGCTCGCCGTGGACCCCCACGTCACGCCGCCGAGGACGTCGGTGAGCTCGTCGTCGAGCAGGTCGCGGCTGGTCAGGTCGAGCACGCGGACCGTGTAGCGCTCGTCGCCGACCACGTCGGTGGCGTAGGCCAGCAGCTTGTCGTCCGGGCTGATCGCCGAGCCGCCCAGGGAGAAGAACTCGTGGCCCTCGGCCAGGGCGTCGAGGTCGAGCAGCAGCTCCTCGCCGGGCAGCGCCGGCTCATCCGGCTTGGCCGCCTCGGCGGGCTGCGGGGGAGTCCAGTCGTCCTCGTCGGCGACCGGGACGCGGTACGTCGCGCCGTACTGACGGCCCTCGAAGGAGCGGCCGTAGTACCAGTAGCAACGCACCCGGCTGGGCAGGCTGAGGTCGGTCTCCAGGGTGCGCGCCCTGATCTCCTCGAAGACCTGCTTGCGCAGGTCGGAGAGGTGCGCGGTCCGGGTCTCGGTGTAGGCGTTCTCGGCCTCGAGGTAGGCCAGCACCGCCGGGTCGTCCTTGTCGCGCAGCCAGTCGTACTCGTCGGTCCGCTCGTGGCCGTGGTGGGTCGTCGTGACCGGGCGGCGCTCGGCGATCGGCGGGGTGATCGGTGGGGTGGTCGGCGGCTGTACGTCGGACATGCTCCGACGCTAGTCGGTCTCCGGTGGCTCCTCGGCCGGGGGCTGCCAGCGGTGCAGGGCGGGGTCGTCCTCGGCGTACGAGCGGACCGGGCCGGGGCCCGTCTCGGCGGTCTCGAACCGCACCGTGACGACCCCCTTGCCGGCGCCCCAGACCCAGCCCCGGCCCCGCTCGTCGTGCTCGACGTCCATGCCGGGCCGGTAGCCGGCGCTGCGCTCGTCGGGGAGCGCGACCTCCTCGACGGGCTCCGCCTCGGAGATCCCCGGGCCGTCGTCGAACAGCTCGTCCTGGACCCAGTCGGCGAGCCCCGAGACGCCGACACCGAGCAGGCGTACGCCGCCGACCGGATCGAGCTCGGTGAGCAGCCGCTTGGCGACGCGGGTGATCACGCCGGCGTCGTCGGTGGGGCCGTCGAGGGTGCTGGAGCGGGTGAGCGTGGTGAAGTCGTAGAGCCGGACCTTGAGCGTGATGGTGCGTCCGGACAGGCCGTTGGCCTCGAGGCGCTTGGCGACCTGCGCGGCCTGGCGCGTGACGATCGCCGCCATCACGGCCCGGTCGATCACGTCGGTCTCGTAGGTGCCCTCCACGCTGACCGACTTGGTCTCGCGCTCGGGCTCCACGCGGCGATCGTCGCGGGCGCGCGCGAGCAGGTAGAGCCCGCGGCCGTGGGCCTGACCCAACACCCGGACCAGCTCGTCCTCGCTGAGCCGCTCCAGGTCGGCGACCGTGCGCACCCCGATCCGCTTGAGTCGCTCCACGGTCGCCGGGCCGACCCCCGGGATCACCGAGACCTGCATCGGCCGCAGCGTCTCCTGCTCGGTGCCGGGGGCGATCACGTACAGCCCGTCGGGCTTGTCGAGGTCGCTCGCGATCTTGGCGAGGAACTTCGAGCTGGCCAGGCCGACCGAGGCGGTCAGGCCGCCCGTGGCGTCGTGCACCTCGGCGCGCAGCCGCTCGGCGAAGGCGGTGACGGTGGGCGTCTCCAGGTCGGGGAGGTCGGCGGCGGCGAGGTCCACGAACGCCTCGTCGAGCGAGAGCGGCTCGACCAGCGGCGAGTGCGCGCGCAGGATGCCCATGACGATCCGGCTCGCCTCGCGGTAGGCGTGGAACCGACCGGTGAGGTAGGCGGCGTGCGGGCAGAGCGCACGGGCCTCGCGGGTGGACATGGCCGAGCGGACGCCGTAGACGCGCGCCTCGTAGGACGCCGTCGAGACCACTCCGCGGCCGCCGGTGCCGCCCACGACGACCGGCTTGCCGCGCAACGAGGGCTTGTCGCGCTGCTCGACGGCGGCGAAGAACGCGTCCAGGTCGAGGTGCAGGATCGAGGCGGTGCTCCTCACCTCCGGTCACCTGGGCCCTGCTGCACCGGCTCAACCTAACGGTGCCCGGGGACACCCGGCGACACCGCGGCACCGGGACATCGCGTCGGTCACTTCCGCCTCATGGGTCCCATTGGTCCCATCGCGAGCCACGTCTGCGTCCACAGGCCGGCCGCGCCGGTGCCTCCTCCACAGCCCCTGTGTCGCACGGTCCGAGTTGTCGGCGGGCGTCGTGAGGTTGGAGGGCATGACCAACTCCTCGCACTCCTCGCACCCTTCGCCCACCTCGCCCGCCTCGACCCCCGACCCCGTCCGGCAGATGACCGCCCGCAGCCCGGAGGACCTGCTCGCCCTCGCCCCGGTGCTGCTCGGCTTCTGGCCCGGCGAGGACGCCGTGATGCTCACCTTCGCGACCGCGCGGCCGTTCCACGCCCGGCTGAGCCTGCCCGACCGGGCCTCGCCCCGAGCGCTGCGCGACCTGGAGGAGAAGCTCCTCGGCCCCGCCCGGCGCCACGGCGTGGGGGCGGCGGTGTTCCTGGTCTTCGGTCGCGACGAGCGGGTCGCGCGCGCCGTCTGCCTGACCCTGCGTCGTGGCGCCCTGCGCGCCGGGATCGACGTCATCGCCTGCATCTGGGCCGACGGTGAGCGCTACCGACTGCTCGCCGGCTCGCCGGACTCCGACCAGGACCCGGTCGCCTACGACCTCAGCGACCACCCGTTCGTGCTCGAGGCGATGGTGGAGGGCCGGCTCACCCACGCCAGCCGCGAGGACATGGTCGCCGCACTCGAGCCCGACCCGCAGGCCTGCGCCGAGGTCGCTGCCGCCCTGGAGCGCCTGGGGCTGAGCGACACGCCGGGACCGGACAGCCAGGTCGAGGTACGCCGCGCGGTGCGGTGGACCGAGCGCATCGTGCGCGGCTACGTCGCGGACCAGGAGCCGCTCGACGCCGAGCAGGTCGCGCGGCTGGTCTGGACCGTGCAGGCGGTGCCCGCCCGCGATGCGGCGTGGGGACTCATCGACCGTCGCTCCGCGGTGCAGCACCGCGCGTTCTGGGCGCAGGTGCTGCCGCGCACCCCCGAGCACCTCGTGCCGCCGGTCGCCGACCTGCTCGGCTTCGCCGCCTGGCAGGCGGGTGACGGTGCTCAGGCGTGGGCGGCCGTCGACCGGGCACAGCGGGCGGACCCGGAGGACTCGATGGCGGGCCTGCTCGCCGGCCTGCTGGAGGGCGCCGTGCCGCCGGACGCGTGGTCGGCGTGAGCCCTCACCCCGGCGCGGGCAGGTGGCGGTGGCGCCGCCAGGTGCGCCCGACCCCGCTGCGCGGATCCCGCCAGGAGTGCTTGGTGACGACGACCAGGTCGAGGGCGACCTTCAGCTCCGCGCCCGCCGCGCGGACCGCCGCCGCCCAGAGCAGGTCGTCGCTGCTGGCCTGGCTGTGCCCGGCCCGGGTGAGCCAGAGCAGCGGCACCCGGCCCTCCTCCAGCGGGCGGCGGGTGATCGCCTCGATCATGTCCACGCGCAGGGTCGCGTCGAGGTCCCACCCGGGGTCGAGCGCCAGGGTGCGCTGGGGTCCGCCGGGGATGCCCACGTGCAGCGTGCTCGGGCAGCTGCGCCCGGTCATCGACGCGGCGTGGTCCACGACCGCGCGGCGCAGCACCCGGCTCAGGGCGGGGGTGAGGGGCTCCTCGATGCTCACCCGCAGCAGCCTGCACGACCCGCGTGGATCGTGCAGGCGTCCTCCACAGGGGAGGGGACCTGTGTTGTTACCAGTGCACGCCGCGGAAGACCTGGGCGAGCAGCATCTGCTCGGTCTCGCGACGTCCGGCGGCGGGCGCCTCGGCGGCGTCGGCGGCCGCACCCGACGGGGGCTTCTGGCCCTTGGCGGCCGCCGAGTCCGGGAAGACCTGGTAGGCGAGGTTGAGCACCCGGAACGCCGCCCGCGGGGCGACGGTGTGGGCGAGCTCGCCGGCGGTGCCGAGGGCGGTGTTGATCTCGTGCGGCTTCTCGACGAGGGCCCGGATCACCACGTCGGCGGCCTGCGCGGGCGAGATGGTGGGGAACTTGTCGTAGATCTTGGTCGGCGCGATCATCGGCGTGCGCACCAGCGGCATGTGCACGTTGGTGAACGAGATGCCGTTGCCGACGACCTCCGACGAGACCACGTTGCTCCACGCGTCCAGAGCCGCCTTGGATGCGACGTACGCCGAGAACCGCGGGGGGTTGGTCTGCACGCCGATCGAGGAGATGTTCACGATGTGCCCGGAGCCCTGGGCGGTCAGCTGGGGCATCAGCCCGATGATCAGCCGGATGGCGCCGAAGTAATTGAGCTGCATCGTGCGCTCGAAGTCGTGGAACCGGTCGTGGGACAGCTTCAGCGAGCGGCGGATCGACCGGCCCGCGTTGTTGACCACGAAGTCGACACTGGGCAGCTCGGTGATGAGGCGCTGGCACAGGTCGTCGATCGCGCTGAGGTCGGACAGGTCGCAGGGGAAGACCCGCGCCTCGCCGCCGCGCTGCTCGATCGTCGCCTTGGTCTCCTCGAGCTTGTCCTTGCCGCGCGCCACCAGCACCGGGATGCCGCCGGCCTGGGCGACCTTCAGGGCGGTCACCTTGCCGATGCCCGAGGAGGCGCCGGTGATCACGACGTACTTGCCCTTGAGGGCCGCACGGGTGCGCGGGTTGCGGGCGGTGGAGTCGTCCAGGTTCTCCTCCCAGTAGGACCAGAGCGCCCGGGCGTAGGTCTCCAGCGGCGGGACCGCGATGCCGGAGCCCGCCAGCGCCCGCTGCGTCTTGGAGTCGTCGAACACCGAGTGGAAGGAGGTGTGGGCCAGGGCCTCGGCCGGGACGCCGAGGCGGCCCAGGGTCTGGTCCAGGATGACCTGGGCGGGCGCGCTGCGGACGACGGAGTTGAAGATGTTCAGCGGGCGCAGGGCGCGGGGGAGCAGACCGGTGGCCGCCGAGGTCGCGCCGAGGGGCGTGGCGAAGCGGGGCGCTCCGGCCGCCGCGGCGAAGGCGTTCATCGACTCGACGACCGGCTGCGGCTCGGGGTTGACCAGGTGGAAGGCCTCGCCGTCGTGGCCCGGCAGGTGCCCGAGGTGGTCCATCGCCTTCGCGACGTAGTCGACCGGCACCATGTTCGTGTCGCCGAGGTCCACGCCGACGAGCGGCAGCCAGCCCGGCAGGCTGTCGCGCATCCGCTTGAGCAGCGGGAAGAAGTAGTAGGGACCGTCGATCTTGTCCATCGCACCGGTCTGGGAGTGCCCCAGGACGATCGCCGGGCGGTAGATCCGCCAGCCCATCGTCGCCTCGTCGCGCACGATCTTCTCCGACTCGTACTTCGTGCGGTGGTACGGCGAGGGCAGCGGCTGGCCCTCCTCGAACATGTCCTCGGTGAAGCGGCCGTGGTAGTCGCCGGCCGCCGCCACCGACGACACCTGGTGGAAGGTGGTCACGCCGAGGCTCTCGGCCAGCTCGAGCGCGTTGCGGGTGCCGTCGATGTTCATCGCGTCGTTGGTCGCGTCGTCCGCGGTGATGTCGTAGATCGCCGCGAGGTGGAAGAAGTGCTCGACCTTGCCGGCGTGCTCGTCGATCCACGCCTGGTCGACGCCGAGCGCGGGCGCGGACAGGTCGCCGATGACCGGGATCACCCGGGACGGGCCCCACCGCTGGATCAGCGGGTCGAGCCGGTGCAGGGACGAGGCCCGGCACAGGACGTAGATCTCACCCTCGCGGTGGTCGACGAGCTCGTCGACGAGGTAACGACCGATGAAACCGGTGGCACCGGTGACGAAGTAAGCCATGACCCGGACCCTACGCCGGATCGGGGCTCAATCTCCCGTAGGTCCGAACATGATCTCGTCCCAGCTCGGGACCGAGGCGCGGCCGCGCTTCTTCTGCGCCTGACGGCGGTGCCGGGCGGCCTCCGCAGACTCCTCGGACCCGTCGCCGGCGTCGCTCCCGGCGGTGGCGGACGCTGTGTCCGTGGCCTCGGCCGCGACGGGCTCGGGGACGGTGGAGCGGAGCGGCTCGTCGAAGGGCAGCTGGCCCTGGTTGGTGGTCGGCTCGTCGACCGGGGCGGCACCGTCGACCAGGTCGAGGGCGTCGTCGCCGAGCGATCCGCCGAGCGGGAGGTCCGCGGCGCTGGTCGAGGCCAGCCGGCGTGCGCGGAACTGCTGGAGGTCGTCGACCGGATCGGCGACGGGGGCCTGCTGGACGAGGTCGCCGATCAGCCACCGGGCGTCGTCGTCATCGGTGAGCGCGTAGTTGCCCGGGGCGTCGTAGGTGAAGCGGGCGGTGCCGCTGCGGCCGCCGACGGCGTAGGTGGCGGTGAGCACCCAGCGGCCGGTCTCGCGACGGTAGGCGTCCCAGGTGACGTCATCGGCCTTGGCGCCGACAGCGTCCAGGTGGTTGGCCACGGCATCGCCGAGGAGACGGTTGATCGGGGGCGTGCTGGGCTCGCCGGGACCGCGTCGCAGCGAGGCCCGCTGCGCCGTCGAAGCGACGTGCTCGCGCTCGGCGAGGACGGGAGCGACGTAGGGCATGATCGCCTCGACCGTCGTCCCTGCGGCCTCCGCCACCGATTCCGGTGACTCGCCGGAGCGGATCCGGTTCTGGATGTCACGGGGGCGAAGGCTGCTGGTCATCTTGGTCTCCGATCGGCGAGGCGTGCCACCGTGGACGGACGTGCGGAGCAGCGGCGTGATCTCGAGGAGATGCTCGCCGCCGTTCTCGTCGAGCAGCAGCAGGGCTCGGCCGGAATCGGTCACCCGCGCCAGCGTGAGCCGGATCGGGGAGGGCGGTTCCGGCGCAGCCAGGGGTTCCCCGGTCTGCTCGGGGGCCTGGTCAGGTCTGCGCTCGTCGTCCACGGTGTCGCGAGCCTACGCCGCCGTGCCTGCCGCGACGCGCGGCACGCCCAGCCGTTGGCGATCTGTCGACATTTTCACCGACCGTGCCACCCGGTCGGGCCGCTCAGAGCTCGCGGACGACCACGTCGAGCTGCGTGCCCTTCGGCCCCGGCGCGCCGACCTCGACGTTCCAGCCGAGCCGCTCCAGGGCGGCCGCGAGGGCCGGCGGCGTGCGCGGGTCGGCGCCGTCCTCGAGCAGCGCCCGGACGATGCGGCCCTTGGTGGCCTTGTTGAAGTGGCTGACCACCTTCCGCTGCCCGCCCGACTCGTGCAGCACCCGCACGGTCGCGACCCGGGGGGCGAGGTCGGCGGGCGGGCGCCAGAAGGCGGCGTACACGCCCGAGCGCAGGTCCACCAGCAGGCCCCGGCCCAGGGCGTCGGTCACCGCCGGCCCGAGCGCGTCGCGCCAGACGCCCGCGACAGGACCGAGGTCCGGGAGGGAGGCGTCTCCGGAGAGGCGGTACGCCGGGATCCGGTCGGCGAGACGGACCAGTCCGAACAGCGAGGAGGTGACGGCCAGCCGGGAGCCCGCCCGGCGCTTGGCTCCGGCGGAGAGGGTGGCCACGTCGAGGGCGTCGTACAGGACGCCGGAGTAGACCCGGTCGGCGCGCGCGGTGGGGGCTGACCGGAGGGCGGCGTTGCGATCGACGAGGTCGGCCTGCCCGGCGGAGAGGCCCAGCACCTCCGCGGCTCGGGCGGGATCGTCGCGGCACAGGGCGACCAACGCGTCGAGGACCTTCTCCCGGGCGGGCGTCAGCTCGGGCAGCGAGAGGCCGTCCAGGTCGAGGGAGGCTCCGCGCCGCGGGGAGGTCTTGCCCTCACTGGGCGGGAGCAGGATCAGCACGGCCGCCAGGATAGGAGTGGGCGCGGTCGGCGCGAGGATAGGGTCGAGGACATGCCGAGCAACGTCGTGTTCCGGGTCAGGGCCAGCTCGCCCCAGCTGCAGCAGGGGCTGCAGCGGATCGCCGAGGAGCAGCACCTGCCGGGGGACTTCCCGGCCGAGGTGCTGGCTGCCGCGGAGAAGGCCGCGGCCGCGGTCGTGCTGCCCGAGCTGGACCGCACCGACCTCCCCTTCCTCACCATCGACCCGGCCGGCTCGATGGACCTGGACCAGGCCATGCACCTCGCGCGCGACGGGGACGGCTACGTGGTGCACTACGCCATCGCCGACGTCGCCGCCTTCGTGAAGGCCGGCGACCCGATCGACCAGGAGGCGCGGCGCCGCGGCGAGACGCTGTACGGCGCCGACACCCGCATCCCGCTGCACCCGCCGACGCTGTCCGAGAACGCCGCGTCGCTCCTGCCCGACCAGGTCCGGCCGGCCCTGCTGTGGACGATCGCGCTGGACCACGACGGCGCCCAGCGGTCCGTGACCGTCGAGCGCGCCAAGGTGCGCTCGACCGCGCGCTGGTCCTACGTCGACGCCCAGGCCGCGCTCGACGGAGGCTCCGCCCCCGAGGTCATCGCCCTGCTCAAGGAGATCGGCCGGCTGCGGGAGAAGCAGGAGATCGCCCGCGGCGGCGTCTCGCTGCCGCTGCCCGAGCAGGAGATCACCGCAGCGGACGGGTCGTTCTCGCTGGCGTTCCGCGAGCAGCTGCCGGTCGAGCTGTGGAACGCCCAGATCTCGCTGCTGACCGGCATGGCGGCCGCCGGGCTGATGGTGGCGGGCAAGGTCGGCATGCTGCGCACCCTCCCGCCGCCTGACCCGCGCGACGTCGAGCGGCTGCGCCGCGTGGCACAGGCGCTCAAGGTGGACTGGCCGGCCGACGAGGACTACCCGGCCTTCATCCGCGGCCTGGACCCGAAGCTCCCGGCCCACCAGGCCATGACCGTCGCCTGCACGCGACTGCTGCGCGGCAGCGGCTACACCTCCTTCGACGGCGAGCTGCCCGCACAGCGGGTGCAGAGCGCGGTGGCGGCGGAGTACGCCCACGTGACCGCGCCGCTGCGCCGCCTCGGTGACCGCTACGTCGGCGAGGTCTGCATCGCGCTGAGCGCGGGCACCCCGGTGCCCGACTGGGCCCGCAGCGCGCTGCCCGAGCTGCCGAAGTTGCTCGAGGACTCCGGTCGGCGCGCCCACGCCTACGAGCGGGCGGTCGCGGACCTGGTCGAGGCGGGCATCCTCGCCGACCGGGTCGGCCAGGCCTTCGACGGCACCGTCACCAGCGCCGACGAGAAGAACCCGACGCATGGCGTGCTGATGGTGCCGGAGATCGGCGTGGAGGCGCCCGTCACCTCCGACACGGCGCTCCCGGTGGGTCAGGACGTGCGCGTCACCCTGGCCGTCGCGGATGTGGCCCAGCGACGGGTCGAGTTCCGGCTGTCCGCCCCGTGACCCGGATCCTGGTCACGGGCGGGGTGCGGTCGGGCAAGTCCGCCCACGCCGAGGCGCTGATCGGCGCCTGCCCGGGTCCGGTCACCTACGTGGCCGCCGGTCCGTCGTACGACGACGCCGACTGGGCGGCCCGCATCGCCCGCCACCGCGCCGCGCGGCCCGCGGACTGGACGACCAAGGAGACGGGCGACGTGGCCGGCGCCATCGGCGCCGCGCCGGGACCGGTGATCGTCGACTGCCTCGGCACCTGGCTGCAGGGCGTGCTCGACGAGGCGGACCTGTGGGAGGCACCGGTCGAGGAGGCCGAGCGCGCCGTCGGGGAGCGGACCGCCGTCCTCGTGGACGCCCTGGCCGCCGCGGGCACCGATGCCGAGGTCGTGCTGGTGACCAACGAGGTCGGCCTGGGCGTCGTACCCGACCACCGCTCCGGGCGCCTGTTCCGCGACCTGCTCGGCACCGTCAACCAGCGGGTCGCCGCCGCCTGCGATCGTGTCCACCTCGTGGTGGCGGGCCGCGTCCTCGAGCTCTGAGGCACGACGGCTCAGAGCGTCGCGGCCCCCAGGGCCAGGATCGCGAAGGCGAGCTCGATCGCGGAGCCGAAGACGTCGCCGGTCACGCCGCCGAAGCGGCGGATGCAGCGCCAGGTGAGGAAGGCGATCGCGACGAACGCCAGCACCACGGTGACCGGGCCGCGCACCGGCGCGACCACGACGGCCGCACCGGCCAGGGCGGCCCATCCCAGCACCGTGACGAGGAGCGGGATGGTCCGGGTGAAGGTGAGGCCGAGCCCGTCCGGACGGGCCGGCGGGACGACGGCGGACGCGGTGATCCACAGCGCGAGCCGGGCCGCCATGACGCACCCGCACGCCAGCAGCGGACGGCGCCAGTCGGAGTCGTCGCGGGCGACCAGGTCGTTGAGGGCGGACGCCTGCAGGGCGAGGATGAAGAAGAGGGCCGCGGTGCCGGCCGGCCCGGACGCACCGGTCTTCATGATCGCCAGCGCGCGCTCGGGTCCGTACGGCGCCGTCAGGCCGTCGGCCACGTCCGAGAGCCCGTCGAGGTGGAGCGCCCGGGTGCCCAGCGCGAGCGCGCCGAGGGCCAGGAAGGCGGCGCTGAACGAGGGCAGCCCCAGGACCGTGCCGGCCCACAGGATGACCCCGACCGCGATCCCGAGCGGGGCGACGGCGATCGGTGCGAGCAGCAGCGCGCCGCGCGCCGTACGCCGGGACGGCTCCAGCACCACGCCCACTCGCAGCACGGTGAGCATGCCCACCGACAGGCGGAGGCTCCGGATCACGGCATGAGGTCGGCGAGGAGTGCGACGTCGCGCAGCAGCGCGGCCGCCGAGCGCACCACGGGCACGGCCGCGACCGCGCCCGAGCCCTCGCCGAGGCGCAGGCCCAGATCGAGGATCGGGTCGATGCCGAGCTTGTCCAGCGCGAGGGACTGCGCCGGCTCGGTGGAGCGGTGGCCGGCGGCGAACCAGGCGGCCGCGCCGGGAGCGATCCGGTCGGCGGTCAGCGCGCACGCGACGGACATCAGCCCGTCCAGCAGCACCGGTACGCCGCGCTCGGCGGCACGCAGCAGGTAGCCGACCGTCGCGGCCAGGTCGGCGCTGGACACCGCCTGGAGCGTCTCGATCGGGTCGTCGAGCCGGCTGCCGGCGCGGTCCAGCGCGGCCTGCACGACCTCGGTCTTGTGGGCCAGCGCGGCGTCGTCGACCCCGGTGCCGCGGCCGGTGACCTCGCCGGCGGGCAGGCCGAGCGCGGCGGCGATCATCGCGGAGGCGGGGGTGGTGTTGCCGATGCCCATGTCGCCGCTGAGCAGCAGCTGCGCGCCCGCCTCGATCTCCTCGTCGGCGATGGCGCGGCCGGCGGCGATCGCCTGCCGGGTCTCCTCGGGGGTGAGCGCGTCCTCGAGGTGGATGGCGCCGGAGGAGCGACGTACCTTGTGTGCCCGCACCTCGTCCGGGACGCCCTCGAGGTCGTCGTCGACGCCGATGTCGAGCACCCGCACGTGGACGTCGTGCGCGGCGGCCAGGGCGGACACACCCGCGAGGCCCGCCACGAAGGTCCGCACCATGGCGCCGGTGATGGCCGGGGGATAGGCCGAGACGCCGTGCTGGGCGACGCCGTGGTCGCCGGCGAAGATCACCAGGCGCACGTTCGTGAGCGGAGCCGGCGGGCACTGGCCCTGAGCGGCCGCCAGCCAGACGCCGAGCTCACCGAGCCGGCCGAGGGCGCCGGCCGGTGTCGCCAGCCCGGCCAGCCGCTCGGCGGCGGCGGCGTGGACGGCGGGATTCGGCGGCGCGATCGTGTCGGTCATGCCAGCAAGATAGCGACCGTGGCGCGCGAGGACCGCGCCCGCACGGATGCCGGGCAACCCGACTACGTGGCCAGGATCACGAGCAGCAGGAACAGCGCGATGAGGGTGACGAGCAGCAGCATCCCGGACAGCTCCGGGTCGCGGACCGGCTCGTCCAGATCGGTGCCGATGCGTGGGTGATGGATGGTCATGTCCGAGATTCCCCCAGGGTCACGGTGTGGTCACGTCCGAGTTATGACACAGGTCCAACGACGGAGTCGACCCGAGATGACGGTTGCGGGTAGAAGTTCATCCGTGGGTCACTCCGTGCTTGCCGTTCCGGTGCCGGCGCTGGAGGGCTTCGTCCGCTCCCGCTGGCAGCACTACGACCCGGCCTGGGTGTCGACGGACCCGGGCTTCACGCATGCCCACGTCACCGTGCTCGCCCCGTTCCTGGAGTCGCCCGGCGAGGACGATCTGGCGGTGCTCGCCGGGATCGCCCGCACCACGCCCGCCTTCGGGTTCACGCTGGAGAGCGTCGCCGCCTTCCCGAACGGGATCATCCACACCGCCCCGGTCCCCGCAGGGCCCTTCGCCCACCTGACCGAGCTGGCGCGGGCGGCGTACCCCCACCTGAGGCCGTACGACGGCGCCTTCGACCCGGTCCCGCACGTGACCCTCGACCACACGACAGCCGACATCTCCCCGGCCACCGTGGCAGGCGCGCTGGGCGGGACGCTGCCGGCCCGGGCGCGGGCCGAGCGCCTCGAGCTGCAGTGGTACGCCGAGGGCGGCTGCCGGGTCCTCGCCAGCTGGCGGCTCGCTGGGTAGCGTGCGCTGTCATGGAACTCGTCGAGTGTCAGTGGTGCCAGGCACAGTCCGATCCGGGAACGACCACATGCCCGCAGTGCGGGGCGCCGCTGGACGTCGAGGACGTCGTCAGTGACTCCGGCTGGCGCGAGGCGCCGCGGATGCGGGACATGGAGCACTTCCGCTTCTCCTCCTCCACGGTGCAGGTCGAGGGCACGATGGTGCCGGTCGCGGAGGTGAACCTCGCGCAGGGCGACTCGGTCTACTTCGAGCACCACGTGATGCTGTGGAAGGACGCGCACACGCCCCTGGCGGCGTACAACGTGCAGGGCGGGGTGAAGCGCAGCCTGGCCGGCATGCCGCACATCGTGACCTGCGCCTACGGCCCCGGCCGGATCGCGTTCTCCCGCGACGCCCCCGGCGAGCTGATGGTGATCCCGCTGCCGCCCGGCGTGGAGCTCGACGTGCGCGAGCACGCGTTCGTGGTGGCCAGCCACACCACGGCGTACTCCTACGTGCGGATCAAGGGCCTGACCAACCTGCTGCACGGCGGCAACGGGATGTACATGGACCGCTTCATCACCGGCGGCGCGCCCGGCGTGGTCATGCTGCACGGCAACGGCAACGTCTTCGAGCGCAGGCTCGCGCCCGGTGAGCGGATCCAGGTCGAGCCCGGCGGCTTCCTCTACAAGGACGCCTCGGTGCAGATGAACACCGTCCAGCTGGACGTGAAGACCGGCATGTTCAGCAAGGGCCTGTACGTCGCCGAGTTCGTCGGGCCCGGCCGGCTGGGGATCCAGTCGATGTACCACCACCACGGGAGCGACTGATGACCGCGACCCAGGGCGTGGGTGTCGACTCCATGGACTACAGCTGCAAGTACTGCCGGCTTCGCTCGCAGCTGGCCGCGGCCCAGCGCTCCTGCCCGAGCTGTGGCGCGCCGATCGACCTGCGCGACGCGGTGTCGGACTCGGGCTGGGTCGAGCAGCCGCCGATCGCGGACATGACCCGGATCCAGTTCGGCCGCAGCCGGGTGCAGATCGAGGGCGACCTGGTCCCGGTCGCGGACTTCGCGCTGGACGCCGGCGACTCGGTCTACTTCTCCCACCACAACCTGCTGTGGGCCGAGCCGGGCGTGCGGATCACCAACCACCCGAACGCGGGCGGGTGGAAGCGGCTGCTGGCCGGCATGCCGTCGTACATGCTCGACGCGACCGGCCCGGGCCGGATCGGGATCTCGGACAACCACGCCGGCGAGGTCATCGCCGTACCCCTTCCCGCCGGGGGCGCGATGTGGGTGCGCGAGCACCGCTTCCTGGCGGCCACCGGGAGCATCGACTACACGTTCGTGCGGACCGGCATGTGGTTCCAGACCGGGTACGGCGACGACCGCGAGACCCACTACCCGCTGGGGATGTACGACGACGTGTTCGTCGCCCGCGAGCAGCCCGGCCTGCTGCTCCTGCACGCTCCCGGCAACTCCTTCATCCGCGACCTGGCGCCGGGGGAGCACATCCTGGTCCAGCCGCGCTCGCTGCTCTACAAGGACCTCTCGGTCCAGATGGGGCTGCACCTCGAGGCGCCGTCGATGCGGGGATGGTCGACCTGGCGGCGGTTCCAGGTGCGCACGATGTTCCTGCGCCTGGTCGGTCCCGGGCGGGTGGCCGTGCACTCGGTGTTCGAGAACGAGCTGGAGGGCGAGGCCGTCACCGGCGGGAGCTACACCACCCAGCAGTGGTGAGGTGACGTTGGTCCCGCGGCGTGGGGGCGTCGGGCCCTGCCCGAGACGACCCCGCGGCGAGTGGACTGGTGGCGTCGAAAGGACCCCACCATGAACGACCCCCGCCCCATCATCGCCTGTGTCGACGGATCGACGTCGATGCCCGCATCGGTGCGGTACGCCGCCGTCGCGGCCCTGCGCCTGGACCTCCCTCTCGAGCTGCTGCACGTCGCGCCGGACTACCTGCCGATGGCCGCTCTCGCTCCGCTCGCCGCGCCACCTCCGGCCGAGGAGTTCCGGGTGGTCGGCGAGCAGGTCCTCAGTGCCGGCGAGACGCTGGCGCACGACCTGCTGCCCGCCGACCGGGTGACCCGGGTGCTGGTCACGGGCGACCGCCGGCACCGGATCACCGACGCTGCGAGGAGGGCGACCCTGGTCGTGCTCGGGGACGACCGTGAGCCGGCGCTCGGACGCATGAGCTTCGGGTCCCTGATCGCCGAGGTGGCAGCGACGTCGGACGCGCCGGTCGTCACCGTGCCGTCCGGCTGGTCCGAGCCGGTGGCGGAGACGCTGCCCACGGGCGGCCGCCCGAGCCGGCGGATCATGGTCGGCGTCAAGGACTACGAGCGGGTGCCCGAGGAGCTCCTGCTCCGCGCCTTCGAGCTGGCCCATCGACAGCACGCGGTGCTGGAGCTGGTCCACGTGTGGGACCTGGCGCCGACGTACGGCGAGGTCATCGCGTCGTTGATCGACTTCCCCTCGTGGAGCGAGCTGGTCGAGCACCACCTGGATGCGGCGACCACCGTCGCGCGCGCCGCCTATCCGGGGGTCGTGGTCGCAACCACCGTCACCTACGGCCGCCCGGGCCATGTGCTGCGGCAGATGAGCCGGAGGGCCGACCTGCTGCTGCTCGGCCGTCCCCGCCGCGACCTGCTGCACAACCTGGGCAGCACCGGGCGGAGCCTGCTGCGCTCCGTGGTGTGCCCGGTGGAGGTGATGCCGGTGCTCGAGCGGTCCGAGCCGGCTCAGCCCCGCGAGCGCGTGGCAGCGAGCGTGTAGCCGTTCTCGGGCCGGCCGGTGCTGCCGTAGCGGGGCTCGAGCCGGACGATGCCGTGCTCG
This sequence comes from Nocardioides ultimimeridianus, assembly GCF_054777895.1. Classification (NCBI taxonomy): domain Bacteria; kingdom Bacillati; phylum Actinomycetota; class Actinomycetes; order Propionibacteriales; family Nocardioidaceae; genus Nocardioides; species Nocardioides ultimimeridianus. The sequence goes on along the minus strand of NZ_BAAHAB010000009.1, from coordinate 212,737 downwards.
AGCAGGTAGGTCAGGTAGCGGGCCGCGGTGCTGCGGCTGATGCCGACCGCGGCCGCGACCTCGGAGGCCGACATGTTGCCGCCGTCGGCGACGGCGCGGCGCACCAGTTCCAGGGTCGGCGCGGAGTGGCCCTTCGCCGGCCGGTCCAGGCCGGCATCCGGCGGGCGGAGCATGCCGAACAGCTCGTCGACCTCGCTCTGGTCGGCCTCGCCCAGCGCGGAGAGGCGGTGCCGCAGCTGCCGGTAGGACTGCAGCCGCTTGTCGAGGGCGGCGAACCCGAACGGCTTCATCAGGTAGTGGACCGCGCCCAGCTGCATGGCGGTGCGCACGGTCGCGACCTCGCGGGCGGCGGTGATCACGATGACGTCGGGCGGGGCGGGGCGCTCCAGCAGGCCGCGGACGACCTCCAGGCCGTCGCCGTCGGGCAGGAACACGTCCATCAGCACCAGGTCGGGCCGGTGCTCCTCGACCATGGCGACCGCGTCGGCGGCCGAGTGCGCGCGGCCCACCACGACGAAGCCCTCGCTGCGCTCGACGAAGGCGGTGTGGATCGCCGCCACCCGGTAGTCGTCGTCGACGACCAGGGTGCGGATCGGGCCGGTGCTGCGGGTCATGCGTGCTGGACCTCTCGTCCCGTTCCGGTGTCGGACCTCGGACCCATCGGCACGCGCACGACGAACCGCGCGCCGGGACCCTGCCCGAGGGAGATCGACCCGTGCAGCCGCTGGACCAGCCGGTGCACCAGGGCCAGCCCGATGCCCCGGCGTACGCCGCCGGTCGTGGGCTTGGTGGTGAAGCCGTCCAGGAACACCTGCTCGCGCAGCTCCTCCGGCACCCCGGGGCCGTTGTCGGCGACCTCGATCAGGATCTCGTCCTCGTCGTCGCGCAGGGTGACCTCGATCAGTCCCGGGCCGGAGGCGGGGCCGGTCGTCACCGCGTCGAGCGCGTTGTCGATCAGGTTGCCGATGATGGTGGTGAAGGCGTTGACCTTCTCCGGGACGTCGGCGAGCCAGCTGTCCTCGGTCAGCCGCAGCTCGACCCCGCGCTCGCTCGCCGCCGCGGCCTTGCCGAGCAGCAGCCCGACCAGTGCGGTCGCGGCGACCCGCTCCCGGACGGCGTCGGCGAACCCGGCCTGGCTGGTCTGCACGTCGGTGAGGAACGCGAGCGCGTCGTCGTGCTCGCCGAGCTCGATCAGCCCCGCGACGGTGTGCATGTGGTTGGTGAACTCGTGGTGCTGGGCCCGCAGGGTGTCGGTGAGGCGGCGTACGCCGTCCAGCTCGCGGATCAGCCCCGCGATCTCGGTGCGGTCGCGCAGGGTGACGACGGTGCCGTGCGGCCGGCCGGCCAGGAACACCGGCAGCTTGTTGACCAGCAGCGCGAAGTCGTCGGTGAGCACCACCTCGTCGCTGGCGGTGTCGCTGCCGGCCAGCACGTCGAGCAGCCGGCCCGGCGGCAGCAGGTCGGCCAGCCGGCCGCCGGTGGGCGTGACGCCGAGCCCGAGGAGCCGCCGCGCCTCGTCGTTGATCATGGTGATCCGGTCGTCGGGATCGCACGCGATGACGCCCTCGCGGATGCCGTGCAGGGTGGCCTCGCGCTCGCGCAGCAGCAGCGCGATCTCGTCCGGCTCCAGCCCGAAGGTCGTGCGCTTGAGCCGGCGTGCGAGGAGCCAGGAGGCCACCGCGCCGCCGGCGAGCGCGAGCCCGGTCCACAGCGCGTACGCCGGCAGCTGGGCCCGCAGCGCGGCACCCACCGTCGTCTCCTTGATGCCGACCGACACCTCGCCGACCATCGCGCCCGTGGCGTCGTACACCGGTGCCTTGCCGTTGGCCGACCGCCCCAGCGAGCCGTTGTCGGTGCCGACGTGGGTGCGGCCGTCGATGGTCGCGATCGGCTCCTCGACCGCCTCGCCGATCAGGTCGGGATTGGGGTGCGAGTGCCGGATGCCGTGCATGTCGAGGATGACGACGTACGTCGCCCCCGACTCCTGCTCCACGCGCCGGGCCAGCGCCTCCAGGGGCTCGGTGCAGGTGAAGCGGCCGGACAGGCAGGAGCCGACGTCGGGCATGCCGGCGACGGTGGACGCGATCGCGACGGAGCGCTCCTGGTACTGGTGGTCCAGCCCGATCCGCGCCTGGCGCGCGAGCAGCACGAACCCGATCGCCACGGTGGCGAACAGGATGATCAGCTGCGCGGCGAAGATCTGGGTCGACAGCCGGCGCGCGAGGACGGGCACCCCCTCATTGTGAGGGTCGTCACTTCCGGCGACCAGCGGGCGGGCGGTGAGAAGAACGCGCAAAACCCCGTGAAATCGGAAGAACGGGGCCTTGTGCGCAGAAGGTTCCGGTGTGACGGCCGTCATACCTAGCGTCTGGGCTGTTCCATCCACCCGACGCGAGGAGACCCGATGTCGTCCCCCTCCACCCGGACCGACCGGGCCAACGCCCGGATCGAGGTCACCGGGCTCACCAAGCGGTTCCTGACCCCGTCCGGCACCGCGTTCACCGCTCTCAAGGACGCGACGTTCACCGTCGAGCCCGGCCAGTTCTGCGCCATCGTGGGCCCGACCGGCTGCGGCAAGTCGACCACCCTCGGCATGGTCGCCGGCCTGGACAGGCCGAGCCTCGGCTCGGTCAAGGTCGGCGGCGTCGAGGTCGACGGCGTGACGCCCGGGGTGAGCTTCATGTTCCAGGGCGACGCCCTGCTGCCCTGGAAGACCGTCCTCCAGAACGTCATGCTCGGCCCGATCCTCGCCGGCACCGACAAGAAGGCCGCGGCCGTCAAGGCGCGCGACTGGCTGCGCCGGGTCGGCCTGGCCGGCTTCGAGGACCACTACACCCACCAGCTCTCCGGTGGCATGCGCAAGCGGGTCGCCATGGCGGCCGCGCTCATCAACGAGCCCGACATCCTGCTGATGGACGAGCCGTTCGGCGCCCTCGACGTGCAGACCAAGGCGATCATGCAGACCGAGCTGATCGGCCTGTGGGAGGAGCTGCGGCCCTCCGTCCTGTTCATCACCCACGACCTCGACGAGGCCGTCGCGCTCGCCGACCGGGTCATCGTGATGACCGCGGGGCCCGGGTCGGTCAAGGCGTCGTACGACATCACCCTGCCGCGCCCGCGAGGTGCGGTGCAGGAGCTGCGCTACGACGAGAACTTCCTCGAGATCCAGCACAAGATCTGGCAGTCCCTCAAGGACGAGGTCGAGCGCGCCTACGCACGCTCCGCGGCGGTGGCGTCATGAGCATCTCGACCCTGCACCGGCGTACGTCGCCGAGCGACCGAACCAGCGAGGAGAAGACCGTGGAACCGACCGCCGATGACCGCTTCGCGGCTGCTGACCGGGAGGCGTCGGCCAAGGCCCGCCGGCTCCGGCTGCGCCGCCGATCCCTGGTGTGGCTGGGCCGGGTGACGTTCGTCGTCCTCGTGCTCGGCGGCTGGGAGCTGCTCTCGGGCATCACGATGAAGGGCGCCGACGCGCCGATCATCGACCCGTTCTACTACTCCCGTCCCACCGAGATCGTGCACCGCACCCTCGAGCTCTTCCGCGACGGCACGTCGTACGGCTCGTACTGGTTCGACATCTACACCACGATGAAGGAGGCCGTGTACGGCTTCGGCGTCGGCACCGCCCTCGGCGTGGTCGTCGGTGTGCTGCTCGGCCAGAGCGGCTACCTCGCCGACGTGCTCGGCCCCTACATCAAGATGGTCAACGCGATCCCGCGGATCGTGCTGGGCTCCATCTTCACCGTCGCGCTGGGCGTCGGTGTCGCGCCCAAGGTCGCGCTGGCCGGCGTCCTGGTGTTCTTCATCGTCTTCTTCAACGCCTTCCAGGGTGTCCGGGAGGTCGACCAGAACATCCTCGCCAACGCCAAGGTGCTCGGCGCCTCGCGGCTGCAGATCGTTCGCCACGTGACCCTGCCGTCGGCCTTCACCTGGATCGCGGCGAGCCTGCACAGCGCCTTCGGCTTCGCCATCGTCGGCGCGATCGTCGGCGAGGTGCTGGGTGCCCAGCACGGTCTCGGACTGATCATCAAGACCTCGCAGAACCGGTTCGATCCGGCCGGTGTCTGGGCCTGCATGTTCGTGATCATGGTGCTCGTCCTCGGTGCCGAGTTCCTGATCGGCCGGCTCGAGAAGCGACTTCTCCGCTGGCGTCCGCCGAGCCGCACCGAGTCCGCCGGCCTCTGACCCCTCGGGTCACCTCTCGGGTCCCCACCCCTCCACCCCCGCGTTCGCAGCACCCTCGAAAGGAACAACCATGTTGAAGAAGACCCTGGCCGCCGTGGCGGTCACCGCATCCCTGGCCGGAGGCCTCTCCGCCTGTGGCGGCGGGAGCCACACCAACGCCGACGGCACCCCGATCGTCAAGATCATGGTGGGCGGCCTGGACAAGCAGATCTACCTGCCGTTCACCCTGGCCAAGCAGCTCGGCTACTACGACAAGTACGGCGTCGACGTGCAGCTCTCCGACGAGGTCGACGGCGGCGTGGGTGCGGAGGACGCGATGGCCTCGGGCCAGGTCGACATGGCCGGCGCCTGGTACATCCACAGCTTCGACTTCCAGGCCCAGGGCAAGGACGTCGAGGGCATCGTCCAGCTCGGTGGCGCTCCCGGCGAGCGCGAGATGTGCGCCACCGACAGCGGCGTGCACTCCGGCGCCGACTACAAGGACAAGACCATGGGCGTCACCGACCTCGGGTCGGGCACCGACGAGCTCACCCAGTTCATCGCCGCCAAGGCCGGCGTCGCGCACTCCGACTACCACACCCAGGCCGTCGGCTCGGGCTCCTCGGCGGTCGCGCAGATCCAGCAGGGCTCGGTCGACTGCGTGATGACCACCCAGCCCACGGTGGCCGCCCTGGAGAAGAAGGGCCTGGCCTACTCGGCCGTCGACCTCGCCACCACCGCCGGCGCCAACCAGGCCCTGGGCGGTGCCTGGCCGGCCGCCACCGCCCTGGCGCGCACCGACTGGGTCAACTCGCACAAGACCGAGGTCCAGGGCGTGGTGAGCGCGCTGGTCGCGACGCTGAACTGGATGCACACCCACACCCCGGCCCAGATCGCCGACAAGATGCCGGCCGACTACGTCCAGAACGACCTGATCACCAAGGCCGACTACATCAAGGCGCTGACCGAGGACTTCGGGCAGTACACCGCCGACGGCATCATGCCGCCGTCCGGCCCGGCGATCATCGCCGACACCGAGAAGACGATCGGCACCGACGTGTCGAACGTGGACCCGACCAAGACCTACACCGACGAGTTCGCGAAGGTCGCCGACCAGCAGCTGGGCATCCAGTGACCCTGATCAGGTAGGAACCCCCACGCCCTGGTCAGTGGCGCGCCCCACATCCCCTTCGGGGGGTGTGGGGCCGTGGTGCTGCGCACTACGTTGGTCCCACCTTGATGTGAGGGAGGCCACACGCCCATGTTCGTCCCGTTCAGCACCAGCGACTTCCTTGCCCGCGCCGTCACCGTGTACGGCGAGCGGGTCGGCGTCGTCGACGAGCCGGACCAGCCGGCTCCCAGCCTCGGTGACCTCACCTATGCGCAGCTCGCGGAGCGCGCCGCCGCCATGGCCGCGAAGCTCGACGCGCTCGGCATCGGCGTGGGGGACCGGGTCGCCATGGTCAGCCACAACAGCGCCCGGCTGATGACCGCGTTCTTCGGCGTGACCGGCTACGGACGGGTGCTGGTGCCGATCAACTTCCGCCTCTCACCCGACGAGGTCGCCTACATCGTCGAGCAGTCCGGGGCGCGGGTGCTCTACCTCGACCCCGAGGTGGCCGACTCGCTCGCCGGGGTGAAGTGCGAGCACACCTTCGTGCTCGGCAACGACGACGACCTCTACCTGGAGGGCGTGGCCCCGCGGCAGTGGGAGGCCGACGAGAACGCCACCGCCACCATCAACTACACCTCCGGCACGACCGCGCGGCCCAAGGGCGTGCAGCTCACCCACCGCAACATCTGGGTCAACGCGCTCACCTTCGGCCTGCACGCCGGTGTCTCCGACCGCGACGTCTACCTGCACACGCTGCCGATGTTCCACGCGAACGGGTGGGGGATGCCGTTCGCGACCACCGGCCTCGGCGTACCCCAGATCGTGCTGCGCAAGGTCGACGGCGCCGAGATCCTGCGACGCATCGAGCGGCACGGCGTCACCTTCATGTGCGCGGCGCCCGCGGTCGTGGCGTCGATCCTCGATGCCGCGGCGGAGTGGGACGGCGAGATCCCCGGGCGGGACAAGGTGCGGATCATCTGCGCCGGCGCCCCGCCGCCCACCAAGACCATCCTGCGGATCCAGCGCGAGCTCGGCTGGGAGTTCATCCAGATCTACGGCCTCACCGAGACCTCCCCGCTGCTCACCATCAACCGCGGCCGCGCCGAGTGGGACGACCTGTCCGACGAGGAGCGGGCCGGGAGGCTGGTCCGGGCCGGCGCCCCCGCGCTCGGGGTCACGCTCCAGGTCGACGCCGAGGGCGAGGTGCTCGCGCGCTCCAACGTCGTGCTCGAGGGCTACTGGGACAAGCCCGAGGAGACCGAGAAGGCGCTCGGCGACGGCTGGTTCCACACCGGTGACGGCGGCACCATCGGCGACGACGGCTACCTGACGATCGCGGACCGCAAGAAGGACGTCATCATCACCGGCGGCGAGAACGTCTCCTCGATCGAGGTCGAGGACGTCATCTTCGGGCACCCCGACGTCAACGAGGTCGCCGTCATCGGGATCCCCGACGACAAGTGGGGCGAGACGATCAAGGCGCTCGTCGTGGTCGCGCCCGGCTCGACGCTGACCGAGGCCGACGTCATCGACTACTGCAAGCAGCGGATGGCCCGGTACAAGGCCCCCACCTCCGTGGAGTTCCGCGACGAGCTGGCCCGTACGGCGACCGGCAAGCTGCAGAAGTTCAAGCTGCGCGCGCCGTACTGGGACGGCCGTGACCGCCAGGTCAATTAGTTTGGCGCGAGCGCGTCGCCGCTGATCGGCGCCTAGCCTCGCCTGCGCGGCTCGCTCCTCCGGTCGCTCGTTCCTCGCTTCCTCCGTCGCTCGCCGCCCAGGCTCGGCAACCGGCGCCGGCAGCGCCGCGCTGCCGCGCGCACAGGCTTGGCGCACAGGCTTGGGCAGGTCCTGCTCGCGCGCTACGGGGCGAGGGCGGCGTACTCCACGGCGATCGCGGCGCCGAGGCGGGCGTTGTTCCGCACCAGCGCGATGTTCGTCTCGAGTGATGCACCGCCGGACAGCTCGACGATGCGGCCGAGGAGGTAGGGAGTGATGTCCTTGCCGCGGACGCCGCCGGCATCGGCATCCGCCAGCGCCTGGCGGATGGTCTGCTCGATCGCGGCCTGGGGGATCTCGTCCTCGACGGGCACCGGATTGGCGACCGAGATCGCACCCTCCAGGCCGAGGTCCCACTTCGCCCGCATCATCGCCGCCACCTCGGCGGGCTCATCGAGGCGCATCGGAGCCGCGAAGCCGCTGGAGCGCGAGAAGAACGACGGGAACTCGTCGGAGCGGTAGGCCACGACCGGCACGCCCAGGGTCTCCAGCACCTCCAGGGTGCGGCCGATGTCGAGCAGCGACTTCACCCCGGCGCTGACGATCGCGACATCTGTTCGGCTCATCTCGGTCAGGTCGGCCGAGATGTCCAGCGACGACTCCCCACCGCGGTGCACGCCGCCGAGGCCACCGGTCACGAAGACCCGGACCCCGGCGAGCGCGGCGAGGCGCATGGTGGCAGCGACCGTGGTGGCGCCGTGCGCGTGGCGCGCGGCGATATAGCCGAGGTCCCGGATGCTGACCTTGCTGACCGAGGGGTCCGAGGCCAGGACGTCGAGCTCGGCGGCGGACAGCCCGATCCGCGGGACGCCGTCGAGGACCGCGATGGTCGCGGGCGTGGCGCCGCCGTCGCGGATGATCTGCTCGACCTCGCGCGCCATCTCCACGTTGCGTGGGTAGGGCATGCCGTGGCTGATGATCGTCGACTCGAGAGCGACGACCGGCTCGCCGACCGAGAGTGCCTTCGCCACCTCGGGAGCGACGGACAGGGAGGGGTGGGGAGTGGTCACGGGCGGGTCTCCGTTCGGATCGCTTCGGCGAGGTCGGGGCGGACGGTGTCCGGGTGCGCGACGGTCAGCGCGGCGGCGCGATGGCCCAGCTCGGCCGCAGCGAGTGGCGCATCGCCGGCCGAGCGTGCCGCGACGTACGCCGCGGTCATCGCGTCGCCCGCCCCGGTGACGTCGACGACATCGGCGGGCAGGGCGTCGAGCGCGGTCACCACGCCGTCGTCGCTGAGCAGGCTGCCGCGCCGGCCGCGACGGACCCAGACCCGCCGCACGCCGCGGCCGTGCAGGTCCGCGGCCGCGCGGGCGATCGCCGGACGCGTGTTGGCGACGGGGGAGCCGACCAGCGCCGCGAGCTCGGCGATGTTCGGCGTGACGGTGTCGATCGGCCTGCCGTCGAGCAGCGGCGCGAGCCGGCCGGCCTTGGCGACGCTGACCGGCTCCACGAGGACGGGGGCCGAGGTCGGGGCGACGACCTCGAGCGCCCACCGGACGACGTCGGCGGGCATGTTGCCGTCGACGACCAGGAAGTCGGCGCGCGCGATGACGTCGCGTGCGCGGCCGAGCTGGTCGGGGGTCAAGGAGTCCGTGGCGCGCATGTCCGAGGCGCCGATGACCAGCTCCCCGTCGTGGTCGAGCGTGGCGAGGTAGGTGCCGGTGGCGAATCGGCTGTGGACCATGCGATCGAGCAGCACGCCGGCTTCCGCCGTACGCGCCAGCAGCTCGCGCCCGAAGGCGTCCTCGCCCACGGCCGCGACCAGGAACGTCCGCACCCCCAGCCGGGCGATCCCCTCGGCGATGTTGCGGCCCACCCCGCCGGGGGAGGTGCGGATCGCCGCCGGGTTGCTCGTGTGGAGGACCGCCGGGGCGCCGGAGACCGCGTGCACGTCCATGACCGCACCGCCCAGGACCACGACCTGCGGCTCCTCCCGCACCAGGTAGCCCCGGCCCGCGATCGCGCCCTTGCGGGTGAGGGACGACAGCGCCATCGCGACCGACGCGCGGGTGCTGCCGATCCGGTCGGCGATCGACTGCGCGTCGAGCAGCGGCTGGACCCGGACCAGCTCCAGCACCTCGCGCTCCCGGGGAGTCAATGCGGCCACGTTGACAACACTAAGTAATCCTTATTGTCATAAGCAAGGCTGTTCCGCGAGGGGTTGCCTCGTCGGGATGGCGCGGAACGCGTACCCTGGGCCTCGCCAGTCGGGGAACCCGGTGAGAGTCCGGGACTGACGCGCAACGGTGAGGGAGTCGTCCCGAGTCCGAGCACCTGCTGGCACCTCGCGGCGACCGCCGCGTGGTCGACGTGAGCCCCGCGAACGGGCCCTGGCCAGAAAAGGTCTCCAGTGAGTCGGACCCGAGCCGATCTGTGCCCCGGTGCGCTGCGCCCGTGGCGGGCCGACGACGGGTTGCTGGTGCGGCTGCGGCTGATCGGCGGCCGGGTGTCGGCGGCGTCGCTGCGGGCGCTGGCCGAGGTCGCCGAGGAGCACGGGGACGGGCGGGTCCGGGTGACCGGGCGTGCCAACCTCCAGGTCCGCGGGTTCTCCGGGATGGGCGGCTCGCTCACCCCCGCAGCGCTGCGGGCGCTGGAGGACACCGGGCTGCTGCCGACCCGCACCCACGAGCTGGTGCGCAACGTGCTGGCCTCGCCCGGCTTCGACGACGCCGTCCTCGACGAGCTCGACCGGCGGCTGTGCGCCGACCCGCTGCTGGCCGGGCTGTCGGCTCGCTTCCTGTTCGTGCTCGACGACGGCCGCGGCGATCTCGTCGAGCGGCCCTGCGACCTCGGCCTGGTGGTGCTGTCGACCACCGAGGCCCAGCTGCGCGTCGGCGAGACGTGGGGGGACGTCGTACCGCTCGACGCGGCGGCGGCCCGGCTGGCCGACCTCGCCGCCGCGTTCGTGCGGGCCCGGGGGACCGGGCCGGCCGCGCCGTGGCACGTGCGCGAGCTCGGCGTACCGCTGGTGCCGCCCGCCGCCCCGGACCCGCGCCTTCCCGCCCCCTCCGGGCCGATGCCGTACGACGAGCGGCACCTCGCCGTACCCGATGCCGGCCTGGACCGTGCGGCCGTCGAGGCGCTGCCCGACGGTCCGCTCGTCGTCACGCCCTGGCGCGGGCTGCTGCTTCCCACCCCGACCGCCGAGGAGATCGCATGAACCGGCCCACCCGCCGCTATCCGTACGTCGACGCGGGGCCGGCGATCTACGTCGACTCCTTCGCGACGATCCGGCGCGAGGCCGACCTCTCCGCGGTGCCGGCCGACGCCGAGAAGCTGGCCGTGCGGATGATCCACGGCAGCGGGCAGGTCGACCTGGCGCAGGACCTCGTCGTGCACCCGGGGCTGATGGCCGCCGCCCGCGGCGCGCTCGAGGCGGGCGCGCCGATCCTGTGCGACGCCACCATGGTCGCCACGGGCGTGACCCGCGCGCGGCTGCCCAAGGACAACGACGTGGTGTGCCTGCTCAACGACCCCGCGGTGCCGGGGCTGGCCGAGGAGTGGGCGACCACCCGCACGGCCGCGGCCGTGTCGCTGTGGGAGCCGCGGCTGGAGGGCGCGGTCGTCGCGATCGGCAACGCACCCACCGCGCTGTTCCACCTGCTGGAGATGATCCTGGACGGTGGCCCGCGCCCCGCCGCGATCGTCGGCTGCCCGGTCGGCTTCATCGGCGCGGCCGAGTCCAAGCAGGCGCTCATCGACCTCGAGGACGAGCACGGCATCGACATCCCCTACGTCACCGTGCGGGGCCGCCGCGGCGGCTCGGCGATGACCTCGTCGGCACTCAACGCGATCGCGCAGGAGGTCGAGTGAACGGCACCTTCACTGTCGTCGGCATCGGTCCCGGCGACCCCGAGCTGCTGACGCTCAAGGCCGCCCGGCTGATCGGGTCGGCGTCCGTCGTGGCCTACCACGCGGGCGTCTCGAAGCAGTCGCACGCGCGCAGGATCGCTGCCTCCTTCATCCCCGCGGGCGTGATCGAGGAGGAGCTGCGCTACCCGGTCACGACCGGCACGACCGACCACCCCGGTGGGTACGTCGGCGCGCTGGCCGACTTCTACGAGAGCTGCGCGGTGCGGCTCGCCGCCCACCTCGACGCCGGCCGCTCGGTGGTGCTGCTGGCCGAGGGGGACCCGCTGTTCTACGGATCCTCGATGTACCTGCACGACCGCTTCTCCGGTCGCTACGAGACCTCGGTGGTGCCCGGGGTGCCGGCGTTCTCGGCTGCGACGGCGGCCGTCTCGACACCGCTGGTGCGGCAGACCGACGTGCTCACCGTGCTGCCCGGCACCCTGCCCGAGCCCGAGCTCGCGCGCCGGCTCGCGGACACCGACGGCGCGATCATCATGAAGCTCGGCCGGACGTTCCCGGCGGTCCGGCGGGCGCTGGAGGCGGCCGGCCGGCTCGAGGGGTCCTGGTACGTCGAGCGCGCCTCGCAGGCCGACGAGCGGCGGCTGCCGGTGGCCGAGGTGGACGCGGACACCGTGCCGTACTTCTCGCTGATCGTGGTGCCGGGGGACACGGCCGGGGACAAGTCCTCGGAGCGACTCCGCGTTGGTTTCGATACGTCGCTCGCTGGCGCTCGCTCCTGCTCAACCAACGACCCAGACCGGTGGTTGAGTAGCGCGGAGCGAGGAACGAGCGCGGCGCGTATCGAAACGACCGCACGCGAGCTGCTCGTGGTCGGGCTCGGCCCCGGCCCGGACGGCTGGCTCACCCCGGAGGTGAGCGCGGCCCTGGCCGAGGTCGACCACGTGGTCGGCTATGCGCCGTACGTCGCCCGGGTGCCGCAGCGGGCCGGCCTGACCCGGCACGCCTCCGGCAACACCGTCGAGGTCGACCGCGCCCGGCACGCCCTGGACCTGGCGAAGGCCGGCGAGCGGGTCGCGGTGGTCTCCGGGGGCGACGCCGGGGTGTTCGGGATGGCGGCGGCCGTGTTCGAGGCGGCCGAGGACCCGGCGTACGCCGACGTGCCGGTGCGCGTGCTCCCGGGCCTCAGCGCGGTGCAGGCCGTCGCGGCCCGGGCCGGCGCGCCCATCGGCGCCGACTTCGCCGTCGTCTCCCTCTCCGATCGGCTCAAGCCGTGGGAGGTCGTCGAGCGGCGGCTGCGCGCGATCGCGGAGGCCGACCTGGTGCTCGCGATCTACAACCCCGCCTCGCGGAGCCGGACCGAGCAGATCGCGACGGCCCGCGACGTGCTGCTCGAGCACCGCAAGCCCGACACCGTCGTGGTCGTCGGCCGCGACGTGGGCCGCGTGGAGGAGTCGCTGGAGGTCACCACGCTGGCCGAGCTCGACCCCGCGACGATCGACATGAAGTGCCTGCTGATCGTGGGCGCGGAGAGCACCCGGGTGAGCCCCGCGGGCGTGTGGACGCCGAGGTTCGTGCGATGACCGTGCACTTCGTGGGCGCCGGCCCGGGCGCGGCCGACCTGCTGACCGTGCGCGCCACGCGGATGCTCGCCGACGCCGACGTGGTGCTGTTCCCCGGCACCTACCTCGACCCCGAGGTCCTCGCCCACGTCAGCCCGACGGCCCGTCTCGTCGACACCCAGCACCTCGACCTCGACGCCATCACCGCCTATCTCGTCGACGCCCATGCCGCGGGCCAGGACGTCGTCCGCCTCGCCTCCGGCGACCTGTCGATCTACTCCGCGCTGGCCGAGCAGACGCGACGGCTCGACGAGGCGGGAGTGCCGTGGGACGTGACCCCCGGGGTGCCGGCGTACGCCGCCGCGGCGGCCGCCCTCGGGCGCGAGCTCACGGTCCCGCTGATCGCCCAGTCGGTGGTGCTCACCCGCACCCAGCAGCGGTCGACGGCGATGCCCGACACCGAGGACCTGCGGACCTTCGCCGCGACCGGCGCCACGCTCGTCCTGCACCTGGCCATCACCCGGACCCGCGAGCTGATGGCCGAGCTGGCCGATCACTACGGAGCCGACTGCCCGGTCGCCGTCGCCTACCGCGCCAGCCAGCCCGACGAGCTCGTGCTGCGCGGCACCGTGGCGACGATCGCGGACCAGGTCGAGCAGGCCGGGCTGCGCCAGGCGGCCGTGATCCTCGTCGGTCGCGCCCTCGACCCGCGGCCCGGTGGCGAGTCGCACCTCTACGACTGCAACAGGAGCCGCCGTGCAGCTCTATGACGTGATCAACCGTCGCCGCGACACCCGGCGCGAGTTCACCGGCGCCCCCGTCCCCGGCGAGGTGCTGGACCGGGTCCTGTCGGCCGCGCACTGCGCGCCCAGCGTCGGGATGAGCCAGCCGTGGGACTTCGTCATCGTGCGCTCGGCGCGCACGCTCGATGCGTTCGCCGATCACGTCGGGTCCGAGCGCGACACGTTCGCGGCCACGCTCGAGGGCGAGCGGCTGGAGACGTTCAACCGGATCAAGGTCGAGGGCATCCGGGAGTCCGGGCTCGGCATCGTGGTCGGCTACGACCCGACCCGCGGCGGCCCGAACGTCCTCGGTCGGCACGCCATCGCCGACGCGGGCCTGTACTCGGTGGTCTGTGCCATCCAGAACCTGTGGCTCGCCGCGACCGCCGAGGGGCTGGGTGTGGGCTGGGTCAGCTTCTACCGCGAGGAGTTCCTGCGCTCGCTGGTCGGCATGCCCGACCACGTCCGGCCGGTCGCGTGGCTCTGCGTCGGTCAGGTGGCCGGCCTGCCCGACGTACCGGATCTGGAGCGGTACGGCTGGCGGCATCGCTCGCCCGTCGCGTCGGTGCTGCACGAGGAGACCTACCGCCGGACCTGACGCGTCCGTCCAACCTTCGTGCAAGGACGGCGACCTAGCGTGGGTGCATGGTCATCGCAGCGCCGCTCCCGCCGCGGGTCCTCGATCGCGTGCTGTCGGCGGTCCACTGCGGGAGCTTCGTCCTCGTCCGCTCGCCCCTGGCGCTGCGGGTGTTCGCCGAGCACGTCGAGCTCGAGCAGGAGCGCCTCGGCGCCGTCGAGTCGGAGGAGGTCGCCGCGGTCACGGCCTGCGGCCTGGGGGTCGTCGTCGGGCACGACCCGGCCCGGGGTGGCCTGTCCGCCGTCCTGTGCGCGATCCAGAGGCTGATGCTCGCCGCGGCGGCCGAGGAGCTCGGGGTGCGCTGGGTGAGCTCGTGGCGCGAGGAGTTCCTGCGGTCGCTGGTCGGGATGCCCGACCACGTGCGACCGGTCGCGTGGCTCTGCCTGGGCACCCTCGAGGGCATGGCGGAGGCTCCGGTCGTCGAGCCCGCCGGATGGCGGCACCGTTCGCCGCTGGTCTCGGTCCTCTACGAGGAGTACGACGAGGCAGCAGGAGGTCTGAGCGCCTGACCGCTGTGGGGGCGGTCAGCGCGCGAAGGACCACTGCGTCACGGCCCGCGCCGGCGTCCAGCCGGTGAACGTGCCGACCGGCGCCGCGGTCTCGACCGAGACGCGGGTCAGCTCGCCGCCGTGGGTGGCGTAGAGGCGCCCCAGGAGCTGCTCGGTCTCGAGGGTGACGCCGTGGATCACCAGACGCCGCCCGGGTCGCAGGGCCGCGAGGCACGCGTCGGCCACGCCGGGCCGGGTCGCACCGCCCCCGACGAAGATCGCGTCGGGCGCGGCGAGGTCGGCGAGCGCGTCGGGGGCCCGGCCGGTGACCACCCGCAGGCCCGGTACGCCGAGGGTGCGGGCGTTGCGCGCGATGCGGGCCGCCCGGTCGGGGTCGGCCTCGATCGCGGTCGCCGTGCACGAGGGGTGGGCGCGCATCCACTCGATGCCGACCGAGCCCGCTCCGGCACCGACGTCCCACAGGTGCTCGCCGGGCGTCGGTGCGAGGCGGGCGAGGGCGGAGGCGCGCAGGTCGCGCTTGGTGAGCTGGCCGTCGTGCTCGAAGGCGTCGTCGGGGAGGCCCGCGGTCCAGCCGTACGCCGACCGCCCGACGATCTCGATGGCGATGGTGTTCAGGCGGGGGTGCGGTCCGGTGAGGTCGGCCGCGGTGCCCGTCCGCCGGGTCTCCTGCGGCGCGCCGAGGTCGCCCAGCACGGTCATCGGGGAGTCGCCGTAGCCGGCACGGCGCAGCAGGTCGGCGACCGCATCCGGTGTGGTCTCGTCGGAGGACAGGACCAGGATCCGGCGGCCCGGGGCGAGCTCGCGGGCCACCAGGGCGACGTCGCGACCGACGACGGTGACGACCGCGCACGACTCCGCCGGCCAGCCCATCGCGGCGCGCGCCAGGGCGACCGACGAGACCGCCGGCTCGATGGTGACCCGGTCGGGGCCGAGCAGGCCGAGCAGCGTCGTACCGATGCCGGAGACGAGGGGGTCGCCGGACGCGAGCGCCACGACCGTGCCGGAGGGGAGGGAGGCGAGGAAGTCGCCGAGCCGTGGGCGCAGCGGGGAGGGCCAGGCCTCCCGACGCCCGCGCACGTCGTCGGGGAGGAGCGCGAGGTGTCGTTCGCCGCCGAGGATCACCTCGGCCGCGCGGATCCGCGCGCGGGCGGGCTCGCCCAGCCCGGCCCAGGCGTCCGCGCCGATGCCGATCACGTGCAGCCGCGGAGTGGAGGGCGTGGACGCGGTCACGGGCGCTGACGCTATCGTGGCAGCGGCACGAGGTGCCCCAACGGTCTGCTCACCGAGTCGGCCCGCGGGGAGAATCTGGGAAGCCGGTGGAACTCCGGCACAGGCCCGCTGCGGTGACAGTCCGAAGACCGGCCTCGCGCCCGACCATTCCACGATGGCGAAGCGAGCGGGAGCCTCACATGCCACTGCACTATCCCCTGTCGGCCGTTGTCGGCTGCAGCCCGGACGACCTCGACGACATGGGTCTCGCCCTGGTGCTGACCACGATCAGCCCCGAGATCGGCGGCGTCCTGGTCCGCGGCGAGAAGGGCACCGCGAAGTCGACGAGCGTGCGCGCGCTCGGTGCCCTCTTCCCGCCGCTGGTGGAGCTGCCCATCGGCGCGACCGAGGACCGGGTCATCGGCTCGATCCAGCTGGAGTCCGCGCTCACCGAGGGCCGGATCCAGGTCGAGGAGGGCCTCCTGGCCCGCGCCCACGGCGGCCTGCTGTACGTCGACGAGGTCAACCTGCTGCACGACCACCTGGTCGACCTGCTGTTGGACGCCGCCGCGATGGGCCGCGTGACCGTCGAGCGCGACGGCATCTCGGTCGAGCACGATGCGCGGTTCGTCCTGATCGGCACGATGAACCCCGAGGAGGGCGAGCTGCGCCCGCAGCTGCTCGACCGGTTCGGCCTGACCGTCGAGGTGGCGGCGCCGCGCGACCCGGTCGTGCGCGCCGAGGTGGTCCGGCGCCGGATGGCGTACGACGCCGACCCGGCCCTCTTCACCGGTGCGTACGCCGACGCGGAGGCCGCACTCACCGAGCGGATCGAGGACGCGCGCAAGCGGGTCGGCGAGGTGCGCCTGGGCGACGCCGCGCTGCTGAAGATCGCCGAGGTCTGCGCGGCCTTCGAGGTCGACGGGCTGCGCGCCGACATCGTCACCGCGCGCACCGCCGTCGCGCACGCGGCGTGGGCCGGGCGCGACGAGGTGACCCGCGACGACATCCGGCGCGCCGCCCTGCTCGCGCTCCCGCACCGCCGTCGCCGCAACCCGTTCGACGCTCCCGGGCTGGACGAGGACCTGCTGGACCAGCTGCTCGGCGATGACGAGCTGCCGCCGGAGCCGCCCGAGGGTGGGGGCCCGGAGGAGAGCGAGGAGGCGCCGGCCGACGAGCCGACGGGGGACACCGACCCGGCGGCTCCCGACGCGTCCGATGCGTCCGACGGGGGCCCGGAGCAGCCCGGCCAGCTGGGGCAGCCGGGCGGTGGCGGGGCGCCGGAGGCCACGGTCGGCTCCGGTACGCCGTACCGGCCCAAGCAGCTGGTGGTCGCCGGCCTCGGCGTCGGCGAGGCGGGCCGGCGCAGCCGCGCCCTCGCGACCAGCGGCCGGCGGGTCGGGGCACGGCCGGGCGGCGACGGCTCGCTGCACCTGGTCGAGACGCTCAAGGCCGCGGCCTCGCGCGGCACCCGGGTCCTCGAGCCGCGCGACCTGCGGGTCGCGGTGCGGGAGGGGCGTGAGGCGAACCTCGTGCTGTTCTGCGTCGACGCGTCGGGCTCGATGGCCGCGCGCAAGCGGATGACCCAGGTCAAGACCGCCGTTCTGAGCCTCCTGCTCGACGCCTACCGGCGCCGCGACAAGGTCGGGCTGGTGACGTTCCGGGGGTTGACGGCCGAGGTCGCCCTCCCGCCGACCCGGTCGGTCGACGTGGCCGCGTCCCGGCTCGAGGAGCTGCCCGCGGGCGGCCGGACGCCGCTCGCCGAGGGCCTGCTGGAGGCCGCCAAGGTGCTCCAGCGCGAGCGCCTGCGCGACCCGCGTCTGCGGCCGCTGCTCGTGGTGGTGACCGACGGCCGAGCGACAGCGGGCGCCGATGCCGTGGCACGCAGCCAGCAGGCGGCGGCGTACGTCGCCGGGCTGGGGATCACCATCGTCGTCGTGGACAGCGAGACCGGCCCGCTGCGGCTCGGCCTCGCGGCCCGGCTGGCCGAGACCCTCGGCGCCGAGCACCTGCCGGTGGCCGAGGTCAGCGCGGAGGCGCTCACCTCCACCGTGACCCGGAAGGTGGCCTGAGATGCCGCAGGGCCAGCCTGCCGTCGTACCGGACGACGGCCTGACCACGCGCCAGCGCCGCAACCGGCCGCTGACGATCGTGCACACCGGCGAGAACAAGGGGAAGTCGACGGCCGCCTTCGGGCTCGGGCTGCGCGGCTGGAACCAGGGCTGGAACGTCGCGGTCTTCCAGTTCGTGAAGTCGGCGAAGTGGAAGGTCGGCGAGGAGACCGCCTACCTCGCGCTCGGCAAGCTGCACGAGGACACGGGCGTCGGTGGGCCCGTGCAGTGGAACAAGATGGGCGACGGCTGGTCCTGGTCGCGCAAGAAGGGCGAGGACGAGGACCACGCGCAGGTCGCGCGCGACGGCTGGGCGGAGATCAAGCGCCGGATCCTCGCCGAGGAGCACGACCTCTACATCCTCGACGAGTTCGCCTACCCGGTGAAGTGGGGCTGGGTCGACGCGGCCGAGGTCGCCGACTTCCTCGCGAACCGGCCCGGTCACCAGCACGTCGTCATCACCGGCCGCAACGTGGCGCCGGAGATCATCGAGGTGGCCGACCTGGTCACCGAGATGACCAAGATCAAGCACCCGATGGACGCCGGACAGAAGGGCCAGAGGGGCATCGAGTGGTAGCGGGGGTGCCGCGGCTGGTGATCGCCGCGCCCTCCACGGGCCAGGGCAAGACCACGATCGCCACCGGCCTGATGGCGGCGCTGCGGGCCGCCGGCCACGAGGTCAGCGGGCACAAGGTCGGGCCGGACTACATCGACCCCGGCTACCACGCGCTCGCCACCGGCCGGCCCGGCCGCAACCTCGACCCGCACCTGGTGGGGGAGTCGCGGATCGTCCCGCTGTTCCTGCACGGCGCGCGCGGCGCGGACGTCGCGGTGGTCGAGGGCGTGATGGGCCTGTACGACGGCCGCCTCGGCACCTCGGGCTTCGCCTCGACGGCCCATGTCGCGCGGTTGCTCGCGGCGCCCGTGGTGCTCGTGCTCGACGTCGCGCGGCAGTCCCGGACCGTCGCCGCCATCGCGGCGGGCATGGTCGCGTTCGACCCGTCGGTCCGCATCGCCGGGGTCGTGCTCAACCAGGTCGGCTCCGCGCGCAACACCTCGGAGATCACCGAGGCGCTGGAGAAGGTCGGGCTGCCGGTCCTGGGCGCGGTGCCGCGCGACGCCTCGTTCGCCAAGCCGTCGCGCCATCTCGGCCTGGTGCCCGCTGCCGAGCGGGGCGAGTCGGAGGCGACGATCGCCGCGCTGGGGGAGTACGTCGCCGCCCACGTCGACCTGGCCGCCCTCCTCGACGTCGCCCGCTCCGCGCCGGCGCTGTCCGGCGCAGCGTGGGATCCCGCTGCCGAGCTCGCCGCGGCCGGCCTCGGCCCGTCGTCGGCGCGGCCGGTCGTCGCCATGGCCGGCGGCCGCGCCTTCACCTTCCGCTACGCCGAGACCGAGGAGCTCCTCCGCGCCGCCGGCTGCGAGGTGGTCACCTTCGACCCCCTCACCGCTGCCTGCCTGCCGGCAGGCAGGGAGGCTATGGACAGCCCTAGCCAGCCTGCCTGCCGGCAGGCAGGCCCGGCCGGCGTCTATCTCGGCGGCGGCTTCCCCGAGGTGTACGCCGAGCAGCTGGCCGCCAACCGCCCGCTGCTCGACGAGCTCCGCGCCGCCGTGGCGGGCGGGGTGCCGACGGTCGCGGAGTGCGCGGGCCTGCTGCTGCTCGGGGAGTCGCTGGACGGCACGCCGATGACCGGGGCCCTCCCGAGCCACGCAGCGATGGCCGAACGACTGACCCTGCGCTACCCGGTCGCCGAGGCCGCCACCGACTCGCTGCTCACCCGCGCCGGCGAGCAGGTCAGCGGGCACGAGTTCCACCGCACCGCCACCGCTCCCGCGCACGGCGGCACCCCCGCGTGGATCATCGACGGCGCACCCACCGGCTGGGCGGGGCCGACCCTGCACGCGTCGTACCTCCACACCCACTGGGCCGGTCACCCCCGGCTCGCGGCCCGGTTCGTCGAGGCGGTGCGCGCCCGTGGCTGACCCGCTCGACCACCCGCTCGACCACCCGCTCGACCACCCGCTCGACCACCCGCTCGACCACCATGGCGACGTCGAGACCGGCGACGGCCTCCTCGACTTCGCGGTCAACGTGTACACCGGGCCGCGTCCCGCCTGGCTCGACCGCGCGCTGCACGATGCCGTGGACGCGAGCGGGTCCTACCCGAGCAGCACCGAGGCACGGCAGGCCATCGCCACCGCCCACGGCCGCGCGGTCGACGAGGCGCTGCCGACCTCCGGCGCCGCGGAGGCGTTCACCCTCGTCGCCCGGATGCGCGCTTGGCGGCGGCCGGTCGTCGTGCACCCGCAGTTCACCGAGCCGCACGCCGCCCTCCTCGCGGCCGGCCACGCCGTGACCGCGGCGCCCTGCGCGAGCCCGGCCTTCGCCCTCTCCTCGGCCGAGATCCCCGACGACGCCGACCTGGTGATCGTCGGCAACCCGACCAACCCCACCGGCGTCCTGCACCCCGCAGCCGGCATCCGCGCGCTGCTCCGGCCGGGCCGGGTCGTGGTCGTCGACGAGGCGTTCCTCGACGCCGTCCCCGGGGAGCCCGAGGCGCTCGCCGGCGCCCGCCTGGACGGTCTGCTGGTCATCCGCAGCCTCACCAAGCACTGGTCGATCCCCGGCATCCGCGCCGGGTACGTCGTCGGCGCCCCCGCGCTCGTCGCCGAGCTCGAGCGCCACCAGCCGCCGTGGTCGGTCTCCGCGCCGGCCCTCGCCGCGACCGTCGCCTGCCTGACTGCCGAGGCCCGCGCGGAGGCACACCGCCGGGCGCTGGCGATCGCCGACTGGCGCACGCAGCTGGAGGCCGGCCTCGCCGAGCGCGGCATCCCGTACGTGCCCGCGACGGCGTCCTTCGTGCTGGCACAGGTCGGTCCCGGCACCCGCGATGCGCTGCGGCAGCGCGGCATCGCCGTACGCCGAGCCGACACCTTCCCGGGGCTCGACGCGTCCTGGG
Organism: Nocardioides ultimimeridianus; assembly: GCF_054777895.1. NCBI lineage: Bacteria > Bacillati > Actinomycetota > Actinomycetes > Propionibacteriales > Nocardioidaceae > Nocardioides > Nocardioides ultimimeridianus. The sequence continues at coordinate 192,103 of NZ_BAAHAB010000009.1, read as the reverse complement.
TGCGGATCGCCGTACGCCCGCCGGACCTGACCGACAAGCTCCTGGTGGCCCTCGATGAGTAGGGCACTCGGCCTGCTGCTGGGGTACGCCGCCGACCGCGTCCTCGGCGACCCGCGCCGGCTCCACCCGGTCGCTGGCTTCGGCACCCTGGCCGGCGCGGTCGAGCGGCGTACCTATGCCGACGACCGGGCCAGCGGTGTCGTGCACACGGCCCTGCTGGTCGGCGGAGCGGTGGCGGCCGGACGCCTCCTGCCGCGCACCACCACGACCACCGCGCTCGCCACCTGGGCCGTCCTCGGCGGCCGCTCGCTGGAGCGCGAGGCGATGGCCGTGCACGCCCACCTCGCCGCCCACGACCTTCCCGCCGCGCGCCGCCGGCTGACCCATCTCGTCGGGCGCGACACGTCGGCCCTGACCGCCGACGAGGTCGCCCGCGCGGTCGTCGAGTCGGTCGCCGAGAACACCTCCGACGCCGTCGTCGCCCCGCTGGTCTGGGGTGCGATCGCAGGAGCGCCCGGCCTGCTCGGCTACCGCGCCGCCAACACCCTGGACGCGATGGTCGGGCACCACAACGCCCGCTACGAGCGCTTCGGCTGGGCGAGTGCGCGCCTCGACGACGTGGTCAACCTCCCCGGCTCGCGGCTGTCCGGCCTGCTGGCCACGGCTGTCGGCGGCCGGCCGGCCGACGCGATCACCGCCTGGCGGCGCGACGCCTCGGCCCACCCGAGCCCCAACGCGGGCGTCGTCGAGTCCACCTTCGCCGGTGCCCTGGGCATCCGGCTCGGTGGGACGAACACCTACTACGGGGACCGGGTCGAGCACCGCGCGACCATGGGGGACGGTCGCGCCCCGCAGCCGCAGGACATCCCGCGCGCCACCCGGCTCGCTCGTCGCGTCGGCCTCGGCGCGGTCCTGGTCGCGACCGTGGCAGCGGGGCGGTCGCGATGAGCGCCACCGTCCTGGTCGGCATGTCTGTCGCCGACGTCGACCGCCGCGACGACCTCCTCGCCACCGCCCGCGACCGCAGTGCCACCGTCGCCTTCCTGCAGATGGCCGACCCCGGCCTGTCGGCCGAGCTGACCCGCCTCGCGGACACCGGTGTCGACACGATCACCCTGATCGGGATCAGCCTCGGCCCGCTCGGCCCCGGGCAGTCGTGGCTGTCTCGCATCGCCGCGCACTGGTGGCGCGAGCGCGCCGGTCACCGCCCCACGCTGAGGATCGCGAAGCGGCTCGCCACCGACCTCACCGACCTGCCCGAGGAGACCCGTCCGATCACGTCGTACGAGCCCGGCCTGACCTCGGAGGCATGGGAGGACGTGAGCGGCCACCGGCACCAGGTCAACCTCTGCCGCGGCCCGCGCTGCACGGCCAAGGGAGCCGGCGACAGCCTGCGCGCGCTGATCCTGGCGATGCTCGAGCACGAGCTCGGCGACGACGACGTGCTGCTGGTGCACACCGGCTGCCAGTTCCCGTGCAACCAGGCGCCGGTGGTGAGCGTGCAGCCCGACGACGTCTGGTACGGCCGCGTCGACCCCGCCGTCGCAGCAGCCATCGTCACCGAGCATCTGGTGGGCGGACGGCCACTCGCCAGCCACCGGCTGAACCGATAGGGTCGGAACGCACGCCGTTCGTGAGGAAGCCAGTGAGAATCTGGCACGGTCACGCCACTGTGAGAGTCCTGGCAACAGGGCTCGAAGTCAGATCTTCCGGCGACGTGCTGTCCGCCCACAAGGGAACGTTGTATTCCTGAAGGAGCATCACGTGAACACCACGTCTGCTGTCACCACCTCCGCGCCGGTCGCCACTCCGCTGGTCTCCGTGAACGTCCGCACCGTCGCGCTGCTCGTCGGCGTCGCCATGCTGGCGCTGCTGGCCTACTACTTCATCGGCATCGACGAGGGCGCCATGTCGCTGTCGGGCAAGAGCATGCTGCTGCACGAGTTCTTCCACGACGGCCGCCACCTCATGGGCTTCCCCTGCCACTGATCCACCCGGCAGAGGACAACAGAACATGGTGAAGCAGCTCCTCGGCCGCGGCATGCTCTCCGGAGCGGTCGCCGGCCTGGTCGCCTTCGTCTTCGCGCGCCTGTTCGCGGAGCCCCTCATCCAGCAGGCCATCGACTTCGAGGACGGTCACTCCCACGAGCACGAGCAGGAGCTGGTCAGCCGCTCGGTCCAGTCGCTGATCGGGCTCGGGACCGGGATGATCCTCTTCGGCGTCGCGATGGGTACGCTCGTCGCCGTCGGGTACGTCGTCGCGATCGGCCGCACCGGTCGCGTCCGCCCGTTCCAGCTGGCGCTGCTCATGCCCGGGTTCTACTTCGTCGGCGTCTTCCTGGTGCCGTTCCTGAAGTACCCCGCGAACCCGCCCGCCATCGGCGACCCCGACACGATCCGCGACCGCGGCGCGGCGTTCCTGATCACGGTCGCCGTCTCGTGCCTCGCCCTCTTCCTCGCGGTGTACGCCGGCCAGCAGCTGCGCCAGCGCCTCGGGCTCTACCGCACGGTGCTCGTCGCGGGCTTCGGCTACGCGGTCGTGATGGGCCTGCTCTTCTGGGCGCTCCCGACCTTCCACGAGACGCCCGAGGGCTTCCCGGCCGATGTGCTGGCGAGGTTCCGGGTCGACGCGATCCTCGGCCAGGTGCTGCTCTTCGGCACCATCGCGCTGGTCTTCGCCCCGCTGGCGGAGCGTGTGCTGCGCCCGGCGGCCGTCCAGGAGCCCGCCCCGGCCCTGGTCTGATCCTCGCGTAGTTGTGAGAGTGACCCCTGGGTCACCCTCACGACTACGCGACGGGGTTGTGGAGGACGCCGGCGGGCGGAGGCCGATCCGTGGCACCGTCGCGCCATGCCTCGGGGTGACTGGTCGGCACTGGCCGGCGTGCAGCGCGGTCTGCTGACGCGCGAGCAGCTGGCCGTCGCGGGCGTGGATCGGTGGGCCGTCTCGCACCGTGTCTCGACGGGCCGATGGGTCCTCCTGACGCCGAAGGTGATCGCGACGACGACCGGCGAGCTCTCCCGGGAGCAGCTGAAGTGGCTGGGCGTCCTGCACGCCGGCGGTGACGCGATCCTCGGCGACCTCACGGCTGCGGAGCACCTCGGTCTGCGGAACTGGTCCCGCGACGAGGTCACTGTCCTCGTCACCAAGGACGCCACCGTCGGCGACGGATTCCCCGGCATCCGATTCGTCGGGACCCGCCATCCCCTGCAGCAGCTACGTCACCGGGGCGCGGAGCTGCCGTGCGCAGCGATGGCCCCGGCCGTGCTGATGTTCGCCGGGCGGCAGGCCTCCCACCGGACGGCGGAGGGGGTCCTGGCCGCCGCGGTGCAGCAGCGGCTGACCGATCCGACCGAGCTGGGGACGTGGATCGATCGGCTGCGCCCGTTGAGGGGAGCGCCGAGGATGCGGCGGGCGCTGGCCGAGATCGAGGGCGGGGCGCAGTCCCTGGCCGAGATCGACGTCCGCCGGATGTGCACGCGGTTCCGGATCGCACCGCCGAGCCGGCAGGTCAAGCGGCGGGACAGCGCCGGACGACTCCGCTTCACCGACTGCGAGTGGCCGCTGCCCGGCGGCGGGGTCCTCGTCCTCGAGGTCGACGGCGGCTTCCACATGGACGTCGAGCACTGGGAGGACGATCTCGCTCGGCAGCGACGGCTCTCGGGCGACGGACGCCTGATCGTGCGATGCACCGCCCGCGAGCTGCGCGACGAGCCCGAGTCGGTCGCTCGTGACCTCAAGGCGCTCGGCGTGCCCGCCGCGTAGTTGTGAGAGTGACCCCTGGGTCACCCTCACAACGACGCGAGGCGCGCGAAGGCATCCGCCACGCTGTCGACCACCTCGACGCCGGCCGGCGCCGCCGGGCGCCGGACCACCACGACCAGGATCTCCAGCTCGGCCGCGGCCTGCATCTTCGGCCAGGTGTAGCTGCCGCCGGAGTCCTTGGTGACCAGCACGTCGGTGCCGTGCTCGCGCATCAACGCCAGCTCGCCGTCGAGCGTGTAGGGGCCGCGGCTGGTGAGCAGCGTCCAGGCCTCCGGCAGCTCGATCTCCGGGCGGTCCACCACCCGCGCGAGGGCTTCGAGCGACCCGAGCACGGGAACGAAGCGCGCCAGCTCCTGCCGGCCCACGGTCAGGAACGGCCGGTGGCCGAGCAGCGCGGCGCACTCGGCGGCCTCGTCATGGGTGTCGACGTAGCGCCAGGCCGGGTCAGGGGCCCAGCCCGGACGCTCCAGCCGCAGCAGCGGCACGCGCTCGGCCGCGCACGCCTCGACCGCGTTCGCGGACATCCCGAGGGCGAAGGGGTGGGTCGCATCGACGACGAGGTCGTAGTCCGCCAGCGCGGCGCGCAGACCCGCGACCCCACCGAACCCGCCGATGCGCACCGGCCCGACCGGCAGCCTCGGCTCGGCGACCCGGCCGGCCAGCGAGGACGTCACGTCGACGCCGGTCGAGACCAGCAGCGCGGCGAGCTCGCGGGCCTCGCTGGTGCCGCCCAGCAGCAGGATCCTCACGGCAGGATCCTCAGGCCGGCGGGCGCCCCGGACCGGGCGAGGTCGAGCAGGGCGGAGACGTCGAGGTGCTCCTCGACCAGGTCCGCGATCAGGTCGATCCGGCGGGACCGGGCGGCCGGGAACGACGCCCGGGACGTCACGCCCAGCGCCTCGGCCAGGTAGCGCGCCCGTATGCCGTCGTCCTCCAGCGACCCGTGCACCATCGTCGCCGTCACGTTGCCCTTCACGGTCGGTCCGCTGACCCGTCCGTGGTGGATCTCGTAGCCGGAGGGCGAGTGCAGCCGCAGGGTCTTCTCCGCCACGAACGTCGTCGTGTGGTCGAGCAGCCCCAGCCCCTCGACCACCGCGCCCGACGCGCCCTCGACGCCATCGGCGTCGGCGATCGTGCGGCCGAGCATCTGGCAGCCGCCGCAGATCCCGAGCACCGGCCGTCCGCGCCGGGCGTGCTCGATGATCGCGACGTCGAGGCCGCGCGAGCGCAGCCATGCGAGGTCGCTGATCGTCGCGCGGGTGCCCGGCAGCACCACCAGGTCGGCGTCGCCGAGGTCGCGCGGGTCGGACACGAACGTGACGTCGAGGTCGGGCTCCAGGCCGAGCGCGTCGAGGTCGGTGAAGTTGCTGATCCGGGGGAGCCGCACCACGGCGACCTTCTTCGCGCCTGCCTCGGCCCTGCGTCCCTCGAGGTCCAGCGCGTCCTCGGAGTCGAGCCACAGGTCGGGCGACCACGGCAGGACCCCGTACGTCGGGCGCCCGGTCAGCTCGGTGATCCGGTCGATCCCGGGGCGCAGCAGATCGAGGTCGCCGCGGAACTTGTTGATGACGAATCCGGCGACGAGCGACTGGTCCTCCGGCGCGAGCAGCGCGACCGTGCCGTACATCGCGGCGAACAGCCCGCCGCGGTCGATGTCGCCGACCACCACGGTCGGCAGCGACGCGTGCCGCGCGAGCCCCATGTTCACGTAGTCGCCGGCGCGCAGGTTGATCTCGGCCGGGCTGCCCGCGCCCTCGGCGACGATGACGTCGAAGCGCGAGGCGAGGTCGTCGTACGCCGCATGCGCCGCCTCGGCGAGGTGCCGCCTCCCGTCCTCCCAGTTGCTGGAGCTGACCTCGCCGGCCGGCTGCCCCATCAGCACGACGTGCGAGCGACGGTCGCTGCCGGGCTTGAGCAGCACCGGGTTCATCGCGGGCTCGGGCTCGACCTGCGCCGCGAGCGCCTGCACCCACTGGGCCCGCCCGATCTCGGCCGGTCCGTCGGGACCCGCGACGACCATCGAGTTGTTCGACATGTTCTGCGCCTTGTACGGCGCCACCCTCACCCCGCGCCGCGCGAACGCCCGGCACAGCCCGGTCGTGACCACGCTCTTGCCGGCGTCGGAGGTGGTGCCGGCGACGAGGAGGCCGCTCATGGCGCCCGCAGCAGGTAGACGTCCATCACCCAGCCGGCGGCCGCCCTCGCCCGGTCCCGGGCAGCCGACAGCTCACCGATGACGTCGCCCACCCGGCCCGCCACGAGCTCCTCCGAGTCGCTGCCGAGGTTCGCGCCCCACCAGATCTGCCAGTCCTCGAGACCGGCCGGGTCGAAGCCGCTGGTGAGCATCACGACCAGGTTGGTGGCGCCGGCGGCGATGTCGGAGCGCAGCCGGCGCTCGGTGGTGATCACCACCGGCCGGCCCACCTCGTGCAGCACGGTCCGGTGGGCGGCGGCCAGCGCCTGCGGGGCGGAGATGCCGGGCAGGACGTCGTACTCCTCGCCCAGGGCCGCCACGACCCGGACCGTCGAGTCGTAGAGGGCGGGGTCGCCCCAGACCAGGAAGCCGACCGTGCCCGGCCGCTCGTCGATGACCGCGCGGTAGGCGGCGACCCGCGCCGCGTGCCAGTCCGCGACCGCGCGGACGTAGCCGCCGTCGCCGACGGGGTCCCGGTCCCGCTCCGGATCCGGTACGGCGACCAGCTCGACCCCGTGCGCCGCGCAGATCGAGCGCCGGACGGCCAGCAGCTCGTCCTCCTCGCGCTTCGACGCCGCGATGACGTAGTCGCAACCGCGCAGCGCGGCCGCCACCTCGGGAGTCACGTGCTGCGGCCCCATCCCGATCCCGAGCACCCGGATCATCCGGCGGAGTCTTCCAGCTCGCCCTCGACGTCGAGGTAGACCGCCTGCATCGCGGCGAGGGTGTCGGCGTCCGGCTCGGCCCACAGCCCGCGCTCGGCGGCCTCGTGCAGCCGCTCGACGATGCCGCGCAGCGCCCAGGGGTTCGACTTGCGCAGGAACGCCTGGTTCGTCTCATCCAGCACGTAGCTCTCGGCGAGCGACTGGTACATCCAGTCGTGGACCACGCCCGCGGTCGCGTCGAAGCCGAAGAGGTAGTCGACGGTCGCGGCCAGCTCGAAGGCGCCCTTGTAGCCGTGCCGCTGCATCGCCCCGATCCACCGCGGGTTCACGACCCGCGCGCGGAACACCCGGGCGGTCTCCTCGGCCAGCGTCCGGGTCCGGATCGCGTCGGGGGAGGTCGAGTCGCCGACGTACGCCTTGGGGTCGGAGCCGGTCAGCGCGCGGACGGTGGCGACCATCCCGCCGTGGTACTGGAAGTAGTCGTCGCTGTCGGCGATGTCGTGCTCGAGGGAGTCGACGTTCTTGGCGGCGACCTTGATCCGGCGGTAGTTGGCGCGCATGTCGTCGGCGGCCGGTGCGCCGTCGAGGTCGCGGCCGTAGGCGAACCCGCCCCAGGCCGTGTAGACCTCGGCGAGGTCGTCGTCGCTGCGCCAGTTGCCGGACTCGACGACCTGGAGGATGCCGGCGCCGTACGAGCCGGGCTTGGAGCCGAAGATCCGGGTCGTGGCGCGGCGTACGTCGCCGTGGTCGGCCAGGTCGGCCTGCGCGTGGGCGCGCACGAAGTTGCAGTCGTCGGGCTCGTCGAGCTCGGCGACCATCCGCACGGCGTCGTCGAGCATCCCGACGACGTGCGGGAAGGCGTCGCGGAAGAACCCGGAGATCCGCACGGTCACGTCGACGCGGGGACGCCCCAGCTCCTCGAGGGGTACGACGACCAGGCGGTTCACGCGGCGGGACTCGGCATCCCACTCGGGGCGGACGCCGAGCAGGGCCAGCACCTCGGCGATGTCGTCGCCGCTGGTGCGCATGGCGGACGTGCCCCACACCGACAGGCCGACCGAGTCGGGGTAGTCGCCGGTCTCGGCGACGTACCGCTCGAGCAGGGAGTCGGCCATCGCCTGGCCGGTCTGCCAGGCGAGCCGGGACGGGATGGCGCGCGGGTCGACGGTGTAGAAGTTGCGCCCGGTCGGCAGCACGTTGACCAGGCCGCGCAGCGGGGAGCCGGACGGCCCGGCGGGCACGAAGCCGCCGTCGAGGGCGTGCAGCACGGCGTCCAGCTCGTCGGTCGTGCGCGCCAACCGCGGGACCACCTGCGTCGCGGCGAACTCCAGGACCCGCTGCACGTCGGGGGAGTCGTGCAGGGTCGGTACGACGCCGGGGTCCCAGCCCGCCTTCGCCAGCGCCTCCACGAGCGAGCGGGCCTCGGTCTCGAACGCGTCGACGGTCGCCGAGGCGTCGTCGGTGTCCAGCCCGAGAGCGGTCCGCAGCCCCGGCACGGCGTTCCCGACCCCGCCCCAGACCTGCCCGGCGCGCAGGATGGCGAGCACCAGGTTGACCTGCGCCTCGGCCTGCGGCGGGGCGCCGAGGATGTGCAGCCCGTCGCGGATCTGGGCGTCCTTGATCTCGCACAGCCAGCCGTCGACGTGCAGCAGGAAGTCGTCGAACTCCTCGTCGTCGGGCCGCTCGTCGAGACCGAGGTCGCGGTGCAGCTCGGCGGCGCGCATCAGCTGCCAGATCTCGCCGCGGATCGCCGGCAGCTTGGCCGGGTCCATCGCCGAGATCTTGTCGTACTCCTCGAGCAGGGCCTCCAGGCGCGCGATGTCGCCGTAGGACTCGGCGCGTGCCATCGGCGGCACCAGGTGGTCCACGATCGTGGCGTGCGCGCGGCGCTTGGCCTGCGCGCCCTCGCCCGGGTCGTTGACCAGGAACGGGTAGATCAGCGGCATGCTGCCGATCGCGGCGTCGGTGCCGCAGGACGCCGACATCGCGGCGTTCTTGCCGGGCAGCCACTCCATCGAGCCGTGCTTGCCGAGGTGGATGACGGCGTGTGCGCCGAAGCCGTTCTCGAGCCAGCGGTAGGCGGCCAGGTAGTGGTGGGACGGCGGCAGGTCGGGGTCGTGGTAGATCGCGACCGGGTTCTCGCCGAAGCCGCGCGGCGGCTGGATCATGATGACGACGTTGCCGCTGCGCAGCGTCGCGAGGACGAGCTCGCCCGCGTCGTTGACGAACAGGCTGCCCGGCGACTCGCCCCACTTCTCGGTCATCGCCTCGCGCAGGTCGGCGGGCAGGTGGGCGGTCCAGGCGTCGTACTCGGCCTTGGTGATGCGGACGTAGGCGTCGGTCAATTGACCGCTGGTCAGCCACTCCTCGTCCTGGCCGCCGGCCGCGATCATCGCGTGGATCAGCGCGTCGCCGGCCTCGGTGTCGTCGGCCAGGTCCAGCTGCGGCAGGTCGCCGACGTCGTACCCGTCCTCGCGCATCCGGCGCAGCAGCCGGATCGCCGAGACGGGGGTGTCGAGGCCGACGGCGTTGCCGATCCGCGCGTGCTTGGTCGGGTACGCCGACAGCACCAGCGCGACCTTCTTCTCGGCGTTCGGGATCCGGCGCAGCCGCGCGTGGTTGACCGCGATGCCGGCGACCCGGGCACACCGCTCCGGGTCGGCGACGTAGTGCGGGAGGCCCTGCTCGTCGAGCTCCTTGAAGGAGAACGGCGCGGTGCTGATCCGGCCGTCGAACTCGGGGATCGCGATCTGGGTGGCGTAGTCCAGCGGACTGACGCCGTCGTCGGAGGCATCCCACTCGGCGCGCGACGAGGTGAGGCAGAGGCCCTGCAGGACCGGGATGTCCAGGGCCGCCATCCGCTCGACGTCCCAGGCCTCGTCGTCGCCGCCGGCGCTCGCCGTGGCGGGGGTGGAGCCGCCGGCGGCCAGCACGGTCACGACCAGGGCGTCGAGGGTGCCGAGGGCGTCGTACAGGTCGTCGGGGGCGGAGCGGAGCGACCCCGCGAAGATGGGTACGCCGGTGGCCTCGCCGGTCGCGTCGATGGCATCGGCGAGGGCGTGGGCGAAGTCCGTGTTCCCGCTGGCCTCGTGGGCGCGGTAGTAGAGGACGCCGACCCGCGGCAAGCCGGTGGTTGAGTAGCCCGAGCCGCTAGGCGATCTGTCGTGAGGGACGAGCGAAGATGTATCGAAACCACCGCGCTCCGCGAACCCCCACACCGGGATCGCGCTCGGCGCCTCGAACCCCTCCCCGGTGAGCAGCACCGTGTCGGAGAGGAACGCGTGCAGCTGTCCGAGGTTCCCCGGCCCGCCCTCGGCCAGGTAGCGGTGCGCCTCCGCCGCGACGCCGATCGGCACCGTGGAGCGCTCCATGAGCTCGGCGCTGGGCTGCTGCTCGCCGCCGAGCACCACGACGGGCACCGTGAGCGAGCCGAGCCCGGGCCAGAGGTCGTCGGGGGAGCCGAGCAGCCGCATCACGACCAGGTCGGCGTCGGCGACCAGCGCGTCGAGCGCCGTACCGTCGAGGCGGGCGGGGTTGCCCCACGCCCAGTCGGCGCCGGAGGCGCGTGCCGACAGCAGGTCGGTGTCGGACGTGGACAGCAGAGCCAGGCGCACGAGCGCGGTCCTCCTCCGGGGTTCTCGCCCCGACTAGCGGTCGGAATCGCCCGCGGCCAGTGTCTGGCTGTCCGCTCCGGTGGAGCGGAACACAGTGGCGGAACCGCCCCGGACTCGCACCGGGTTCCTGCACCGCGAGCGTCGTCAGCCTACCCAGGGGTGATGGTGGCGGTGAGGACCGCCTCGATGCCGACCACCCGGCCGAGGACGCGGAAGGGCAGCGGCAGGTGCGCCAGCCCTTCGGGACCGCGGACCAGCTCGAGGTCGGAGAGGCGGTAGTGGCGTCGCCGGTGCTCGAGCCCGCCGCCGCCGGCTGCCTGCAGGTTGCGCATCCAGTCCGACACCAGGCCGTAGCCGACGATGAACGCGACGCGGTCGCCGCGCCGGAACGTCAGCACCGGCGTGCGGTAGGCGCGCCCCGACTTGCGGCCGGTGTGCTCGATGATGCCGTGCAGCGGGATGGTCCCGGCCCACCGGCGCTGGATCGGGTTGGTCACGTGGCGGTTGAACCTCGCCAGGGCGCGCGGTGCGTGCATGCCCCGACGCTACGCGGTCACCCTGTGGCCACGGGCAGGTCGTGGTTGCTCCACTGCGACCACGAGCCCGGATAGAGCGACGCGTCGATGCCCGCGATCGCCAGCGCCGCGATCTCGTGGGCGGCGGTGACCCCGGAGCCGCAGTACGCCGCGACCGGCCGCTCGCCGTCGATGCCGGCTGCGGCGAAGCGGGCGCGCAGCTCGTCGGCGGGCAGGAAGGTGCCGTCGGGCGCGAGGTTGTCGGTGGTGGGGGCGTTCAGCGCGCCCGGGATGTGCCCGGCCTTCGGGTCGATCGGCTCGGTCTCGCCGCGGAAGCGGGCCGCGGCGCGTGCGTCCACCAGCTGCCCGTCGTACGCCGCGATGTCGGCCAGCTCCAGGGTCGGCAGGTGCCCCGGGCTCAGGGTGACGTGGCCGGCTCTCGGTGCGACGTCGCCGGTCTCGAGCGGACCGGTCCAGGCGGCGAGGCCCCCGTCCAGCAGCCGTACGTCGGCCATCCCGGCCCACCGCAGCAGCCACCAGGCCCGCGCGGCGGCGAGGTTGCCGGTCGCGTCGTGGACGACCACGGCGTCGCCGTCGTCGATGCCCCACCGCCGGGCGCTCGCCTGCAGGCTGTCGATGGACGGCAGCGGGTGCCGTCCATCGGTCGGCTCACCGTGTCCCGCGAGCTCGGTGTCGAGGTCGACGTACACCGCGCCCGGGATGTGCGCCGCGCGGTGGTCGCTGCGTCCGTCGTACGCCGCCCCACCGGCCACGGTCAGCTGCCATCGCACGTCCAGGACCACCGGCGGGGTGGGGGAGTCGAGGGCCTCGGCGAGCTCGGTTGCGGTGATCAGGACGGCCATGCGGCCATCGTGTCATCCGCCCGTGTCACCAGCTCAGCGCGAGCGACGTCAGCTGCCCCACGAGGACGATCACTCCGAGCACCCGCCGGAAGGGGCTGGCGCCACGCAGCACCTCGTCCAGCGCCCACACCAGGAGGGCTCCCTTTCGCGCTCCGTCCACCAGGGCCGCGTGCGACGGCGTGAGCGGGAACATGCCGACCACGAGAGCGACCAGCCAGACCCCGAGCGCCGGGTTCGGGAGCTGCCATACGGCCAGCCGGCCGTCCGCCGACCGGAACCACCAGGAGGCGGAGGTGAGGTGGCTGCGGGCCGGTGCGGTCGCGGTGGGGTGACTCATCGCGTGACCGTACCCAACTCGGCGCCTGTGATCGCGGCCGAACCTGTGAGACTTCTCGTGGAGTACGAGGACAGGGACCGTGTAGCGGCGGCGGTAGGTTGCGGCCATGGAGCGACCGACGGTGGCCGAGGAGCTGGACCTGCAGCCGCATCCCGAGGGTGGTTGGTACCGCCAGACCTGGGCGTCACCGGTGACGGTCGCGCTGGACGACGGCAGGGTGCGGCCGACCGCGACCCTGATCTACTTCCTCCTGCCCGCCGGCGAGGCGTCCGCCTGGCACCGGGTGCGCTCCGACGAGATCTGGCTGGCGCACCGGGGTGAGGTCCGGCTGGAGCTGGGCGGCGACGGGCCCGTGCCCGGCAAGACGGTCGGCGCCGTCGTACGGACGGACAGTGCGCAGGTCCTGGTGCCGGCCGGTGTCTGGCAGCGGACTCTGCCGGGCGACGGTGATGCCCTGGTGAGCTGCCTGGTGTCGCCCGGGTTCGACTTCGCCGACTTCGAGCTGGCCGACCGCTCCGCCTGACCGGCGTCCGGCGAGCGGCACCCGGCGATGCTAGTGCGCTGCCGCGACGAGCCGCTCCAGGTTGTCGAGCTCGTTGGTGCGGCCCGCGACGATGCGGTCCGTCCACTCCTGGTCGTGGAGCGGCTGGCACTCCATGACGACCTCGGTCCCGGTGTCGGTGCGCTCGAGGGTGACGGTGGTCAGGTGCCGGTACGGCGCCACCCCCGGCACGAAGTCGATCAGCGAGACGTACCCCAGCCGCGTCGGCTCGGCGACCTCGGTGAACTCCTTGTGCGAGCGCGTCGAGAGCGGCATCCCCACCTGCTCCATGAACGCGATCTGCTCGGGGCCGGTGGCCGTCATCGTGTAGTCCAGGGCCCCGCCGGGCCGCAGGTCGAGGACGTCGACCGTCGTGGTGAAGCCGTCGGGTGCCCACCATGCGCCGATGCCCTCGGGCGTGGTCCACAGCTGCCAGACGCGCTCGGGCGAGGCGGCGATGCTGCGGCGGAGGACGATGGTGGTCGTGTCGTTCATGGTGGCGCTCCTGGTGGTCGTGGTGGTCGTGCACCAGGGACGGAGCGGGGTCGGGGTTCTCGACATCGCGCGGCGAGATTCCTCCAGAGGGTCCCGGCGCCCGCCCATCCAGGGAGACGTCAGCCCACGCCCTGGTCGAAGATGCGCCACGGCTGGCCCGGGTTGCCACGGATGAGGCTGTACCCCCAGAAGTCGGTGATGTCCTCCACCGTCGGGTCGTCAGCAGCGACTCCGGGGCGCCACCGCAGGTGGAACCGCACAGCCACGTTGACGACCTCGGCTGAGGGGCTCTGGCCGTGAGTGATCGGGTCGTCCTGGCGGGCAGGGCGAACGATCACGTCGGTGATGCTGTCGAGCTGCTTGCACCACGACGACGAGTACCTGACGTTGATGCCGGTGGAAAGTTCACGAGCCGTCCTGCAGTCGTGGGTCCTCAACGCGTCGAGGTAGGCCTCGACCACCTGCTCGGGGCTCGCGTCGTCGGCGACCGCCGGCGCGTGCCGATGCGGTACCAGGAGGTACGTCCCGATGGCGCCGCTGAGGACAGCAAGCAAGACGCCGCCCAGCACGACCGCACGTTTGCCCTTCACTCGGTCATCGTGTCATCCACCCCTCCATGCAGTGCGCGTATCGGACAAGGCGACCGGCGCTCCTCACTGGCCGGCATGTGGCGGCGCTGAGGGCGAGCCCGGCGGTACGACGCGCGCTCGCGACACGGTCGAGCACCTGACGGGAGCCGGGATCAGTCCGACCAGGCCTCGGCCAGCACGGCGGCCACGTCCGGGATCGGCGCCCGGCACACGGCGGCGGCGTCCTCGGGGGAGAGGCCGAGCATCCGCAGGACGCCGTCGGTGACCTGGTCGGTGAGCTCGCCGTCGTCCCGCTCCGGCTGGTCGTGGATCGCCTGTCCCAGGGCGAGGGCGGCCCCGCCGGCGATGAGGAAGGCGGCGTACGGATCGGCCGCGGTGAACCTGCCGGTCTCGCAGCCGTGGCGGATGTCGCGCAGCGCTCGGGGGCCCAGCCCCTGCTCGGAGGTGATCAGGGCGGGCCCGCGGGACAGCAGGACCCGGCTGAGCTGCGGCTGGGCCCGGTGCAGGCGCCCGGTCAGGCGGTAGCTGCGAGCGAAGACCTCGGCAGGGTCGTCGAGATCCTCGGCCCAGGCGTCCAGCGCGGCTCCCTGGAGGTCGAGAGCGGACTCGACGGCGGCTTGGAAGAGGGCTTCCTTGGACTCGAAGTGGTTGTAGAAGGAGCCCATCCCGACGTCGGCGAGCTCGGTGATCTCCAGGATCGGGATGTCCGTGCGGTTCTCGGCGAGGAGCTGCTGCGCGGCACGGATCAGCGCTGCGCGCGTCTGCGCCTTGCGGCGTTCTCCGCGCTTGCGTGCCGCGGCGGCAGCGACAGTCTCGGGCATCGGCGTACCTCCTGATCGGCACCACCCTAGCCACCCGTCGACAAGTTTGACGGATTCGTCAGAAGCTATTGACTGACGAGTCGCTCGTAGTTGAGGATATCGTCAATCAAGATGGAGCGAGGCGCGATGAGTCCCCACCACACCCACAACGACCTGCACAGCGAGCAGGTCGCGCAGCCGGGCGAGCACCCCGGACGGGCGAAGAACCCGGTCATCAAGGTGCGCGACCTGGCGTGGCTGGAGTTCGAGAAGCCCGACCTCGACGGGGCGGAGGTCTTCGCGCACGCCTTCGGCTTCACCACCAGCCACAAGGACGCCGACGAGCTGCACCTGCGGGGCACCCTGGCCGGTGGCCCCGCGGTCATCGTCCGGCGTGGGCCGAAGTCGCGCTTCACCGGCCCTGCGTTCCTGGCCGCTGATGACGCCGACCTGCTCCGTCTGGCGGGCCATCTGGACACCACGGTGACGACGCTGCCCGACAGCATCGGGGGTCGTGCGGTCGACACCCTCGATCCGAGCGGCGCCCGGGTTCGGGTCGTCTCCGGCATCGACCAGATGCCGGCACTGCAGAGCCAGGCGCCGCTGGTCCACAACGTCGGCGGCACGGTGGTCCGCGAGAACGCGACGCAGCGCCCACGCCGCGAGCCGGCGAAGGTCGAACGCCTCGGGCACGTCGTACTGCAGTCGGTCCGCTACCGGCAGGCGCTGGACTGGTACCTGCAGAACCTCGGCATGATCGTCAGCGACTTCCTCTACTACGACGGCCAGCGCTCCCAGGGCCCGACCATGAGCTTCATCCGGTGCGACCGGGGCAGCGAGCCTGCCGACCACCACACGCTCGCCATGACCCTCGGTCCCCGCACCCGGTACGTGCACTCCGCCTACCAGGTCGCCGACCTCGACGCACTGGCCGCCGGTGGGGAGTTCCTGGCCGACGCCGGCTACTCCCGCTCCTGGGGGATCGGACGCCACATCCAGGGCAGCCAGATCTTCGACTACTGGCGCGACGACAAGGGCTTCCTCGTCGAGCACTTCACCGACGGGGACATGTTCGACAACACCCTCGAACCCGGCTGGGCGCCGATGACCGCCTCCGGCCTCGCGCAGTGGGGGCCGCCGGCCTCGGCCGACTTCCTGGGTCTCAAGCCCGGCAAGGAGTCCCTCGCCGAAGCCGTCTCCCTGTTCTCCGCGCTGCGGAGGTCCGACAACGAATTCGATCTCACCCGCCTCCGCGGGCTCCTGAAGGTGGCCGGCTCATGAGCTTCAACATCGTTCGCACCGGCGACCAGTGGTACGTCGAGAAGTCCGCGACGACAGGCACCCTCATCGACACCACAGCGGTGACGACGGCCGAGCTCCTCGCCGACCGCGACGCCATCGACGCGGCGGTCGCCGGCGTCGAGTCGCCGCTGCCCATCGGCACGCTGCAGTCGCCGGTCACCGCTCCCTGCCGGGTCGTCGCCCAGATGACGAACTTCGTCAGCCACACCCAGGACTCCGGCTTCAACCCGGCAACCGTCCCGATGACGTTCTTCCGCAAGACCTCCCACTCGATCAGCGGGCCGGCCGACGACATCATCAAGCCCAGCCACGTCCGCTTCCTCGACTACGAGGTCGAGATCGGTCTGGTCATCGGCAAGGACATCCCGGTGGGGACCGCCATCACCGCAGAGAGCATCGCCGACCACATCGCAGCCCTCGTGGTGACCGACGACGTGTCCGCGCGCGACCTGCAGTTGCCCAAGACCCAGTTCTTCGAGGCCAAGTCCTACCCGACCTTCACCCCGACCGGCCCGCGGCTGGTCGTCCTCGAGCCCGGCGACTGGGCGCGGTTCGAGGACCTGCGGCTCACGCTCCGGGTCAACGGCGATGTCCGCCAGGACGCCCTGGTCGGGGACGACATGCTCTACAAGCCGCTCGCGGCGCTCCAGGGGCTCGCGCAGTTCCAGCCGCTCGCCGCCGGCGACCTGGTGTTGACGGGTACGCCGGGAGGGACCGCGCTCAAGGCCCCGCCCAAGCCGATCGAGATCATCGGGGCGCTGCTCCCGCCCGCGTTGAAGTGGAAGGCCTTCTTCAAGGCCCAGGCGAAGAATCCTCTCTACCTGGCGGACGGCGACCTCGTCGAGGCCCACATCCGCACCGAGGACGGCACGCTGGACCTCGGCCGCCAGTGCACCACGGTCCGGTACGCCGCGTCATGAGCGTCCCGATCGACGTCCCGCCGCCGGACGTGGTCGTCGTCGGCGCCGGCCCCACGGGAGTCACCGCGGCGATCCTGCTGGCCCAGGCGGGCGTCAGGACCCTGGTGCTGGATCGGTGGCCCGACGTATTCCCCCAACCGCGCGCCGTCCACCTGGACGACGAGGTCTACCGCATCCTCGCAGCGCTCGGCGTCGCCAAGGAGTTCGAGGCGATCACCATCCCCGGAGCCGGCCTGCGGCTGCTCTCGCCCGACCACGAGACGCTGGCCCAGTTCGACCGGACCGATGCGCAGACCGCCAACGGCTACCCGCAGGCGAACATGTTCGACCAGCCCGACCTCGAGGCGATCCTGCGCGAGCGCATGCACCGGATCGACCTGATCACCTTCCTGGGCAACGTCGACGTGACCGCCGTCCGGACGGGGAATGGCTCCGCACCGGAGGTCGAGTACGTCGACCGGGACACCCGGCACACGCATGTCGTCCGCGCGCGGTTCGTCTTCGGCTGCGACGGGGCCAACAGCCTCACCCGCGCCGCGATCGGCTCCTCGATGAAGGACCTCGGGTTCGACGAACAGCGGTGGCTCGTGGTCGACATCGCCACGCCCCACGACCTCGGGCTCTGGGGTGGGGTCCACCAGGTGTGCGACAGCACGCGCGCCGCGACGTACATGCGCGTCGGTCCGACGCGCCACCGCTGGGAGTTCGAGCTGCTCGAGGGTGAGACCACGGCCGACTTCGAGAGCCTCGAGGCGCTCGTACCGCTGCTCGCCCCGTGGGAGACGGACACCCGCGACTTCGAGCTCGTCCGTCTGGCCGAGTACACCTTCCGCGCTCAGCTCGCCGACCGGTGGCACCACGCGGGTGTGTTCCTCCTCGGCGACGCTGCTCACCTCACGCCGCCCTTCATCGGCCAGGGGATGGGAGCCGGCATCCGGGATGCAGCGAACCTCGCGTGGAAGGTCACGCGGGTCATCGACGGGTCCCTTCCGGCCGGCGTGCTGGACAGCTACGAGGCAGAACGGCGACCGCACGCCCGCGCCATGATCCGGCTTGCCATGACCGTCGGGCGATCGATGACCGGGGGAGGGCCGTACGGCGACCGGGTACGTCGCATCGCCGTACCGCTCCTCGTGCGCCTGCCCGGTCTGCGTGCGCGCCTGCTCGACAGCACCACGCCGCCGCTGGCCGGCTCGGGCCTCAACGACCGCCGACGGTTCGCCGGCGGTCTCGCAGGCACGCTCTGCCCCAACGCCGAGCTGGACGCCGCATCACGCCTGGACGACGTCGTCGCGGGCTCGTTCGCCCTCGTGCACCGCACGACCCCGACCGGGCGGGAGCTGGCGGCCCTGAAGCGACTCGATGTCACGACGGTGGACTCCCGGACGTCACCGGACCTGGACCGTTGGCTCGGTCGCGCCGAGGCGGCGCTCGTGCGCCCCGACAGGACGGTGCTCACCGCCGGTCGGCTGGCCGCCGTCATCGCCCGCTGTGCCGATCTCCACTCCCAGCCCCGAGGACGAGCCCGATGATCACCCTGCGCTCCCCGGCACCGACGTACCGGGGGAGCCTCTACAGCCCTGCCGCCATCGCTGACCCGTACCCGGTCTACGCACGGCTGCGCGCCCTCGGTCCGGTCGTGTGGCTCGCGAGGCACCGCGCCTTCGCACTCACCCGCTACGAGGAGTGCAAGAGGACGCTGCTCGACGACGGCACGTTCCTCTCCGGGCGCGGTGTCGGCCTGAACCCGATCGCCAACCGGCTCAGCCGCGGGACCACCCTCAACAGCGACGGTGAGGAGCACGCCGCGCGCCGCAAGCTGGTCGCGCACCGACTCACCCCTCGGGCGCTGAAGTCGATGAGCGACACGATCGAGGCTGCGGCCGCGCAGGTCGTCGCCGACGCCGTGGCCCGGTCGCAGGTCGATGGTGTCCGGATCGCCCGTTCGCTGCCCCTCCAGGTCGTTCCCGACCTCGTCGGCTGGCCCGAGGACGAACGCGAACACCTGCTGACCTGGGCCGCCGCGACCTTCGACGTCCTCGGCCCCCTCAACAGCACATCGGCTCGCAGCGCAGCCGCCTCCTTGAGGATGATGCGCTTCGCCCGTCGCATCGCGCGGACGGGCAACGTCCTGCCCGGCAGCATGGGTGATGAGGTCATCGCCGCGTCCAGGGCCGGGGTCATCGGGGTGGGCGACGCGTCGGCCCTGATGATCGACTACCTCGCCCCCTCGCTCGACACCACCATCAGCGCCACCGCCAGCGCACTGCGGCTCTTCGCGCTCCACTCCGAGCAGTGGGACGAGGTCCGTGCGGACCGCCGACTGATCCCCAACGCGTTCAACGAGGTCGTCCGCTTCGAGGCGCCCCTGCGGGCGTTCAGCCGGCGGGTGGCCCTGGACACGAACATCGCCGGGGTCCGGATCCCGGCGGGTTCGCGGGTGGTGGTCCTCTACGCCTCCGCCAACCGCGACGAAGACGTCTGGGACGCTCCCGAGACCTTCGACATCCACCGCGACGCCGGTCGCCACCTGGGCTTCGGTCACGGCACCCACGGGTGCGCCGGCCAGGGCCTCGCCCGGCTCGAAGGCCACGCCCTGCTCAACGCCCTGGCCGACCGTGTCGAACGGATCGAGCTCACCGGCGAGCCGACCTGGGCACGGAACAACATCATCCGCGGGCTCGCCAGCCTGCCGCTCGCCCTCCACCCGATCGGAGAGACCGCATGAAGCTGACCACCGACCGCGCACGCTGCGAGGGCCACGGCGTCTGCGTCAACCAGGTGCCGGGTCTCCTGGACCTCGACGACGACGACATCGTGGTCGTCCTCGACCCGGACCGGGAGCTGACGGCGGATGAGGAGAAGCACGCGAACGTCGCCGTGGCCTCGTGCCCGGTGGCTGCGCTGGGTCTCGCTTGACCGTGAGCGCCGTACGAACCTGAAAGTGCCTTTTGTACGGCATCTCCGACGCACGCATCATGTCATTACGAACGAGTTGTTCGTATTGAGCTGATCGGGGCGAGGGATGAGCGTGCAAGAGGCGCGTGTGGTGATCGAGATGTGGACCGACCTGGGCTGTCCCTGGTGCTATGTCGGCAAGCACCGGCTCCGGGCCGCGATCGAGCAGCGGCCGGACGCGGAACGATTCGAGCTGCGGCTGCGGTCGTTCGAGCTGAATCCCGACGCGCCGCGGGAGCCGGAGAGCATCGAGAGCGCGTTCGTCCGCTCGCACGGCGGAGACGCGTCGGCGGTGCTCGACGCCGAGCGGCGCATCCAGGCGCTCGCCGAGCGTGAGGGGCTGGCGTTCTCGCTGGATCGGCTCAACGCCGCCACCGTCGACGTCCACCGCGTGCTGCACCATGCGGAGGAGCGGGGCCTCGGGACCAGGTTCTTCTCCGCGGTCCAGGACCGGTTCTTCGCCGGCGCGGTCAACCCATTCGACGTCGACGCGCTGGTCGACGTCGCGGTGTCGGTCGGGTTGGACGGCGAGCGGGTCCGTCGCGTGCTCGCCGGTGATGAATACGCCGAGGACGTGGCCGCCGACCGGCGCGAGGGTGTCGCGCTGGGACTGACGGGCGTCCCGTTCGTCGTCGTCGACCGACAGGTCGCGGCAGCGGGCGCGCAGTCGGTCGAGCTGTATAGCCGGATGCTCGCCCAGGTCGTCGGCCGCGTCGTACCGGAAGGGGTGGTTCGTGGCTGACCCGGTGCGGTGCCGTGCGACGTTCTCAGCGACGCGCGGCCCGGCCGACGCCGGTGGCCTCGTGCTGCGTGCGATGGGCCGCGATGGCCTTGTGGTTGCTGGCCGCCCAGCCGGCGAGCGCCATCACCGCCTCCAGCAGCGACCGACCGAGGTCGGTGAGCTCGTAGACCACGCGCGGCGGGACCTCGGCGTACGCGGTGCGCGTGACGAGCCCGTCGCGCTCCAGCTCCTTCACGGTCACCGTCAGCATCCGCTGCGAGATGCCCGGGACGCTCGCCTGCAGGTCGGAGTACCTCAGCGGACCCGAGCCCAGGGTGGCGATGACCAGCACGGTCCACTTGTCCCCGATGCGATCCAGCACCTCGCGGATGAACGCGCTGTCCTCCGGCCATGCCGTGCACGGACCCGAGAGCGTTCGCTGCGTCGCCATGATGCTCCGATTCCTACACAGACAGTCGTTACCGCACCAACGGTAACCCGCCACGACGAAACCTCAGGAGACCCCACGTGAGCACCCTGCTCGTGCTGGGCGGCAGCGGCCGCACCGGCATCCACGTCCTCAAGCACGCCGCCGACCGCGGCCACCAGGTCCGGGCCCTGGTCCGCAACCCCGACGCGATCGACGCCCCTGCGGGCGTGGAGCTCATCACCGGCACACCCGCCGCCATCGACGACGTCCGCCGAGCTGCCGCGGGCGCGGATGCCGTGGTCAGCGCTCTCGCCAACGCCCGAGCCTCGGACAACCCGTGGGCCAGGCCGATCAGCCCGCCGCGCTTCATGACCGACGCGATCGGCTCCACCCTCACCGTCATGGGGGAACAGGGCATCAAGCGCATCGTGGTGACCTCGAGCCAGGGCGTCGCCGAGGACTGGTCGCGCATCAACCCTGTCATGCGCGGCCTCATCAAGATCTCCAACATCAAGGCCGGCTTCGACGACCACAACGGGGTGGACGAGCTGATGCGCTCCTCCGATGTCGACTGGACCCTGGTCCGAGCCGTCGCCCTCACCGACAAGCCGGCCACAGGTCCCCTCCGTGCTGCCGAACGCGGCGCAGAGAGGCCTGCCACGTTCGTCAACCGGGACGACCTCGCCGCCTTCCTCCTCGACACCGTCGAGAAGAACACCTGGATCCGCCAGACCCCGGTGGTCTGGAACGCCCGCAACTGAACCGAGGAGCACCCATGGAGATCACCTACTGGATCACGGCGAGCCTGCTCGCCCTCGTCTACCTGGCCGCCGGAGCCCAGAAGTCGACCCGCACACAGGCCAAGCTCGTCGAAGCGGGCATGGCGTGGGCGGCCGACCTCCCGCTCCCGATGGTCAGGTTCATCGGAGTCATCGAACTGCTCGGCGCCCTCGGCCTGATCCTGCCGCCGCTGCTCGACATCGCACCGGCGCTCGGGCCGACCGCCGCCGTCGGCCTTGCGCTGGTGCAGGTCGGAGCTGTCGCCACCCACGTGATGCGGCGCGAACCCAAGGTGCTCCCGATGAACATCGTGCTGCTCGTCCTCGCTGTTGTGGCAGCCGTTGTCGGGTTCAAGGTCTGGGGCTGACCCTCCAGCGCACGGACGCTACGGGATCGCTGTCTCCACCACCTCACGGGCGGATGTCGCCCGGCATCCGGTCGTGAGTGGGTACGCCGACCGGGTCGGCCCGTCGGGCGAGCATGCGCTGGTCGTGATGTGCCCGCAGGATCACATCCCTCAGGTGGCTAGGTTTGCCTTCGTGACCCTGACCTTCGGCGCGATCCTCGGAAGCGCGGACATCGATCCGGCTGAGGCCATGGTGATCCGGCATGCCTACGTTCGAGGTGATGCGTATGCGATTCACGCCGACTCGACGGCCGAGCAGATTCTGGCTTACACCCGGGGCCAGTCGGCGAAACCGCGCACCTTTCCGGCCAGTCCGCCGAAGACCTGGATCGTCTTCCTGCCGGAGGGAGGCGACCGCGCACGGCTCTGGGGCGTCGTCACGAACAACGGTGAGCTCTCGCGAACTGCGGACGGCCGCACGTTCGATCTGGAGCAGACCGAGCAGATGGCGGACCTGCGGAATCGGCTGGTGCTCGGCTGGAGATCCCCTCGCACCTGGTGGATCAAGGCGACGACAGCGGCGGCGTACCCGGTCGCCGAGATCGCCGACGCTGAACCCGTGCCGTTTCCTGGGTTCGACGGGCTGCTGCTGAGCTATGCGCAACTGCAGGCGGTGATGCGTGACCACCGCTATGCGTCGTGGCGCACGGCTCTCTCATCGGTTCAGGGCATCTACCTCATCACTGATACTCGCGACGGCCGCCATTACGTGGGCAAGGCGGACGGGGCTGAACACATCCGACAGCGTTGGGGACCTACGCGACGAACGGCCACGGCAACAACATCGAACTGCGCAACCGCACGCCTGATGCCTTTCAGTACTCACTGCTGCGCGTGTTCGACCCTGCCACTCCCGAAACGGTGATCAACGCCGCCGAGGTCCACTTCAAACGGGCGCTCGACTCCGTCAACCACGGGATGAACCGCGGCTACTAGAGCATTCCGTCGATCTGGATCCCTCGTGAGCCCCAACGCCGCTCACCCCTCAGCCCGCCACCCGACCGTGCACCGGACGTCCTGCCAGACGTGGAGGCGGCCGTCGGGGCCGCGGGTGGGTTCGAGGGCCTCGGCGGCGGCCGCGATGATGGGGTCCACCTGGTCCTCGAGCATGCGGTCCCAGGCCGCGCGTTGGCCGACGGAGCGGGAGAAGCGGACCCAGTGGTCGACGTCGTCGAAGGCGACCGGGATACGGAAGGGCGTGGTGACGACACGGTCGGCGCCGGCCTCGCGCAGGAAGTGCTCCATGTTCGCGTCGGAGGCGAACGGGCCCTCGGGGCCGATGACGCGCGGGTCGAAGGCCGGCAGGAACGGGCGCAGCAGCGCCTCGACCCGGCCCCAGGCGGGCTCCGTGGCGCCGAACGTGGTGAGCGCGACCCGCCCGCCCGGCCGCACCATCCGCAGCCAGGTCGCTGCCGCCGCCCACGGGTCGGGCAGGAAGAAGACGACGAGAGAGGCCGTCACCAGGTCCACGCTTCCCTCCGGTACGCCGGGCGCGCCGGCGTCGCCGTGCACGACCTTGACCTGGGGGCGGTCGGCGACGAGCTGCGTCGTACGCGCCACCATGGCGGGGCTGTAGTCGAGGGCGAGCACCGAGCCCGTCGTACCGACCGCGTCCGCCAGCCTCGTGGTGACGAGGCCGCTGCCGCAGCCGAGGTCGACGGCCTTCTCGCCGGCCACCGGTGCGGCGGCCTCGATGAGCTGATCGGCGATGGGGCCGAAGTAGGCCACGTCGGCGTTGTCGTAGTCGGCCGCGACCGTGTCGAAGACGGCCGCTACCGCGGCGAGCTGGGCGTCCGCATCCATGCCCAGCACTGTAGGCGCGATCGCCGCGGCAGAGCGCGACTTCGCGCGCTCAGGTCGCTCGGGTCAGCGACGGGTCCAGATCCGGAAGGTCGTCGACAGGTTCTCGTAGGTGTGGGTGCCGACGTAGCTGGTGTTGTGGGTGATGTCGAGGTGCACGCGGACCGTGTAGATGCCGGCCCGGTTCGGCGTGCCGCAGAAGAACGCGGCCTGCCAGCGGTCGTTGTCGGCGGACCAGAACAGCGAGGCGGTGTCGTGGTAGCGGCCGGGGCCGGTGATGGTCACGTCCGCCGCCCAGGCGCGGAAGTCCGGGATCGACCCGCGGTCGACATTGATCTTGAAGCCGGCGTGCGAGCGGATGCAGGCCCGCGGGGCGACGTACGCGCCGCGGGTGGAGAGGGTCGCGTGGGCCGAGGACGTCGTCGCGGCGTCGGCGGGCGCCGTCGCGACGAGACCCGCGAGGGCCAGGACAAGGGCGACCACAACTTTGTGCATTTCTCAACCATGCCGCACAAAGGCCTCATAGAACCGGGGTTGTGACCCTACGCATAGGTCGCAGGCTGTGATCTCCGACTCGTAGGACCGATCAGGTCTGGCAGCGCGGGCACCAGTACACGACCCGTTCCTGACCTGCCTCGCCCGACTCCCCGCGGCGGATCGGGGTCCCGCAGCGCAGGCACGGGCCGCGCCGGCCGTAGACCCAGAGGTCCTCGCGCACGGCGGACCCGGTCGTCCGGCGACGCCCCCGGTCCTTGTTGGCCTCCAGCAGCCGCTGGGCCAGATCGATCACCCCCCGCAGATCCGGTACGTCGCCGACCCGTCGCCCGGGCAGCACGCCCCGCAGGAAGCAGATCTCGCTGCGGAAGACGTTGCCGATCCCCGCGAGGTTGCGCTGGTCGAGCAGCGCGAGTCCGATCGGCCGACCCGGGTCGCGCTCGAGGTTGGCCACGGCCTGCTCGGGATCCCAGTCCGTGCCCAGCAGGTCCGGGCCGAGGTGCCCGACGACACGGTCCTCGTCGCTGCGTCGTACGACCTCCACCAGGCCCAGCTGGAAGCCGACCGCGACCCGGTCGGCGGTGCCGAGCACGATCCGCGCCTGCCAGCCGGGCGCACGCCAGCGCTCACCGGGGGAGTAGAGGTCCCAGCGACCCTCCATCTTCAGGTGGGTGTGGACGGTCGCGTCGCCGACCCGCATCAGCAGGTGCTTGCCGCGGCTGACGACCTCGTCGACCCGCCGCCCGCTCAGGTCCACGGTCGCGTACGCCGGCACCCGGATGTCACAGGTCGTCAGCTCCTTCCCGGCGAGCGCCGCGTGCAGCCGCCGGGCCGCGCGGTGGACGTTGTCTCCCTCGGGCACCCCACCAGTCTGCCGGGTCGTTCGTCGGGTCGTCGGCTCACGGAAGCTGGTTCAGCTGCTGCTGGAGCTCCTCGCGCTTGTCGTTCAGCCGTGACTCCATCGAGAACGCGTTGATGATCGCGATGGCAGCCGCGATGGCCACCACGACACGGACCCATCTCGGCATGGGCTTGACGATCTGGACCACGATGCCGGCGCCGACGCACAGCGCAGCGCCGGTCCAGATCGTCCCGGTCCCCGACAGCAGCGACGCGGACTGGAGGGACATGATGAATCCGACCGCGGCGACCGCGACGATGCCAGCGATCACGAGCTGGTTCTGGACGTTCTTGGAGGGGGCGGCCGAGGTGCCTGCGTCACCGCTCTGAGGTGCGATGTGCTCGGTCCACTGCTGGCCGTCCCAGTACCGCTGGGTGTCTGCCATCGACGGGTGCGGGTACCAACCCGCTGGCGCGTTGTCGCCGCTGCCCTGAGCGTCATCGGTCATGCGCGGAGAGTAAGGCGGGGCCCCGACGCTTCGCAGCGATATCGGGCAACCGCGCTGCTTGGTTACCGAGCGGTGGGCGAGCTTGAACCCGGCTACAACCCCAGGGCGACCCGCAGCTCCTGTACGTCGGTGCGCACCCGCGCCATCTGCGCGCTCGCCTGGGACTCCCCGACCCGCCCGTCCGAGAGCCGCGCCAGGGGAGCGTTGCGCCGGCCGGGCTGGAGGAGCCGCCGGGTGATCTCGTACGACGTCCGCAGCAATGCTCCGTCGGGACCGGAGTCGATGGCGCGCAGGGCGTCGACCATGAGCATCGGGAACCGCCACTGCGCCAGGGCCTCGGCGGTGACGCCGGAGGAGCTGATGCCGTAGCGCTGGGTCTCGGCGCGGAAGCGGTCGGCTCCCAGGTCGGTCGAGGTGACCAGGTCCTCGTAGCCGGCGGCGTCTGCCTGGTGCAGCAGGGCGGCGCCGAGCTGGGCGAGCAGCCCGAGGCACAGCGCGTCGGCGGTCTTGACGTCGAAGCGCGGCCCGAGGACCCCGCACGAGGCGGCCAGGTGGAGCGAGGTGTCCCAGAAGCAGTCCGGCAGGCTCGTGGTGTGGTCCATGCCGGCCAGCGCCACGGTCGCGATCGAGCGGACGGTGTTGAAGCCGACGACGGTGACCGCGAACTGCAGGCTGGTGACGTTGCCGGAGAGCCCGAAGTAGACCGAGTTGGCCAGCTTCATCACCTTCGTCGCCAGCATCACGTCGGCTCCGAGGATCGCGGCCAGGTCGACCGCGCCCGCGCCGTCCTCGTTGCTGGTCGCGACGATCCGCGCCGCGACCGGTCGCTGGGCGGCCATCTGGTCCAGGCCCTCGAGGACGTCCCCGATGTCCACCACGACGTTCATGAGAGCTCCGTCCGGGTGGGGTAGCCGGCACGGCACCAGTCGATCAGCTCGGCCGACGTCAGCGGTGGGCTGATGCCGAAGCCCTGGGCGACCGAGCAGCCCATCTGACGCAGCGTCGAGAGCTGGCACGCGGTCTCGACGCCCTCGGCGACGACGCCGATCCCGAGGTTGCGGGCCAGGCTGATCACGGCCCGC
This sequence comes from Nocardioides ultimimeridianus, assembly GCF_054777895.1. Taxonomy (NCBI): domain Bacteria; kingdom Bacillati; phylum Actinomycetota; class Actinomycetes; order Propionibacteriales; family Nocardioidaceae; genus Nocardioides; species Nocardioides ultimimeridianus. The sequence continues at coordinate 165,483 of NZ_BAAHAB010000009.1, read as the reverse complement.
GCGATCGCGGTGTGCCCGTCCTGCAGCTCCGCCACGAACGACTGGTCGACCTTGAGGTAGTTGACCGCGAGCCGGCGCAAGTAGCCCAGCGAGGAGTAGCCCGTGCCGAAGTCGTCGATCGCGATCTGGATGCCCTGCGCACGCAGCTGGCTGAGGATCAGCGACGCCGAGTCCGGGTCGTTCATCAGCGCCGACTCGGTGATCTCCAAGCAGAGCTGGTCCGGGCGGACCCCGGTGCGGCGCATGATCTGCTTCACCGCGTGCACCAGCAGGTGGTCGCTCATCTGCAGCGCGGACAGGTTGACGTTCACGCGCGGCGGCGTGAGCGGACCCAGCTCGCGCTGCCACTCGAGCATCGCCTCGCAGGCCGCCTCAAGCACGTGGTCGCCGAGCTCCCAGACCAGTCCGTTCTCCTCGGCGAGCTTGACGAAGACGTCGGCCGGTACGGCGCCGCGCACCGGGTGCTTCCACCGCGCGAGGGCCTCCACCGACTCGAGGACAGGCCGGTCGCCGTCGTACCTCATGATCGGCTGGAAGCACAGCGTCAGCTGGCGCTCCTTGAGCGCGTTGCGCAGGTCCGCGACCAGCAGGAACGTGTCCGACACCGCCACCCGCGCGCCCTCGTCGAGCACCCGGATGCGTCCCTTGCCGTCGCCCTTGGCCTGGTACATCGCGATGTCGCAGTCGCGGATCAGGTCGTCGGGCGAGTGGTGGTCCGGGCCGCGCACCACCACGCCGATCGAGGCCTGCGGGTGGATCTCGACGCCGTCGATGCGCAGCGGCTCGGACAGCACGCGCATGATCCGGTCGGCGACCTCGAGCGCGCCGTCCAGCGAGCCCGTGCCGCACGCGACGACGAACTCGTCGCCGCCGAAGCGGGCGACGAGGTCACCGGGCCGTACGGCGCCGATCAGCCGGTGCGCGATCTCCACGAGCAGTGCGTCGCCGGCCGTGTGGCCGAGGCTGTCGTTGACCAGCTTGAAGTTGTCGAGGTCCAGGAACATGCAGGTCAGGTCGGCGTCCGGATCGGCCATGACGGCCGCGAGGTGGTCCCACAGCTTCGTACGCCGGGGTAGGCCGGTCAGCGAGTCGTGGGTCGCCTGGTAGCTGAGCTGCTCCTCGAACGCGCGTCGCTCGGTGATGTCCTCCAGCGTGGCGACGAAGCCGTCACCGACCTTCGGGGTGTGCAGCGGCGTGAACCGCAGGTCGGCGTGGCGCACCCGCTGCTGGTTGTCGACGAAGCGGGCCCGGATCTCGCGCTCCTGCCCGTCCAGGACGGCTACCACGCTCTCGGTGATCAGGGCGAGGTCCTCGCGGTGCGCGTAGGACATCCAGCCGGTGCCGATCAGCTTGTCGGCGGTGACGCCGAGGAAGGCGCACAGTGCGTCGTTGACGTGCCCGAGCCGCATGCCCTGCTCCGACATCATCGTGGGCACCGGAGAGCGCTCGGCGAGGATCTCGAAGCGGTGCTGGTGGGCGTCGGCGGAGGCCCGCAGCGCGAGCTCCATGTCGGAGCGCGCGGGGCTGATCTGGACCGCCCACAGCAGGCCGTCGGGCGCGGGGACGGCTCGGAACCGGCACTCGATCGACTCGCCGACCGCCGTACGGGCCGTCACCGCGCCGTTCGTCGACCGCTCCCGCCGGAACAGCGAGCCGAGGGCGTGGTCGCTGGTGGGCTCGACGAAGTCGCCCAGCTCCCGGCCGACCAGATCGGAGGCGGCGAGCCCGAAGAGCTCCGTCGTACCGATGTTGCTCCAGCGGATCACCGGTCCGCGCGGGTCGTCGACCTCCGCGACCAGCAGGGCGACCGCGGTGTCCGCGGAGGCGGAGTGCAGGATCGCCGCGACGATGTCGCGGGGATGCTGGGGCGAGCGTTCGGGATCGGCGTCATCGTCCACCCTGCGTGTCACGCTCGCGGTCATGCGCTTCCCGTCCTTCGTGGATCAGTTGCGATGCCTCCGGGTCGTCCATGACCCGTTCGAGGGAGATCGCCTGATGCCCCCATCGGCGATGGGCGGACAGGCTTGAGAGGTGGAGTTCTTTACTCTTCGCAGCGGATGCGCGGGGTTGCCGAATGCGTCGGGGGGTCGTCCTAGCCTGCCGACGCGGCGCTGCCGGCCGTGTGTGGGGCACTGCCGGCAGCGTGCGCGGGCCTCACTTCGAGGGCTGGGGGATCTCCGCCTTCGGGCACTTCACCTTCGGGTTGACCCCGAGGTAGTCGAGCGGCCCGGCGACGATCGTCAGCACCGTGTCGCTGACCTTGCGGCAGCTGGTGTCGGCGTTGCCGCCGAAGTACCCCCGCTGGAACGCGGCGAGGACACCGATCAGCAGCCACACCGCCACCGCGATCCCGATCCCGTTCCTCATGCCGGGGCGGTACCCCTTCTGGTTCGTCACATGCGCCGCGCGTCGGCGTCGCGATGGGCGGGATGCGTCGACTTATGACGGCTGAGGGCCGGAAATGGCTCAGGCGGAGCTCGGCGACGAGCCCGATCTCTGATCGTGTGCGGTCACGGCCTCTGCGGACATGTGCGCGAGTTGTGTTGGTAGCTGTTACAGATACTGCATCGCCGTGCGGTTGGGCAGGTCTGAACGTTGTGTCCCTGCATGCCGCAGTTGCTGCAGCGGCGCACGGCGTATTCGTCGTGAGTCGCAGAGTTGTGGTTCCCTGCACCGCATTTGCTACATGCCATGAGTCCTCCGAGTGCTAGAGGCTCGACTCGCCAAAGGTGGCCGAACCCGTCGCCGAGATTAGTCGTACGCCGGCACCTGCACGTCGAAATCGGTGTTCGCCCTCACGGCTTGTTGGAGTTAGCGAGGAGGACGAGACCGGCCAGGAGCAACAGCGGCCAGAGGATGAGTCCGCCGAAGGCAGCGACGAAGACCGCTGCCCCGTCGCCGGTCTTGGCTCCGGCGATGACCGCCGCGATGAGGCCGACAATGCCGCCAATCCAGAGGTACCACATGTCAGTCTCCTTCACAGACGCTGTCGTGGGTCTCCGCCGGTGCGGAGAACCGGTAGTTCAGATGGTGAAGTCGTTATGGAGGACAACCTTGCCGAGCTCGATCGAGCCGTCGTGGCGACGCCAGAAGTGAAGACGCCGTGCGCTCGGAGAGCCGGTCTGGAGGGACACGCGCCACGCCGTAGCGCCGTCCGCACGCGTGAGGACCGGTGCGTCTCCGGCGAGTGCGGTCCTGAGTCGGTGCAGTGCTCGCCCTGGCTGAGCCTCGGCGATGCCGGTGAGCACCTCGACGACGACATCGACGATCTTCGACCGCGACACCCCGTGGAGCCGGTCGATCGAGTCCAGGAAGTCGGGGCCGAGGGCACAGCTGCGCAGCGGCCGCTGTGACTTCTCAGCCGCAGGCACACGGCGGGCCCACGCGGTGTACAGCTCGAAATTGAATTGCTCCACCGGATCGGCGAAGAGGTCGTCGGGGGTCGGCCCGGGTGCGGCCCGCGCCTTACGGAGCTCGTGGGTCACCTTGGCGAGCTTGCGACTGAGCTCGTCGGCCCGCTGGCGTGCCCACTCCAGCTCGGCGACGACCTCGTCTTTCTCGTCGTGGAGATGGGCGATGGTCTGGCGGTGCTCACGGAGCTTCTCGTTGGCTTGGTCGAGCTGTTGTGCCTGGCTGGCGGCGAGGCCATCGCGAGGCGGCGCGTGCGGGATCGGTGTGGGATGCGCATGGGGCGCGGGTGTAGGAACCAGGTGCGGCTCAGCGGTCTCCTCCACCTGATGCGGGCTCGTGTCGCGGAGGCGTAGCGGAGACGGCGCACTCGGCAGGACAGTGCGACCCGCGACCTCGGGTTGTTGCGGGAGACCCTCCGCCAACCACGGCGGGCCGCCGTCGAACAAGGTGAAGGCGGGTACGGCGACCTCATCGTCATCAAGGTCGTCCAGTCGTAGGGACCAGGGCGAATCCGACACGATCCGGGCGCGGAGGACCTCGCCCACGGTCATCAGGTCGTCCACGCGGTCGAGGTCGTTGGCAGTGATGTGGTCGCGGCGGACCGTCACCGTGATGTCCGGGTGCAGCATGAGAGCGGCGGTGTCGGCTGTCGCCTCCGTCACGCGTGCAAGGACCACCTGGCCCGGCTGGTAGCGGAGGAGGTGACCCGCTCGGAAGGAGATGTCAAGGCGTCCACCGTCGTCGAGCGCACCGGCCAAGCGCATGCCCCTCCGCACCATCGACTCGATAGGTACGCCGGCAGCGACCAGCTCGGGAACGATCGTCGCTGTCCGGCCCAGCTCGTCGCGAACGATGGCGCGCCCCGCCACGATGCCTGTAACCGTCCCCTCGAAGGAGCGTCTTGTGGTCGATGACGACCGGCCGAGGATGCCGGCGGACACGGCCATCTGCAGGGCATCTGCGACCAGCGTCTCCGTGACGCGAGCGCCCTCAGCCAGGCTGAAGGCCATCCGGAGCGGCGACTTGCGGAGGTCGCGCACCCACTCGACTCCGACGGGGTAGACCCGCCCGGCCCCGCCGTACACCTGTGTCCCATCGGCCATCTCGCGGGAGAACGCCCACGACACGTCACCCGTGGGGAGAACGACGACCTCCGCCGCGTCACCGACCTCGTCGACGATCCGCTTCGCGTCGATGTACGGGGCGTCCCGCCCGGCTGGCGTCGTCACCACGACCACCGGACGGTCGCGCGTCGAGGAGTTGAGGCGTCGTGCCAGCTCGATCGCGTCATGCTCTACGACCAATTGTCGGACCTGGGCAGCCATTGAGGAGCCACTACTCCGGGAGGCCCAGCTGACGCGCGATCTCGGCGATGAAGGCGCCGAGCTTGTGCGGCGCGATCTCGTCCCGCAGCTGCGCTGCCCACTGGCCGGCCGCGATGACCAGGGCCGGACTGAGGACACCGGGCGTCGCGGGCTGGGGCAGTGCAGCGGCCCGGATGGGGGCCGGTTCGGGAACGGCGACGGTCACCACCGGGATGTCCGGAGGAGCCAGTGGCGGCGCCCCTTCCAACCCGAGGTGTGCGAACGCCTGCGAGTAGACGACAGTCAGGTACTTGGTCGCACGGGTCAGGGCGATGTAGAGGAGCCGAAGTCCACGGTCCATCGCTGCGATCGCCGCCGGTTCGACGACGATCACGGCGTCGAACTCCAGTCCCTTGGCCTCGCTCGCGGAGATCAGGTTGACAGCGGAGCCGAGACTGCCCTTGTCGGCGTCGGCGAAGCTGATCTCGCGACTCGTGAGCTCCTCAGCCAACCGTGGCTTGAACTCAGGCGTCACGATGACGCCGAGGAACCGGCCCTTCTTCGCATGCTCGGTGATCGCGTCGATCGTCTCGTCGATGACGTCGTAGTCACCGTTGTCGATGATGAACTCCGGCTCCTTCGGGGCCGGGCGAACCACCGTCAGCGGCTGGAGCCCGGGGGCGACGTACGGCAGCAGCTGGGCGGCGATCGCGTAGATCTCGGACGGCACGCGGTAGCCGTAAGCCAGCTCCTCCAGCACGACGGGCACGCCGGGCCGGGACAACGCGCTCATGACCTCGTCCCACGAGTCGCGCGCCCACGGGCCGGTCGACTGGGCGACATCGCCGACGATGGTCATCGAGCCGTTGAGCGAGCGTCGTGCCACCGAACGCAGCTGCATCGGCGACAGATCCTGCGCCTCGTCGACGAGGATGTGCGCGTAGCGCTCGGGCATGCCGTTGATCAAAGACTCCGCCTCGTCCAAGAGAGCCACGTCGCTGTCCGCCCAGGTCTCGGCTGCAGCTGTCCCGGCGGCGCGCCGGAACAGGCGGCCGATGTCGCCGGCGGTGAAGTCGTCGCCCGCCGCCTCTTGGAGCCGATTTTGGGAGCCGAGCAGATCACGGACGAACTGCTGGGCGGTCAGCGGTGGCCATACCCGGTCCAGCGCGACGTCGACGGCCGGCATGTCGACAGGCTGTGACAGCCCGAGGCGTCCGGGTTCCTGCAAAGCGCGCTCGACGCGCGAGGTCAGCCAGCTGCGCATCCCGAGACGTCCGGCGTTGTACGTCGGAGCCGACCGCAGCGCATCGATCTGCGCCTCGATGTCGGCGCGCGGGATGGTGATCGGTGTACGGCCGTTGGTGATCGTGAGCTCCGGGTCGTTGCCGGCGAAGCGGATGCGCAGGTGCAGAGCCCTGCCCAGCAGCGTCGCCATGCGGTCCTCGCCCTTGAGCCGTGCGGTGGGGATCGGCTCCTCACGTCGGGTGCTGTTCTGCGGTCCGAGCCGTCGCAGGCTCAGCTGGGGCACGCTGTGATCGCCAAGGCCCGGGAGAACGTCCTTGATGTAGTTGGTGAACGTGTCGGTCGGCCCGATGACGAGGACTCGGTCGGGCGTGAGGCCGTCCTCGTTGAAGAGCAGCCACGACGCCCGGTGGAGTGCAACCGCGGACTTGCCCGTCCCGGGCCCTCCCTGGATGACGAGGAGAGCGTGGGAGTCGTGGCGGATCAGCTCCGATTGGGCCGCCTGGATCGTGCGGACGATGTCGCGCATGGTCCCAGTGCGGCCGGTGTCCAGGTCCGCTAGGAGCGCGTCGTCGACGCCGCTCAGCTCGAGTTCGGTGAGCTCCGCGACCTTGCCGAGGAGCTCGGCGAACACGACGTCGTCGAACGCCACGACGTGGTTGCGGTCGGTGTGGAAGGTCCGCTTCAGCGCGACACCGCGAGGGTCCTGGACGGTCGCACGCTCGTAGAGCTCACCGATCTGGGTGCGCCAATTGACGACAAGGATGTCCTTGGCCTCGTCCCAGATCGTGTCTCGGCCGACGTACACGACCTCGCCGTCGTCGAGGCGGATCGAGCCGTGGGCGACAGCGACGTCTGCTGGAGCGAGCTTCGCCAGGTAGTTCCGGTTCTGCGAGTTCAGCGCGATCTGCGCATGCCGCGTCCCGGCCGGCCCACCGGCCTTGGCCGCAGCCCGTGCGGCCTCACGTCTGTCCCAGGCTCGATCGAAGTGGTCCTGCACCTCGGCGATATCCGCGATCTGCGTCATGCAGCGGAACGTAATCGAATCCCGCGACAGAATCGGCGGAACCGACAAGATCGGCAGTCGTCCTCCTCTGAGCGAAGCGCTGCGGATCCGGTCGAAGAATGGTTGAGTACTTCCCGGTCAGGCCGTCGCGTCCGGGACGCGCACTCTCGGAAGGAGTCCCGTGCAGGTCTCACAGATCCTCAACCAGATCGATAGCGGCGACATCGCGCTGCCGGAGTTCCAGCGCGGCTATGTCTGGAACCGTGAACAGGTTCGGAGTTTGTTCACCTCGCTCTATCGCCAGTACCCGGTTGGCGGGTTCATGACCTGGAATACTGCCGCGGACAGCGCTACCGCGCGAGGCGGTGTGAGCACCGATGGAACGGTGAAGCTGCTGCTCGACGGCCAGCAGCGCGGAACCTCGCTCTACGGGGTGATTCGAGGGCGAGCGCCCAAGTTCTTCGAGGGCAACGCGCAGGCCTTCACGGGTCTGTACTTCAACGTCCAAGACGAGGTGTTCGAGTTCTGCGCCCCGGGAAAGATGAAGAACGATCCTGCGTGGATCGACGTGAGTGCGCTGTTCGCGGCGGGGCACACGGCGATCGGCACGTTGTATCCGTCGTTGCTGCAGCTCGCCGGCGGCGACAACGGGGCTGCGGGCGAGCTGGTCGGACGGGTCACGAGGGTGGCAGGCATCGCCGACCGAGATTTCCACATCGAAGAGGTCACGGGACCCGACGAGTCGATCGACGTCGTGGTCGACATCTTCAATCGCGTCAACTCCGGCGGGACGAAGCTTTCGAAAGGCGATCTGGCACTTGCCAAGGTGTGTGCCTCGTGGCCGGAGGCCCGCCAGCAGTTCAACGACGCACTCACCGAGTGGCGGAACGTCGGTTTCGACTTCAAGTTGGATTGGCTTCTTCGTGTCGTCAACGCCATCGCAACCGGAAAGGCGCCGTTCACTGCGCTTGCGGGCGTATCGGTCGCTGACGTGCAGACGTCGCTCAAGCTCGCTCGCCGCTACGTCAGTGCCTGGCTCGACGTGATCGGTGGCCGGCTGGGGTTGGACCACGACCGCGTGCTGTTCAGCAAGTTCGCCCTCGTGATCCTCGCCCGGCACACGCACGGGAACGGCGGAAGACTTCCAGACGCCGCCACGCAGGGGAAGCTGCTTGCCTGGTTCGCGCACACGGGCATGTGGGGTCGGTACGCCGGATCCACCGAGACCTTCCTGTCGCAGGACCTGGACGCGGTCGACGCCGGGGGTGCCGACGCGTTGTTGGAGACGATCCGGCAGTCGCGTGGCGATCTGACCGTGCGGGAGACCGACTTTGCGGGCAGCACCATGGGTTCCCGCTTCTACCCGACGCTGTACATGTTGACCAGGACGCAGTCGGCGAGGGACTTCGGGACGGGGCTGCCGTTGTCGGCGTCCCTGCTGGGACACTTGTCGTCCTTGGACGTGCACCACATCTTCCCCAAAGCGCTCCTCTACAAGGAGGGGTACCGGCGAGGCGATGTCAACGCGGTGGCCAACTTCTGCTTCCTCACCAAGCAGACCAACATCACGATCAGTGCCACTCCTCCGTCCACCTACATGCCCAAGGTGGAGGCCGCTCAGCCGGGCGCGCTCGCCAGCCAGTGGATCTCCACCGATCCGGCGATGTGGGAGACGAGCCGGTTCCACGACTTCCTAGCGGACCGGCGCCGATCGCTCGCGGCGGCAGCCAACGCGTTCCTCGAAGGACTCGAGAAGGGCACGACCGCCCAGGCTGAGCTGCAGCCGTCGGCCCCAGTTGACGTGCCGGAAGAGGAGCGTGACGAGGCGACCGAAGAGGTTGACACGCTCGTCTCGTGGTTGGTGGACGGGGGCTACGCCACTCCTCAGCGCGACATAGAAGTGGTCGATGAACTGACGGGCGACTGCCTCTGCACCGCGGAGGCGTACTGGCCGACCGGGTTGCAGGAGGGCATCGGGCGGCCTGTCGCACTCGAGCTCGATGAGCCTGGTGCCATCGACGCCTTGAGCTCGCGGGGCATCGAGGTGTTCACCTCGGTCGCGGCCCTGCGGGAGTACGTCGGGCGCCTCGGGTCCGGAGAGCCCGACTGACGCGAGCGGCTCAGTGCACGGCTGCCGGCGTCGGGTCCCCGTCGGTTCCGTCGTTCGGGCCGCCAAGGAAGGCCAGCCGGGCTAGGACCTCGTCGGGACTGCAACCGAAGGTCGTTGCCAGCAGCGGGAGGGACGTGCCGGCGGCGTACTGGCTCCTCAACGCCTGGTCCAGCTTCCGGGTCCAGGTCGTCGAGCCCGCCGCTGGCGTAGCCTGAGGATCCCCAACGGCGTCAAAGGACCTGAGGTCGGCGCCCTCAGCGGGCGGGCGGTCCAGCCACTCGCGAGCCCAGCCCAGGTTGCCGATCCCCAGCACGTCCTGAGCCCGGGTGACGGCGACGTAGGAGACCATGCGCTCCTCGCGGGAGGGAAGCGCGAGCTTGCCGTTCTCGTCTTTGCGGGGCTCGGCGAAGTCCGATGCGAGCCGAACTTGGCCCCACTCCCGCCCCTTCGCCTTGTGGAGTGTGGAAAGTGTGCGGTCGGCGTGCTGCTCGTGCGCGGCTGCTTCGATCGCACCGATGATCGCCGGGGCGCCATGTGCCTCGATGACCTTGACCAGTGTGCTCAAGTGAGGATCGTCGCCGCTGTCGGCGTACTCCTTGACGTCGAGCCACGAGCTGAAGAGGGCGAACTCCTCATGGTTGGTGGGACGCCCCTCCTTGAGGTCGATGGCGGCTTTCGCCACCGCCAGGAGGTCCTGTCCGCCTCCGACAAGGCCCACCTTCACGTTCTCGTCGAGCGCAGCGAAGAGCTCGCCGATCGCTGCTCCATTGGTTCGGCACAGGACGGCGTCCGGCACCTCCACGGTGGGTACGACGACCGACGCGAGGTCGGGCCTCCCGGTCAAGCGCATCGGCAGGCCGAGCAGCTCCAGCCACAGGTTGGCCTCGTCGGCGATCGCCTGCCCGAATCGGAACGACTGGGTCAGCGGCAACGTGATGGACACGTCGAAGGAGTCCATCGCGTTGACCGCGCCGCGCCATCCGTAGATGCCCTGCGCCGAGTCGCCGACCGCGACCAGCTGCTTTCCGGCGCCGAGCTGGTCGGCCACCATCGAGGAGACGACCGGGTTGGAGTCCTGGGCCTCGTCGTACAGCACGAAGTCGGCGGGCCAGATCGGATGGGTCAGCGCCCAGACCTTGAGGTAGTGGTCATGCTCGAACCGGAAGTTTCCGCCGATCGGGCTGCTGACGTCGTCCCACATCTTGCGGGCGAGCGGAAGGATCCGGTGCTGGACGAGCTTGTGCTGCGCCGGGTTCAGACCGGGGGAGTGCGGGACGTGTCGCCGTTTCAGCTTGTCGTCGGCGCTGTTGCAGAACCGTCGGACGGTGGACATCGCGAGCGCGGCTTGGGTGGTCGGCCGCATGCGGCGGCCGGGGCCGATCATGACGTCGCCGAAGACGCCGAGTCGGTTGGCGGCGATGTGGAGCGGGACCCGAGGCGACTTGAGCCGTGGCTGGAAGGCGAAGTTCGTGCCTTGCATCGCGAGCGCGTGGACGGTCTTGACGGTGATGTTGTTCGGGAACTTCTGTCTCGCCTCGGCGGCGATCGCGGCGTTGAACGCGAGGTAGAGGCCCTTGCGCTCGGGCGCGGTCTCGGCAAGGAGCTTCAGCGTGGACGTCTTGCCGGTGCCCGCTCCTGCCTGGAGCACGAAGCTCTTGCCCTCGGCGAAGACATCGCGGGCCGCTGCCTGCTCGTCGGTCGGCGTCACAACCGCGGGCCAACGTAAGCGATGGCGATATCGGACTCGAACAGCTCCTGCGCAGGTACGTCGCCACGCAGCATGTCTGCCCTAGAGGTCTCGTCCTGGGCATCGATGAACAGGTACTTCCCGTTGAGGACGCTGACGGCCTCGATGCGGTGGAACCCGTCGCCGCAGGCCTCGGCGAAGCTCGCGAGCGCCCGCAGCTTAAGGGCCGCGTCGTCGAGGTGGTGCCCGTGCGGGTCCACGATCGAGGCCGCGACCTTGCCGTCGAACTCGTGGAAGAAGACGAAGTCGGGGTGCATCGAGCGCCAGTTGCCCGAGACGTCGCGGTAGGCGATGGTCAGGGAGTCCGTCGCGGCCCGGGGCGGGTTGCGGTACCACGCGAGGGCGCCGGGGCGGGCCATCTCGACCTCGACGACCTTCCGCTCCCACGGGTTGAGGTTGCCGACCGGGAACATCCCCGAGGCGTCGGACATCAGGTGCCCGGCGACCAGCGGCGAGGGTGTGATCTTGCCGGCCTCGTCGACGAAGGAGTAGTCCTCCATCCGGGACCGCGGTCGCTTCAGGCTGACGACCTGGGGGTCGACGGCGAGTGCCCGGATCAGGTCGTACTCCTGCTGCCGCTCGTCGCTCAGCGTGGCGATGGCGGGACCGTGCTCGGCGTACCAGGCGTCGACGATCCGGTTGGCCTCGAGGTCGACCTTGTGCCGCACCTCCGGCATCGCCGCGAGCGCGGACGTCTTCACGAACGCGTCGCGCAGGAAGTCGTCATCGTCGTCGTCAGGGGCGAGGTGGTCGACGTAGGCCATCGCGACGTCGGCCCCGAACGCGGCCTTCGCGAAGCGGAAGCCGGTGCGGATCGCCCGGTCGTCGGCACGGACGACGAACTGCTGGTAGCTCAGCTTCGTGCCGCCGACCTTGCCCAGGATCTCCTGCACGTGGACGTCCCAGATCTCCTGGACGGCCTGGTCGAGCGCACCGGCGTACTGGCCGGCGTAGGTGTCGAGCAGGGAGCAGATCTCGGCTTCGACCTGCTTGAGCGCCCCGGGCCGTACGCCGTCCGCGGCCAGTGCCTGCGCCAGGGCGACGAGCCGCTTGACCGGCCGAGCACCCTTCTGCGGCATCGTCTGCGTCGGCAGCCGGTCCCAGAGGTCCCACACCGCCTCGGAGACCTGGGGGTTCGGCAACAGCTCCTTGCCGTCGACGAGGACCTTCGGGCCGACGCGCTTGCCGGGCATCTCGTCGATCTGCCCGGTGAGAAACTTGACCACGTTGCCCGCGGTGGTGCGGTCGAAGTTGGGCAGGATGCAGTCGACGGCGTTGAGCCGCTCGTCTCCGGGCACCCGGCGGGCGAGCGGCGATCGGACCATCCGGCCGAGTAGCTGGGTGATGTGGGTGTTGTCCTTGGCGGGCCGGAAGGACACCATCACCTCGGCGCGCGGGCAGTCCCACCCGGTGGAGATCGCGTCCTTGGCGACCAGGATCGTGACTCGCTTGTCTTCCTCGACCCGCTGCGGCTCGATCCAGTCGACCTCCCAGGCCCCGAACTTCTGCAGCGTGTGGTCGCCGAAGACGTGGCGCACGTTGCGCTCGGTGACGTCCGGCAGCACCTTCGCGATCGCGTCGAGCGCGTGCCCGATCTCGTCGGGATCGGGAGTGTTCGGGGTCTGCAGGATCAGAAGCGGCTGGACGACCTCGACGTCGTTCTGCTTGCGGGCGTACGTCGCCCACCGCTCGCGCGACTGCTTCAGGCGCTCGGCCCCGAGCTCGACGAGGGTGAGGTCGAACTGTCCGGCCTCGTCGGGGATGTTGAGCGCGATCGTGTCCTTGACGAGGCCCGATTCCTGCACGCGGCCGGGGTCGACGTTGACCGACGGCAGCTGGCGGCGGGTGTCGCTGGCGGCCTTCATCGCGTCCTTGTACCGCTCGATCGTGGCCGAGATCCCGAGGACGATCGGCACCGGCGGGTAGCCGGCGTGGCCGTTGACGAGGCGCTTGACCAGGGTCGGCTTCTCCCCGGCTCCCTTGGCCTTGTTGAAGCCGCGGTGGGCCTCGTCGAGGACGAGGTAGAGGGTGAGGTCGTCGTCGGCGATCGTGTTGGCGATCGTCTCCCAGATCGTCCACCCCTGCATGTCGGGAGTCGCCTCCATGCCGACGAGCTGCTCCTCGTCGGGGTCGGCGACATGGCCTCGGGTGAGAAGGGAGTTCTTGCCGAGCCGTTGGGTGTTCAGCAGGTAGACCTTGCCCGGCTCGAGCTTGGCCTTCGCGAACGGCGGCTCGATCACCACCAGGTCGGCCGAGGTGAACTTCTCGGAGGCCTCCAGGAGTCGGTCCCGGGTCTGCAGGTTAAGCGAGGGGTCGTCGGAGAACCACAGCACGACCGCGTTGTGGTCGGGGTCGGGCTCGTAGCCGAACTGCTCGTTGCCCCAGAACAGGGCCTCGATCACGGCCGCGGCCATCACGGTCTTGCCGGCACCCGTCGTCGCGGTCAGCGCCGTGGACGAGATCGTGCCTTCGCGGTGCCATTCGACCTGGGCCCGCTCGAGCTGCTCGAGCAGGTCGCCGACGGCGTCCTCCTGGTAGTCCTTGAGGGTGAACTTCACAGCGCGCCCCGTCCGCTCTCGATCTCGAAGTTCCGCAGGTAGGCCTCGTACAGTCGCACCGGCTCGACGTGCTCGGGCAGCTCGCGGCAGATGGTCTGAAACAGTCGGTCCTCGTCGGTGACCACGAACGCCATCCGCAAGTCGTCACCGGCTTCAGCCACTGCCTTGAGGAACCTCTCGGACTGGTCGAGGTCCTCGATCACGCCGTAGGTGTCGGCCACGTCCCACCCGTCGGCGAGGGTGTCGATGCGCCGACCCTGGCTCCCGGCCCGCATCCAGAGCAGGGGAGCGACCTTCGCGAACTCCCGGTTGCTCGACACCCGCAGCGGTGCCTCGTATGTCAGGGTGAAGAACTCGACGTTCTGCTCCAGCCCGTCGGAGTACGTCGACCCGTCCGGCCTGGCCCCGGTGGTGACCGTCTCGATCCGAGGCTTGGCCACGTACTCGTAGACGCCCTTCGCCTCCCACTCCGAGTCACCCGGGCGGTAGCCCTCCTTGCGGAGCTTCTTGGCGTCGGCCGCCGCGACCTCGTTGTTGGTCACGAGGATGCAGCGGCGGGTGCCGCCGTCCTCGGCGTTGAGACGCATCACGGCTTCGGCTGTTGTGCCAGAGCCGCCAAAGAAGTCGACGACCACTGCGTCTCTTGCGCCGACGAGGGAGAACCAGCGGCCTAGAACCTCATGGTCCTTCGGAAACGGGAATCGTTTGTCGCCAAACACCCTTGCCAAGTGCCGCGAGGACGCCCGACGGTCCTTTTCGAAGATCGACATCGCGACCTGTGAATCCTGTTCGACAATGAACTTTTTCAACCTCGGGAGATGGGTATTGTCCTCGTCAAACCAGACCCGATCGTCCGCGATCAGTGCGTCCATCCGCTCTCTCGAATACGCCCATCCATTCGGGTCGCGTCCGGTGACTTCCCCTGTCACCGGATGGATGAGGTCGTATTGAAGGTTTGGCCGGGGCGACGGGCTGTGCATGCTGCAGCCGTAGAAGACGCGGCCTTGAGAGTCAATACGGTTGTAGTTGTAGTTGCCGTCCTTCTTCGCAGAATGGTCCTTCGGCAGACTGGAGAACCATTTGCGAAGTGCCACGGTCGCCTTTGTTGCATCGTGGCCGCTTTGCTCCCAACACGCTTGACCGGCAGCGATTACTGCCTCCGAGCCTGGACGCTCCTCACGCCACTTTGTGCCGCGTGCTGCGAGTGCCGTCTCGTCCTTGACGTAAATCAGCATGTAGTCCGCGCCATTGGAAACATAACGAGAATCGTTCTTGCGACCGCCCTGCCACACGACGTCACTGATAAAATTCTGCGGCTCGAAGATCTGGTCCATCAACATCCGTAGCCGGTGGTGCTCCTCGTCTCCGATCGCCACGATGATCACACCGGTGGGCTTGAGCAGCTCCTTGGCGAGCAGCAGCCGCCGCTCCATGAACGCCAGCCACTTGGAGTGCTTGTAGAGGTCGTCGCCGGCGACGTAGTGGTCGTTGTAGATCCAGCCGTCGTTGCCGGTGTTGTAGGGCGGGTCGATGTAGATGCAGTCGACCTGGCCGCGGTGGGTGAAGAGCAGGGTCTGCAGCGCGTGGTAGTTCTCGGCGTTGATGACGGTGTGGAACGGCTTGTCGTCACCGTTCTCGATCCGGCCGGTGGAGACGAGGCCGGGGTAGATCGGGTCGCGGAACTCGGCGACCACGACAAGGTCCTCAAGTGGGGCGTCTCGATACGCCGCTCGTTCCTCGCGGTTACTCGACGACCGATCGGCCGCAACGCGCTCGAGGGCGGCGGTGTCGGCGGCACGGTCGATGGCGGCGACGTACCAGAGCTCGTCGTTGGCCTTGGTCGGGTTGGTGCCGCGTTCGGGCAGGATATGCACCTTGTCGCCGCGGCGGACCTTGCGGCCGGGGAGTTCGACGGCCTCGGGGACGTGCCGCTCGAAGTTCAGGCCGAACGCACGGCGGTCGGCAAGGGCGTCGTACTCCTTGCGGAGGTCCTTCGCGAGCGCGGGATTCGTCGTCTCGAGCTGGCGGAGGAGGTCGTTGATCCGGGACACGGGGCTCCTGTCAGGGGGTGACGGTGATGCTGCCACGCGCGAACGTGGCGAGGATGCGCAGGTGGGTCTGCCGCGGCAGCTGCCGGTTGCCCGGCTCGCCGAACGGCGTGCCCGGGCGGGCCGGCGCCTCGGCGAGCAGAGTGTCGAGTCCGGGACGGCTCAACATCAGCAGGCCGTGCGTCGCGCGGGTGCAGGTGACGGCGAGCCGTCCGAACGCCGAGTTGAACTCGTCCAGCTCGGTGGCTCCGGTGAGCGGGTGGATCGCCACGGTGATGCCGTTGGTCTGTCCCTGATAGGAGTCGACCGTCGAGCTCAGCAGGTCGTGGTCGGTGAGGTCGTGCGCCTTCGCCAGCCGCGTCACGGCCTCGGCGGCGTCGTCAACCGCCTGGTTCCGGGTTGCCAGGACGGCGACGAGCGGATCGCCGGTGGTGTCTCCGGGGCCCCGGTGGATCGTCGCGCCGGTCGGGTCGCCGTCGCCGAGCACGCGCTCGGCGAGCCTGAAGCCCGCGCTGAACAGCTCGTCGAGGAGGTCTTCGACGAAGTTCATCAGGGGCAGGTCGACGTCGGCCGCCTCTGCGTCGGGGAGCCCGTCGACCTCCAGCAGCGTGGGGACACCCGTGCCGACCTGCTCCCAGATCGTGCGGGCCGCGGGCGAGAGCCCGTCGCCGAGCTCGAGCCACCGATCGCCATCCGCGGCAACGCAGTTGAGCTCGGTCCACTCGGGGTAGAACGCCCGCCAGAGGCCCAGGTGGCCCGCCGCCGGTCGCCAGACCGCGGGGAGCTCGCGGGCCCAGGTGCGCGCGTCGTCGTCATACTCGGTGGGCCAGGCGCGGTAGGGGTTGTAGCGTGCGTCGCCACGCCACGGGTTCTGGCCGACCTCCAGGGGAGGCAGCTGCCCGACGTCGCCGACGCCCACCCAGACCGGCGCCAGGCCGGTGATCTTGTCGAACAGGTGGTGGGGGATCTGCCAGGCTTCGTCGACGAACAACACGTCGTACGGCGCCTTGCCGTTCTTGGCGGTGCCGAGGTTGTCGATCTGGCGCCGCAGCTCGCCGATCGCGCCGAGCTTGGAGCAGGTTGCGATCACGACCTTCGCGTGCTTCGGGATCTCCGGAGCGCTCTCCACGACCGTGACGGCGTCCAGGAGGCTGTCGGGAAGGTCCTTCTTCGAGTCCTTGGCCACGAACAGGCACACGTCGTCCTTGCCCAGCTTGCCAGCCAGCGAGGTCGCGAGGGGGTGGGTCTGCTTGCGGGTGAACGCGACGATCGCGACTCGGTGGGCACCGCCCGCGGTGACGGCCTCGGTGACCATGTTGCTGAGGGCGTACGACTTGCCGGCGCCGGCCGCCGCCTTCAGCAGCACCCTGTCGACGGGTGCCGTGCCGGCGACCGCTTCGAGAAGGGTTGCCGTCGCCGCGTCCGCGGCCTCCTTGTTGCCGACGGCTGCGGCGACGTGGTGCTTCTCGCCGATGACCAGCTCGGCCGGGGCAGCGAAGTCCACGGTCATTCGGTCACATCCAGGTCGTCGAGAGTCACGTCGTCGGGCACGGGCTGCGCGGGCTCGGCGTACGGATCACCTTGGGGGAGCCCCTTCGCCTCCACCTCGAACCCGTCGTCGTCGCGGACCGGAGGCCACACCTCCGGGTTCAGCTGTCCGGCCGCTCTCTTGGTGGCATCGTTGTCGGAGTACTCCGCCTCGATCACGGGGTGCGGCTTGCAGCACCACTGATGCGCGACCGGGTCGTGCTCGTAGGAGTCGTAGGCGCAGGTCGGCTTGGGGCCGTTCTGGGCGTCGACGGACGGCCGGGGAACGTTGAGCGAGGTGTTCCGCTTGTTGTCGCTGAACCAGTCGAACCGGCCGACGATGATCCGTTCTCCGACCTTCAGGACAGGCTGCACCTTCGGCTGCCAGATCCACCGCTGTGCCGGCGCGTCGTCCGGAAGGCCGGCACGGGTGACCGGGCCGATGCTGAGCCCGGTGAAGCCGAAGCTGCCCGCATTGACCTTGAGCGCCACGTTCGGGTCCTCGATCGCAACGGTGTCGGTGTGCAGGAGGACCAGCCGGGTGTCCCCGGCGATGCGGCGCGACTCGACGTCGAGGACGATCGGATCGGCGGACAGGACGGTCGCGAACGCGACGAAGCGGTTGCCCGCGTCGGCGGCCATGTCATGGGCTGCCACCGGGTTCGCCAGCGCCAGCAGCTGGCTCCGGCACTTGTCGTCGTCCTGGATCACCGGGACGAGCGCGTTGCGCCAGTGGCGATAGGTGCGGCCGAAACGGACGAGGTCCGACGCCCGCAGGCTGAGGCGGCGCCGCCAGACGGCTTGGGAGCTGGCCTCGAGCGCCCGGTGGACCGGACGCAGGTGGCTCACAGGCATGCTGTCCAGGATCGCGAGCGTTGCGTCGAGGACGTCGGTCTTGTAGCGGAGCTCGTCGAGGACCAGCTCGTGGTAGCGGTCGGGATCGGCCGGACCAGTGCGCTCGTCCGGCTTCCGAGGAACGGTGCCGGTGAGAGCGCGGTGGATCCCGTCCGACATCCGGCTCGTGAGGCGAGCACCCGGGGTGTGATCGAGGTCCTCGATCTCGTCGGTGAGGGCACGGTGATCGACCGGGTTGCCCGGCTGGGCCCAGGCGACGAGGTAGTCGAGACGGAGCGCGTTGTACCGGGGCCCGCCGGCGACGAGGTGACGAGCGAGGATCGCCTGTGCGGTCAGCACGGGCCAGCGCAGCGTGAACGCGCGGGCACGATCTTCCTCGAGCAGGAACGAGATCGCCGTGCGCTCGTGCTCGCTGAGCTTCATCGGGACGATCGCGGGATCGCCGTTGTAGGTGAGCTGGGGTCGCCCCATGTCCTGGTCGCGCTCCCAGCGGAGACGGTTCAGCTCGAGGCCGGCCATGTTGTCGGCGATGGAGGTGAGCAGGTCGCCCGTCGCCTTGTCAGGAACGACGAGGTGGATCGGGTCGGGGTCGTCAGCGTCGGCCTTGCGTCGGTCGGCGATCGCCGCGTTGATGGCCTTGCCGAGCACCTTCATCACGTCCGACCGGGTCTTCGGGGACTGCGGGTCGTTGAAGACGTAGCTCTCCCACGGGCCCGGGCCGTCGGCGCTGACGCGCTGTACCGACATCCCGTGGACACCGAGAGACGCGGCGTCGGACTTGATCAGGGCGACGTTGATCGTCCCGGGTTGGCCGAGTGGGTCAACCCGAAGCTGGTCGGTCCGTTGCGCGACGCCGTCACGTGTCGCGATGACGTTGGCTCGCAGCGTGGCTCCCACAGCCAGGCTGGCCTCGCGCCCGTGGAGCAGGGGAGCGACGTGCTGGCGCTGGTCCGGGCCGACGCCGATCTCGATGAGCAGGTCTTCGGGGTTCGCCGAGTGGCGCAGCCTGTCGCGGCAATAACCGAACAACGTGCATGATCCGCAGGCCGCGGGGTCGAAGGTCGCCTCGAGGTGGGTGACGAAGTCGGCGATCGGCTCGTCGTCGTTGTAGCTGGCGTTCGCGGCTTCGGCACGGCGCTCGGCGATGCGCATCGCCACCTCGCCACGGTGGTCGGTCAGGTCCTCGACGAGGGCCTCCGGCTGCAGGAAGGAGTTGCGGGGGACTGCCAGCACGCCGTACCGATGCACCGTCATGCCGGTCGGCAGCAGCGACCAGGCCCGCGCGGACTCCGCGCCGACCGCGACCTGGAGGAACCCCTTCAGGAGACGCTTGTCGTCGATCCGGGAGCGCACTCGCTCGTAGTCCTTCGCGTCGCCCATGATCAGCCAGGAGCCCTGCTGGTCGAGCGTGGGGGCGACCACGGCGAAGTCCGGCTTCACGTCGGTGGCACGCTCGTCCTCATAGCCCACGAACGGGATGGCAAGCCCGTAGACCAGGGTCGCTGCGCCCTTCGCAACCGCGCGTTCATGCGCCTTCTGCAGATGCTCGGCGGTGCGCTCCACGTTCTCCCGTGCCTCGGCGATGACGACCTCGGTAGGTCGTGCGAGCTTCACGGCGCCCACCGCGGTCGTAGCGACCCGGCTTGCGAATGCCTTGTCCTTGACGAGGCGCTCGAATGTCATCGCCCGCATCCATCGCGCCTCGGGAATCTTGCCTCCGCTGTCGGGGAAGCCGAGATCCTTCGCGAGGGCACGGCGGGTGCGACGGGTGATCAGCGGGTCCGTGCCGCGGAACCGCGCACAGTTCGCGTGGGCCGACGCGGCGACCGCGCTGGACCCTCCACCCAACGACTTCGTCTGGCCCGAACCACCCACGTTGAAGACCTTATTAAATCCGTCCGAATGATTCTTGAAGTTCCTTGAGGTTGATGGCCCGTTCACGAGCAACCACAGTGCCCGCGATCATCGATCGGTCGGTCACACGATGGGCACACCTCGACCTTGAGCTCACGTTTCGCCGCAGCGCGGCGGGTCGTGATCTCCTTGTGGCGTCGCTCTCTCTCGGCGCTGAGGACCTGCTTGGCGACATCTGCGTCGCTGACGTCCTTCGCCTCAGGTGCGACCTCGGCAACGGCGCTCGTCTGGACGTACTCGTCGATGATTCGCCGCTTGTTGGCGAGTATCTCGAGGAGCCGCTCGTCGACGCTGTCCGGGGTGAGGATGCGGTGGACGGTCACCATGTCGATCTGACCCATGCGGTGTGCTCGCTTGATCGCCTGATCCTCCAGCGACGGTTTCACCTGCGGTTCGCAGAGGATCACGACGGAGGCTGCCTGCAGGTTCATGCCGACTCCGCCAGCGAGGATCTGACTGAGGAGGACCTTCGGCTCTGTAGCCGCCGTCAGCCGCTCGGCGAGCCCCTGGCGTGCCTCTGGGCTGATAGAACCGCTGATGGTCCCGAGGCAGTCGCTTCCCAACTCCGCCGCGAGACGCTCGAGCACTGCCAGGTAGAAGGAGAAGACCAGGACCTTGCGTCCGTTGGAGAGGGCCTCGTCCACCAGCATCCGAACCTGTCCTACCTTGGACGACTCGTAGCGGTCAGCGAGATACGCGACTCGCCGTAGGCCATGGAAGTCGTGGTCGTCTAGGGCATCGAGGTAGGCGGCGTCCTCGACGGGGGTGAGCTCGACCCATCGTTCGTCGGTCTGCAGCTCGGGAAGCTCCTGCAGCACGTCGTCGGCGACCCGTCGGAGATAGACCGGTGACACCATCTCCCTGAACGACGAAGCTCCGACGAGGGCTGCCGCGGTGTCGAGCTCCTCGGCGACGTCGGATCGCAGATACTCAGTGAGGTTGCGGAACTCGTGCACGACGTTCTCGATCGGGGTGCCGGTCATGAAGAGTGCTCGTTCGGCCCGGTCGACGAGCCCGCGGACCGTCTGTGAACGCACTGTTTGTGGGTTCTTGAGCAGGTGTGCCTCGTCGGCAACGAGCATTGCCACGTCGATATCACCGAGCGGCAGGCGGGAGAGGGTGTCGTACGTGGTGATGGCGACGCCACCATGAGCGTGCCACTGACGGAGCTGCCGGGCACGTTCCGGACCGTGCAGGCGATGTGCCTGCAAAGTAGTGTGCCGACGGGTCTCGCGCAGCCAGTTCACCAGCACTCCGGCCGGGCAGACGACGAGGAAGTGCGTGGCGCCGCCGTCTGCGAGGTGGGCCATCGCGGCAAGCGCTTGCACGGTCTTCCCAAGCCCCATCTCGTCGCCGAGGATCACCTTCCGTTGGACGAGGGCGAATCGCGCCCCGAACGCCTGGTAGCCACGAAGTGTGGTGTGCATCAGGTCGAGCCGAAGTGGTTGTGCGTTGACCTGCTCGGCGATCGCTGCGGAGAGGTGCCCCTGGACGGCGTCGAGGTCAGGCTCGATCCCAATGATCTGTCCGAGTAATCCGTAGAGCTCCACGGACCGCTCACGGAACGTGTCCCAGAGATCGTGGGGTTCGGCAGGTCGCGCACCGACGGACAGCAGCTGAGCGAGCCCGGATTCGCGCGTCTCTTCTGCCACGCGTCCGATCAGCTGGGCCACATCGTCGCCGCGTCGTGGACTCGACGCGTGGAGGAGGAAGGCGCGCTCGGTCGGGAACTGGTCCCGCCACGGCGCGAAGAGTGTGAGCAGATCGTTGATGGCGGCATCGGCCGAACGAAGCTGCTCATCGAAGTCGTGCAGCTTGATCAGCGCCGAGAGCAGCCGGACCACGACGTGGTCAGAGGGGTCGAGGTTGAATCGAGCCATCCGTCGGCCCTGGTCTTCGATGACGGCGCGGCGAAGGTTCGACGCACCCAGGTGGATCCGTCGAATCGAATCGGCTCCCAGGCCCGGAAGCCCGTCGAGCTGGTTGCGAGCCCGCCACACGTCCAAGACGCTGTTCAGTCCGACGTCGCGCAGGGGCGCCAGCCGGATCGAGGCGCCCGCCGCCTGTGGCAGAAGCTCAAGATCCAGTCCGGCGAGATGACTTTCGACCTGTCGGAGCGCCAGCTCTTCATAGGTACGGGTGACTTCATCGACCCAGCCTTGGCGCGTGGCCTCCAGGGCTGATGCAGCTGCGACGACCTGACCGAGCATCGCAAGGTCAGCGCTGCTGATGGCAGCCTCACCGCGTGGCGGTAGTGGTAGGGCGTGGGCAGATGCAATCCCAGCACAGATCCACACAGGTGTCCCAGCCGGAGATGCCAGTACGGCGAGCGCGTCATTGATGTTCAGTTCGGTACCGCTGCGGCGGAACCACTGCTGCAGAAGAAGGCCGTCATTGACGGCCTGAACGGCCTCCGTGCGGGGCCGTCCGCGGCGATCCACGGGGTTGTGGAGATCGCCGACGAGCGCCCGGAGCTCGGCGAGAAGCACCTTGTCGATCGACTTGATCGGCAAGGTGGCATGGGCCAGCTCGCCGAGTGCGCTTGCGTCGATATAGGTGTCGCTGTCGGCGTGCAGCGTGAACGCGTACGTGCCTGTCAGCAGCCCCTCCGCCTCGGGTGCCTCGGCGATCGCCGGCAGCGGAAGATGCGCGCGAACACGACCACGCGCAGCTTCCAGAGCTGCTCCCAGAGACTCGAGCGCAAGAATCTGTTGCTCTGCCCACGCCGCGAGTGCGGCCGCGACGTCGGTGAGCTCGGTGGTGGAAGCGTCCCGATACGTTGCGCGTGATCGCAGGTCGGCCAGGACGCTCACGACGGCTCCACCCCCGCTCGCCAGAGCGTGCGCCAGGGAAGGTCGAATGCGTGATCGGAGAGGGTGTCGATCCGGATTCTGTCGAACGGGCGCAGGACGACTCTCGCTGTCCCGTCAGCCGACACCAGCAACAGCTTGAACTCCGTACCGATGTTCAATCCTGCGATGACGTCGGTGCGACTGATGACAACGTCCTCGTCTGCTGGCTCGTCGGCGCGCAACCAGCGCTCGCGGCCGCCGTCCTGATTGACGACGGTGAGCAGTCGGCCGGTGCCTTCGCCGGCCAGCGTGACCCCGTACCGGTCGAGCAGCGTGGCGGTGGCCACGTGAGGCGTGAACGTTGGGTTGGCCGACGTGGGGGCAGATGTGGGTAGCAGCCCGGCCGGGAGGACGAGCGCGACGGCATGGAGGCGAGGGCGGCGCGTCACAACCCGTTCCTCTCCGGGGAAGGCAGCTTCGCGAGCGGCGAGTCGCTCACGCGCGTTGTTGGCCCGACGGCGCGCCGTCGGGCCACTGACTGAGCCCCTGCCACCAGCTTGGGCGATGCCATCCCAATACCGGGCCTCCTGCTTGAGCGATGAGGTGACCTCCTCACGCATCCGCGTCATGGTGCGGCTGTGGGACGCGTCGACCTCCAGGCGGTGTTCGGTCACCAGCGTGCGGTTCATCCATTCCTCGGCACGGGCTCGCACTGCTTCGAGACCACCCACGGCTTCGATGCTTCGGGAAACAGCATCGATCTCGCCACCCAACGGAGCGCGGTAGTTCAGGTAGGCGGGTCCCGCGGGGCTCGCCCCTTGCTCGTCGATCTCGACGAATTCGAATCGTCGCGACAGGGGCGTCGCCGCCGCTGAACCGTCGACGATCTCGTGGCTCGCCGCCACGAAAGTCCGACCATGGGGGGCGTCGCAAGCCGGATCGACCAGCACGGCGACCTCCCTCAACGTGGGGGAATGGTGGTCAACGGCCGCGACGATCAAACCTTCGAACAGGGGGTGGCCGGGGCCGATCGTCTCACCCGCCGCTGATCCGTTCGCTCCTCGGCGGTCGAGAGATACGTCGTTGTACACCGAGCGAATGGAGCTGCCATCGACCTTTGCGGCGCCTTCCTTGACTGCAGAGGGCACCAGAGTCACGTCGACCCGTCCGCCGGGCCGCGACCGCAGGGCGCCGCCAACGGTCGGCAACGCGGCACGGAGCCACGGGCCCGAGTAGTGGGGCTGGATCGCTACCGCCGCGCCGTTCTCGGCACGGTCTCGCGCCTGCTCGAGATCGACCTGCTGCAGGACGTCGGTGTACCTGGCGCGCTCTCGAACCAGGTCTGGTACGTCGTTGTTGATCGTGGCGTCAATGACGGTGGTCAGCTGAGCGCGGACCTTCGGGTCCTGGCCGTAGCGGACTGCACGGGTGAGGAGCTCCTTCAAAGGAGTGTTGGCCGCGAACGCGTCCCCGAGCACGTCGAAGACCTTGCCCTGCAACGACTTCTCTTGCTCTGCCATCTTGACGAGGAGCCGCTGGTAGACGTCGCCCTCGAGGGTGTCGGTGGCGACGAGGTTCCAGAGGTAGCAGACCTCCGTCTGGCCGATCCGGTGGATCCGCCCGAACCGTTGCTCGAGCCTGTTCGGATTCCATGGGAGGTCGTAGTTGACCATCAGGTTCGCAACTTGGAGGTTGAGTCCCTCGCCGGCGGCATCTGTGGCGAGCAGGACCGTCGTGGACGGATCCGTGGCGAACGTTCTCTGGACGTTCAGCCGCGCATCGCGCGGGAGCCCGCCGTGGATCTCGACGACGTTCTGGTCCCAACCCGCGAGCGCCTCGAGGCGGTCACGGAGGTACTGCAGGGTGTCGCGGAACTCAGTGAACACGATGAGCTTCTGGCGCTGCCCGCTGGTTCCGTACGACGGTTGGAGGATCAGCGTCTCGAGCTCGTTCCACTTGGCATCGGTGCCCGCAGCGCGCACCTGCTGCGCGAGCACGATCAGGTCGCCGAGCATGGCGATCTCGACATCGAGCTGAGCAAGGCTTTGAGCCGCCGTCGCCCCGTCCACGAACGGCTCGTGTTCCTGTTGCTCGATGTCGGCAAGTGATCGCTCATCCTCGTCGCGAATGATCGAGAGGGTGTCGGGATCGTTGGTCCCGGCGACGAAGTCGGGACGCTTGTCGAGAAGCCGCGCTCGCCGTCGCTCGAGGCTGCGCAGGATCGCCTCCGGGCTGGAAGCGAGGCGGCGCTGGAGGACCATCAAGGCGAACGTGACGGTCCTGCGCTGGCCCGATCGGAGCTCCTCCGCGCGGTTCATCTCGTCCCGGACGTAGGCCGTCACCGCGTCGTAGAGCCTGCGCTCGTCGGGGCCCAACGGGTACGGAACCGTTTGCGCCTTGCGTTCAGGGAAGAGTCGCCGACCGTCCATGGTGAGCAGCTCCTCCTTGAGCAGGCGCCGCATCAGGTCGGTCCCCGGACGTGCAGTCTCCTGGACGCGATGGCTCCCGAATCGGTCGCTGTCGAGGAGCGCGAGGAACGCCTGGAACCGCTCGGGGTCGCCGGAGTGAGGCGTAGCGGTCATCAACAGGAAGTTCCGCGTCGAGCCCGCCAGGACCTCGCCCAGCTCGTAACGCTTCGTCTTCTTGCTCTCCGATGTCGTACCTTGCGCGCTCATCCGGTGTGCTTCGTCGACGACAACCAAGTCCCAATCTGACTCCTCCAGGAGTGACTGGAGCTCCTCGTCCCGCGACAGCATGTCCATCCGCGCGATCAACAGCGGATGATCGTTGAAGACCGACTCAGTGACGGTCGTGGAGATCAGCTCGCGGGTCAACACGGTGAAGTTCAGTCCGAACTTGTCCCAGAGCTCCTGGCTCCACTGCTCCGACAACCCGCCCGGCACGACGATGAGACAGCGGCTGAGCTCACGACGCAGCAGCATTTCCTTGACGTACAGCCCGCACATGATCGTCTTGCCCGCACCAGGGTCGTCGGCGAGCAGATACCTGAGCGGCGTCCGCGGAAGGAATTCGCCGTACACCGCCTTGATCTGGTGTGGAAGTGGTTGCAGCGACGAGGACGACACGGCCAACATCGGATCGATCAACGCTGCGTGCTGAAGGCGGAGCGCTTCCACGGCGATCTTCCACCCGTCGACATCCGCCTGTCCGTGCGCGTCGCCGCTGACGAATGGTGTGAGGCTTTCGACATCGTCCTCGGTCAGGATCGCTTCGTCCGTCTGGCCCCCGGGCAGGCGGTAGGTCACGACCAGGTTGTCGTACTCCCACTGTGTTCGGAGCACTTCGACCGGTTCGCCCACGATGCCTTGAACTCGTACGCCGGGCATGAGCGACTCGAGACGCATCATGCGGTCAGCGCCTTCGCCCACTGCTTGGCGGTGGGAGAGCCGCCTCTTCCCGAACGACTGCGTTCGAGCAGCCTCGTCGCCTCCTGCAGGCTGCTGGTCGAGAGCGCTCGGCGCACGGGGTTGTCCTCAGGCGCAGCGTCCAGGGAGAGGACCAACGCGATGAGCTCGGCCAGGTCGCGGCGGTCCTCATCGATGCCTCGGAGCGGCACGCTCCCGTCCAAGGGCTCGCCGCCCAAGGGACGGAGTCGGTCCGGCTGAACAAGGACGAGCCGAGGTCGAGGCCGCAGGACTACGGCGAAGGTGCCGAGATCGACTCCCGACGTCACGACGTCCGCATCGTGCAAGACCGCGAGGGCCATCGCGGCGAGGCGGGCAAGCTCAAGACGGTCAAGCGTGTCGGCCACGCGATGCGAGTCCGATGGGTCGAGGACTGCTCTGAGCGTTCGGGTTGTGCCGTCGTCTTCGAATTCGGGATCGATCGCCCGGGCAATGAAGGAGGCGTTCTGTGCTCTTCGCGGAATGTTCAGGTCGATCGGTTCGGTGAGCGTGTCGTTGACGGTCGCCGCGACACCGAACCGGGTGATGATGTCATCGACAAAGGCTGCGCCGAGCGGAGATTCCCGCTCCTGGCCTCCGACCGCAGTCCTGTTGTCCCCTCCTCTCGACAGCCAGATGTGCGGGGGCAGACCGTCAGAGCCCGACTCGTCGATCAGCTGAACCGTCGCGGCAGATGGCGCCTGTAAGGATGCTGACAGCGCAGCGGCAGGCTGCTCGTCCCGGCGGGTTGAGGGTCCCGGGGCCACACGGCGGGCTACCTCCGTTGGCGTCGGCACCGGCCTGTTCGCCGTATTGGGCTCTCGCGCGGTGGTCGGTCGTGTTGGCGCGCTCGGCACGGTGTCGAGTGGCGCTGGGTCGGTGGGGCGGGTGGATCGCGGTAGGTCCGAGGGCGTACCGATGACATCGCGTCGGGAGAACAGGCGCGAGATGCGACGCCAGACGCGATTCACCGCTCTCCACCTTGAGTGGTGAACAAGAAGATCTCGAGGCGCGCTTCGCCCAAGGGAAGGGTCCCGTCCCAGAAGGCGCGGTTGGCGACCTTTCGGCCGAACAGTGACGGGTCCGAGCACCCCAGTTGACTGGCTACAGCCCGAGCGACGTTCTGGCCCGCGACCACATCGCTGGCACCACCGAAGACGAGCACGAGTGCTGCGCGCTGCTCGTGCAGGCTGCCGATCCTCCTCCGAACCGCATGGCAGAGCTGCTTGCTCTGGGCGTCCGTCAACGTGGTGCCTGACGAGATCGTGCGGTCGGAGAACGAAATCGTGACCTTGGTGGGGTCGGTCTTCATTCCGACGATCGGCGCGACCTTCGGCGGTTTCGGGGGAGGAGGCGGCGGGGTATAGGCCACGGCCGAACCGAGCCCGACGAGGAACAGGACGAGGAGGAGGTCTGCGAAGACCCAGCCAGCGATCGATTCAACGCTGAAGAGCCTTCCGCGTCCGCCCGAGGAAGCAGGCACGTCAGCGCCCAATCGCCGGCTGGGCCGCCGCACTCAGCCGCACAAGCATCCGTTCGGCAGCATCGCGGGCCGCTGACAGCTCAGTGACCTGGCCTTGCAGTGCGCCCTCGTGACGACCGAGGGTCTGATCGATACGAGACAGTGCGTTCTCGACCTGCGTGATCACTCCGAGGATGTCGCGCTGTGCGTCTTCCTGCGCACCCGCGAACTCTGCCACTCGGGCAGAGAAGTCGCGGGCGGCCGCGCTGCTGTCGGCAGCACTGCTGCTGATGTGGCCAACCGTGTTGACCAGGTTGTCAGCGGCCTCGGCGACCGCCCCCACCGTCCGTTGCTCGAAGCGGCCGATCGCGGTGTCGATGGTCTCGCCCAGCAGCGCACTCGTTGAGGCAGATGCGCGCTTCAGCTCCTCCGCGCCTTGGGCAACGACCGCTTCAATTCCCGCGGCACCGGCGGCGACCGCGGCCTCAACCGACGCAGTACCTGCCTCGAGCGTTGCACGCGTCTGGGCGGTTGCGGCGGTCGTCGCCTCTGCGGCGGCCGTGGTCGAGTTGACCAAGGCTTGCGCCTCATCGGTCGTCGCGCGCAAGGTCTCGACCAGTACCGCCAGCCCGCGGCCCACCTCGGCCGACGATTTCTCAACCTTCTTGAGAACGCCCTTTGCGGATTCGTGCGCCTGGCTCAGCGACTCCAACGACGACTTGATGATGCCTTCAATCCGCTGGGGATGGTCGGCGCGTCGAGTGTGAAGGACGAGTGACGTGCGGGTCATGGCGGCGAGAAGGCGTGTCCGCGCCTTGTGGCGTGCGTCCTCCTCTTTCCGGACGTTCAATCCCGCAGCACCTCGGTGGGCGACGAGGGAGAGCACGGCGAGCAGGACGAGCAGAACCGAAACCATGGCGGTGGGCACCAAGCGGTGCATCGAGCTGAGGTGCCCTTCGAAACCCGTTGTCCAGAGAGAGAGGAAGGTCGTCCCTTCGGGGTCGCCCTTCTCAGCGATCAGCGCCCTGTAGGCACTCGACGCATCCTTGAACGACCACCAGGTCCAGCCCACCGGAAGGAACACGGCGACACCGGCGACCATCCCCAGGACGATCTCAGCGAGATTCTTGTGCGTGATGCGTGGGGTGTCGGCGGCCGGGAATGCCTGGAACAAATCGACCCCGGCCCAGGTGTCTCCGTCGGGATCAGCAACGTCCGCGGCCAATGCTTCGAGATCGTCTCGTCGATCCGCGAAGCGCGGGTCGTTGGCGAGCTCCCTCAGCTCGGCCGCGCACCAGTCAGCGGTCGGGGCGACGCCCATCAATTCCTCCACACATGTCGTACTGGCTGATCCCCGAGGTTCATGGCGCTGTGGAAGGTAACGGCACCGCCCGACACATGACCCAGGCAAGTCCGCTCACGGTAGCGAGGCTCCGCGCTCCGCGGGGCAGAACGACAAATCTCGATCCTTTCGGTCCGGATTCGTCGGGACGCCCTCGTGTTGCGAGAGACGTCGCATCGGCTCTTCAGTCGAGGATCTCGGCGGTCCCCGCACGCTGCATCGCGGCCAGCCCGTCCCGCATCGCCTGGAGCCGCTCCGGCGGGTGACCGATCCAGTCGACGATCTCGCCCGTGACACGCAGCGGGGAGCGGCTGCGGTAGGAGCGGGTGGGGTTGCCGGGGAACTTCTTGTCGGTGACGTTCGGGTCGTCCTCGTAGTCGCCGGTCGGCTCGACGGTGTAGATGCGCCCCCGGCCCTCGCCCGCGGCCAGCTCCGCGCCCCAGGTCGCGGCGTCGAGGGTGGCGGTGAAGTAGATGTGGTTCATCGTCCGGCCCTCCTCGAAGTTCGATCCGCGACCGGGCACGAGCAGGTCGCCGACCGCGAGATCGGCCTTGGTGCCGTGCAGGAACACGCTGTCGGCGTACTCCTCGAAGGGGACGGGCTCGGTCGGCGTACTCACGGAAGAGACCCTAGAACGCGTGCCGACGCAGAGTCGTCAGAAGCGCCACCTGCCGCTGGATCGAGGCGCTTCTCGCGCCGCAGCGGCTGGCGGACGGGCTGGCCTGTAAGCCGGGTTCTGTCCTCTTGCGAGGGGCGACCATCCATCTAGGGCCATCGTTGCCGGTGGCCTCGAGCGACCTACCCGTGTGCTCGGGCGAGCAGCCCTCGGACGCACACTGTCTGGTCTTGCTCCGGGTGGGGTTTACCTAGCGCACCTGGTCACCCAGGCACCTGGTGAGCTCTTACCTCACCGTTTCACCCTTACCCCTGTCGCCAGGGGCGGTCTGTTCTCTGTGGCACTGTCCCGCGAGTCACCTCGGGTCGGTGTTGCCGACCACCCTGCTCTGTGGAGCCCGGACTTTCCTCGGGACCCTCGCCTCGCGGCGGTGGTCACGCGGTCGCCCGGCCAGCCCGTCCGTCGTACAGACTAGGGAACAACGCACCTCAGGCGACAGTTGCAGGACTCATGAGCGAGATCCAGGCCCCTGTCATCGTCTTCCCGGACGTGCCGCGTTCGTCGGCGTACGGCATCGCGTGGGACATGCTCGCCCGCCGTGCCCCGCGGGAGGCGCTCGAGATCCTCGCCCCCGCGCTGGAGGCCGAGCCCGGCAACCACGGACTGCGCTCGCTGCGCGCCTGGGCCTACCTGATGCGCGCCCAACTGCAGAAGGCCGAGGCCGAGCTGCGCGGCCTGGTCGACGACGACCCGTCCGACACCTGGGCGCGGCACGCCCTGGGCCGGTCGCTCGAGCGCCAGAGCCGGTACGCCGAGGCGCTGGGCCACCTCCGCCTCGCCGCCGCCATGAGCGGCGACCCCGAGCACGAGTACGACGTGCTGCGCGTGGAGCGCCTCGTGGGGGTCGTCGCGTAGGTGGTGCGTAGGGTCGAGGCCATGGCGAAGGTGCACACGACGGCCTCGATCAGCCCGACCAAGCCGGAGGTGCTGGAGGCCCATCTCGGCGGTCCCGTCGAGATCCTCGGCAGCTACCGGTTCGACGATCCCGAGGGCGAGGTGGGCGTCGAGGGGTTCGTCGTACGACGCGACGGCGCGACCCGCCACGTCGTGCTGACCTACCGCGCGGCGCTCCTGGTCGGGGCCGACGACTTCCTGGTCGCGACCATGCAGCACTCCGAGCTCGGCGCGCGCTGGGTGTACGACGGACTCGGCGACCCGGTCGCCCTCGGCTGCTTCCGCCGCGCGCTGCTGGGGGAGCAGGCCCAGGCCACCCTCGAGGTGTACGCCGACGGGGTGCTGGTCGGCACCCGCGAGCCGACCGTCCGGCTGGCCCTGACCCGGACGCCCGGCGCGACGACCGACCAGCCGCTGACGATCGCGGACGACCTGGACGTGCCGCTGCCCGCCGCGGGCGCTCGCCTGGACGCCTCCTGGGACGGTGGGCAGGCCACGGTCGCGACGCTAGGTTGATCCCATGTCGTACTGGTTCTGCGTCAAGCACCACGCCGTCGAGAGCGGCCCCGACATGTGCCCGCCGATCGACCGGCTCGGCCCCTACGACACCGAGGCCGAGGCGTCCCGCGCGCTGGACAAGGCCGAGGAGCGCAACGAGGCCTGGGACAACGACCCGAAGTGGAACGACTGACGCGTGGCGCGTCGCCGCAAGGTCCGGCCGGTCGCGGCCGACGGCGCCCCGATCTCGCCGGCCCCGTTCATCGGGCTCTGCCTGCTCGCCGCCTCCTTCTTCCTGTACGCCGCCGCCGTGGTCCTGGCTCCGTGGTGGGTGGTGCTGATCGGGCTCATGCTGTGGGGTGCCCTGGTCGCGATCAGCGTGCGCTGGTGGGGCCCCAGCCCGGGCCGGCTCCCGTGGGTCGGCGTGAGCGCCGTCGTGCTCTGGGCGGTGCTGATGATCGGCGGCGGGATCGCCTTCCACTGGCACGGGCTCTGGACCGCCCGCGGATGAGCCTCCGAAACCGGCCGGTTCGGGAGTAGTGTCGATCCATGACCGGCGTGACCGATCTGGGTGAGGCACGGGCTGCGCGCCGGCGCCCCGCGGACGAGCGCGACGCCCGCCGGGAGGTCCTCGCCGAGTCGGCGCTCGCCGCCCTCGGCGACCTCGGCTACGCCCGGGTCAGCCTGCGCGAGATCGCCGCGAGGTCGGACCTCAGTGAGGAGGTCGTCGAGGACAGCTTCGACGACAAGGTCGACCTGATCATCTTCTGCGTCCGGCACTACAAGCTGTCGTGCGTGCACCGCTACGACACCGTCGTCGCCGAGTCCACGACGGCCGAGGAGGTCGCGGCGGGCTTCGCGAACAAGCTGGTCGAGACGCTGCTGGACGAGGCCCCGATGCACCGGCTCTGGTACGACCTGCGCACCCAGAGCCTGTTCGAGCCCGCCTTCCGCGAGGTCGTCCTCGAGATCGAGGGCTGGCTCTCGGAGATGATCTGGCGGGTCGTGGAGCGGTACGCCGAGCTCGGCGGCCACGAGCTCGGCCTCAGCGAGGCCGTCACCTACGGGGTGTTCGACGGGATCTTCCAGCGGGCGCTGCTCGGCCACCTCTTCGGCCAGCCGGGCGTCCTGGACGACTTCCGTGCCGAGGTGGTCGAACTGATGCCGATGGTCCTCAAGCCGGACTGATCCGCGCTGAGCCCGGCAGGCACAATGGCCGCATGGCGATCCACATCACCGACGACCCGGCCGCGGACGAGCTGCTGACCGACAACCCCTTCGCGCTGCTCATCGGGATGATGCTCGACCAGCAGTACCCGATGGAGCACGCCTTCCTGGGGCCGCAGAAGGTCGCCGGCCGCTTCGGCAGCTTCGACCCGGCCGCGATCGCGACCGCCGACCCTGAGGAGTTCGCCGCCCTCTGTGCGACCACCCCGGCCATCCACCGCTTCCCGGGCTCGATGGCCGCGCGCCTGCAGGAGATCGCCCGCATCGTGGTGGACCAGTACGACGGCGACGCCGCCCGGATCTGGACCGAGGCCGCCGACGGCAAGGACCTCGGCAAGCGGGTCCAGGCGCTGCCGGGCTTCGGCGCCCAGAAGGCCAAGATCTTCGTCGCGCTGCTGGCCAAGCAGCTCGGCGTACGGCCCGAGGGGTGGGAGAAGGTCGCGGGGGACTACGCGCTCGACGGCTTCCGGTCCGTCGCCGACGTCGTCGACCCCGCCAGCCTGCAGAAGGTGCGCGACTACAAGAAGGCCGCGAAGGCGGCTGCCAAAGCCTGAGAGCACCCTGAGGTTCAGGCCCTCACCGGTGCCATGGCACACTGTGTTCGCGCACTCTTGACGCCTGCGGGACGGTGCGCGCCCTCAAGTCAATGCGCAGTACCTCAGCAAGACCCACCGGAGAGGTGTACGTGTCCTCAAAGCTTCTCATCGCCGCCGTGATGGAACATCCCGCGATCCAGGCTCTCATCGAGCAGGCGAAGCCGACGGGCGCCGTGTCGCCCGAGCAGCTGCGGCAGGCGTTCACCGAGGCGGACGTCGCCCCGGCCCAGCTCAAGCCGCTGATGACCCACCTCGCGGCCGCGGGCATCTCGGTCGACATGCCGGCCGAGCACCGTGCCGTCGCCGCGACCAGCCGGTCGACCGCGAAGAAGGCCCCTGCGAAGAAGGCCGCGGCGGCCGCTCCCGCCGCGAAGAAGGCCGCGGCCGCGCCTGCCAAGAAGGTGGCCGCCAAGAAGTCGGCCGTCGAGATCGGCGACGTCGCCGTCGCCGCTGTCGGCCCCGATGGCAAGAAGGTGCTGCCCGACATCCCCGACGACCAGTTCGAGGAGGATGTGAAGGCCGACCCCACCATCAAGGAGGCCGAGGAGGAGGCCACCGCGACCTCCACGTTCGTGGTGTCCGCCGCCGACGAGACCGACGAGCCTGCCCAGCAGGTCATGGTCGCCGGCGCGACCGCCGACCCGGTCAAGGACTACCTCAAGCAGATCGGCAAGGTCCCGCTGCTGAACGCCGAGCTCGAGGTCGAGCTCGCCACCCGCATCGAGGCCGGCCTGTTCGCCGAGGAGAAGCTCGCCAAGGGCACCAAGCTCACGCCGAAGCTCGCTGAGGAGCTGGAGTGGATCGCCGAGGACGGGCGCCGCGCCAAGAACCACCTCCTCGAGGCCAACCTCCGACTCGTCGTCTCGCTCGCGAAGCGCTACACGGGTCGCGGCATGCTGTTCCTGGACCTGATCCAGGAGGGCAACCTCGGCCTGATCCGCGCCGTGGAGAAGTTCGACTACACCAAGGGCTACAAGTTCTCGACGTACGCCACCTGGTGGATCCGTCAGGCGATCACCCGCGCGATGGCCGACCAGGCCCGCACCATCCGCATCCCGGTGCACATGGTCGAGGTCATCAACAAGCTCGCCCGTGTCCAGCGGCAGATGCTGCAGGACCTGGGCCGCGAGCCCACCCCGGAGGAGCTCGCCAAGGAGCTCGACATGACCCCGGAGAAGGTCGTCGAGGTCCAGAAGTACGGCCGCGAGCCGATCTCGCTGCACACCCCGCTCGGCGAGGACGGCGACTCCGAGTTCGGTGACCTGATCGAGGACTCCGAGGCGATCGTCCCGGCCGACGCGGTCAGCTTCACGCTGCTCCAGGAGCAGCTGCACGCGGTGCTCGACACGCTGTCCGAGCGCGAGGCGGGCGTCGTCTCGATGCGCTTCGGCCTGACCGACGGGCAGCCGAAGACTTTAGACGAGATCGGCAAGGTGTACGGCGTCACGCGCGAGCGCATCCGCCAGATCGAGTCGAAGACGATGAGCAAGCTGCGGCACCCGTCGCGCTCGCAGGTCCTGCGCGACTACCTGGACTGACACCAGCCTCAGCACAGCGAACAGGAACGCCCTCCCGCCGAAGCGGGAGGGCGTTCTTACATGCGGGCCTGCGGTGGGGCTCAGCCGAGTCTGACGCAGGTCGGCCGGGCAGCATCGGCGACCGAGCCGTCGTGATGCGGGGCTGGCCCCAGTGCAGCAGGTCACATCGAGGTCGTGCGCGGATTCCAGCAAGATTTGACCTGCGGGACGGTTAAATTCCGCAACCAGGTTTCCGGGTCTGCGTCGCCGTCAGCCGGTGGCGACCAGGGCGACCGTGCCGGCGCAGAGCGCGAGTCCGAGGGCCTGGCGCGCAGAGATCCGCTCCCGCAGCACCGCGACCGCGAGCACGACGGTCACGGCCGGGTAGAGCGAGGTCAGGACCGAGCTCACCGACAGCAGCGTCGACCGGGCGGCCAGCAGGAAGCCGAGCTGGGCGCTGCCGGCGAGCAGGCCGGCGGCCACGCCCCACAGGTCCGCGCGACGCGAGGGCCGCCACCGCTCGCGCAGCACGGTGGCGAGTGCCGCGACGACCACCACCGCGGTCGCCTGGGCGAGCGCGAAGGGCCACAGGCCGGAGTCGGCCGGCACGTGGCCGAGGCCGACGAAGGACAGGCCGAAGCCGGCTCCGGCGAGCACCCCGTCGCGGAGCGCGCCGAGGTCGTGCCCGGGGGAGTGCTCGCCCTGCGTCGGCGAGGAGGCGGCCAGGGCGATGCCGGGCAGTGCGAGCACGATCCCGAGCCAGACCAGCGTCGAGGGGCGCTCGCCGGTGGTCACGCCGACCACGACCGGCAGCACGGCCGCCGCGACCGCGGAGACCGGTCCGACGACCGCCATCCTCCCGGCGGCCAGACCGCGGTAGAGCATGGCGCTGCCGAAGCCCGTGCCGACGCCCGCGAGGACACCCCACAGCAGGGCATGCGGGGCGGGGTGGACGCCTTCGACGGCCGCCAGCAGGGCGGCGGCGACCAAGGCGGTGGAGCTGGCGAGGAACGCGACCGGCCACGCCGACGTACGACGTGAGGCGAGCCCTCCGACGAAGTCGGAGAGCCCGTACGCCGCGGCTGCGGCCAGTGCCAGGAGGATGCCCATCAGAAAGGACGAAGCCCCGGACCTTGCGGCCCGGGGCTTCGGATGTCAGGTCCGGATCAGTCCGCCACGGCGGCCGGCTTGTCGCTCAGCTTGTGCGTCTCGTCCTGGACGTTGGCAGCGATCGCCTTGAGCTTGTCGCCGTGCTCGCGGGCGTGGTGGCCGCAGAAGAGCAGCTCACCGCCGGTCGCGAGCTCGACA
This sequence comes from Nocardioides ultimimeridianus, assembly GCF_054777895.1. Taxonomy (NCBI): domain Bacteria; kingdom Bacillati; phylum Actinomycetota; class Actinomycetes; order Propionibacteriales; family Nocardioidaceae; genus Nocardioides; species Nocardioides ultimimeridianus. The sequence goes on along the minus strand of NZ_BAAHAB010000009.1, from coordinate 130,045 downwards.
CGAAGGTAGGCCTGGGCTCCGCACCGGTCGCAACGGTCCTCGGCGGTCAGCGGGGCGGGGGCAACTGCAGTTGTCACGTCGGCCTCTCTCTCTTCGTCGTACCTGCCATATCGGCCAGGTACCGGGAACAACGTAGCCACTAGAGCAAAGATTCCCTGTCGAGTGTGCATCCAATCACGCGATCTTCGGCGGCGTTGCCGATCCATCACATCGTGACAACGACGTGACCCGTGTGCCTGTCACGCGGCCCGGCGTGTCGCCGGTAGATTCGGTGGACGCACCCCGCACCACCCCTGCAAGGAGCCGATCATCGCCGAGAGCAAGTCCACCGGGACTCAGGCCTACAACGCCGCCCACCTCCTGGTCCTGGAGGGCCTCGAGGCGGTCCGGAAGCGGCCCGGGATGTACATCGGCTCGACCGACACCCGGGGCCTCATGCACTGCGTCTGGGAGATCATCGACAACGGTGTCGACGAGGCCCTCGGGGGGCACGCGCACAAGGTCGAGGTGACGATGCACGCCGACGGCTCGGTCGAGGTGTACGACGACGGCCGCGGCATCCCGACCGACAAGGAGCCCAAGAGCGGGCTGTCCGGCGTCGAGCTGGTCGCGACCAAGCTGCACGCGGGCGGCAAGTTCGGCGGCGGGTCGTACAACGCGACCGGTGGTCTGCACGGCGTCGGCCTGTCGGTGGTGAACGCGCTCTCGAGCCGGATGGACATCGACGTCGACCGCTCGCCGGCCACCCAGGGGATGAGCTTCCAGCGCGGCGTACCGGGCGTGTTCGACGGGGAGGGTCCCTTGGCCCCGTTCACGCCCGTCTCCGGGCTCACCCGCAAGGGCGGGCGCGTCGCGAAGACCAAGTCCGGCACCCGGATCCGGTTCTGGCCCGACCGGCAGATCTTCACCAAGGACGCCGGCTACCTGCTCGACGGGCTGATCGGCCGCGCCCGGCAGACCTCGTTCATCGTGCCCGGTCTCGAGCTCGTCATCCGCGACCAGCGCGCGGCCGACAAGGGCGAGTGGACCGAGGAGAGCTTCCGGCACGACGGCGGCATCGCGGAGTTCTGCGAGTTCCTCGCCGAGGACGAGCCGGTCACCGAGGTGCTCCGCCTCCAGGGCGCCGACACCTTCACCGAGACCGTGCCCATGCTCGACGACCAGGGCCACATGACGCCGCAGGACGTCGAGCGCGAGCTGACCGTCGACGTGGCGGTGCGCTGGGGCACGGGCTACGACACCACCACGCGCTCGTTCGTCAACGTGATCGCGACGCCCAAGGGCGGCACCCACGTGGCGGGCTACGAGGCCGCGCTCACCAAGACCTTCAACGAGGCGATGAGGGCGTCCAAGGCGCTCAAGGTCAACGACGACGACGTCGTCAAGGACGACATCCTCGAGGGCATGACCGCGGTCGTCACCGTGCGGCTCGCGGAGCCCCAGTTCGAGGGGCAGACCAAGGAGATCCTCGGTACGCCGGCCGCCCGGACCGTCGTACGCAAGGTCGTCTCGGCCCAGCTCAAGGAGTTCCTCACCTCCACGAAGCGGGCCGAGAAGGCCCAGGCGAAGCTGCTCATGGAGAAGGTCGCGGGGGCGGCCAAGACCCGGATCGCGGCCCGTCAGCACAAGGAGACCCAGCGCCGGAAGAACGCGCTGGAGTCGTCGTCGCTGCCCGCCAAGCTCAACGACTGCCGCTCCGGGGACAACGAGCGCACCGAGCTGTTCATCGTCGAGGGTGACTCCGCGCTCGGAACGGCGAAGTTCGCCCGCAACTCGGAGTTCCAGGCGCTGCTGCCCATCCGCGGCAAGATCCTCAACGTCCAGAAGGCGTCCGTGGGCGACATGCTCAAGAACACCGAGTGCTCCTCGATCATCCAGGTCGTCGGCGCCGGGTCGGGGCGGACCTTCGAGCTCGAGGCGCGGCGCTACGGCCGGATCATCTTCATGGCCGACGCCGATGCCGACGGGTCGCACATCCGCTGCCTGCTGGCCACGCTGTTCTTCAAGTACATGCCCGACCTGATCGCCGCCGGGCGCGTCTACACGGCCGTGCCGCCGCTGCACCGGATCGAGGTCGTCCAGCCCAAGAAGGGGCAGGACAAGTACATCTACACCTACTCCGACGACGAGCTGCAGCGGAAGCTGGCCGAGCTGCGCAAGAAGAACATGCGCTGGAAGGACCCGGTCCAGCGGTACAAGGGTCTCGGCGAGATGGATGCCGCCCAGCTGCGGGAGACCACGATGGATCCCCGGCAGCGCACGCTGCGGCGGATCACCGTCGACGACGCCGCCGAGGCCGCCGAGGTGTTCGAGCTGCTGATGGGCTCCGACGTCGCACCGCGCAAGGAGTTCCTGGTCCAAGGGGCGTACGACGTGGACATGGAAGCCCTCGACGCGTAGGAACGTCTCATGGCAGACGATCGGGCAGCGGTGATCAAGCTGCTCAAGGCACGCGGCTTCAAGGCCCGGCGCGGTCACCTGCGCCTCGCCGTCGGCGACCTCCTCTGGTACGCCGACGTGCGGACCGACGGGGTCGGCACCTCCGCCTCGCTGCTGCTGGAGGTCGGATGCTGGACGCCGCTGCTCCCACCGGAGCCCGACGGCGGAGCGGTCGACTGCCCGCTGCTCGCCGACCTGCCCCTCTCCTCACCCACGGCCGAGGTCTCGGCGCTGGTCGACCGCATCGGTGGGATCGGCACGCTGGCCGAGCTGCGGGAGTCGCTGGGGGAGTTCCCGGGGGTGTTGGTGGACCGGGGGTTGCGGGAGATCCTGGGCTGAGCCTTCGGGGCTGGTGCTGCGGGGCTGATGCTTCGGGGGTCGGTCTGGGCGGCCGCACCTTAGCTCGTCGTCACCCGCCGTCAAGGACGCCTTCGGCGCCGCTGCGCGGTGCCTGCGGCATCCTTGACTGCGGGTCCCGGACGACGAGCTGGACGGCGCGACAACGGCACGGGCTCCGCCCGCGCCGCCGCTTCGCGGCCGCCCCGAAAGATCCCCTTTGACCTGGGAATTTGTTCGTTTCGGGGGTGCCGAAAACGTTCGAACAGGTGTACCATGGAAGGCAGTTGATCAGTCCATCTCGGGGAGCTTGTCATGGTCGCAGGTACGGTGTCGTTGCACCCGATCCTTGCCTGCGCGCGATCTCTTCAGAACGACCTCACGGCAGTCGCCGACATGCCGGCCGACTACCTCCGCACCTGCGACAAGGCAGACCTCCTCACCGACCTCGCCCGCGTGGAGAGCCAGCTCGCCGAGCTGAAGCTCCGCGTCCTCGCTGCAGCCGCGGATGTGGCCGAGGAGCACGGGTCCCGTGACGCCGGCTGCTGGCTCGCCCACGCCACCCGCATCACCGGATCGGCCGGACGGGCTGCCCTGCGACTGGCCGAGTCGCTCGAGGCCCACCCGCTCACCGCAACTGCCATGCGCGAAGGCGCGGTGAACGAGGCCCAGGCTCGCGTCATCATCCGCGCTGTCGACAAGCTCTCCGACAACGTCGACCAGTCGGTCCGGGCCCAGGCCGAGGCACACCTGATCGAGCTCGCCGCGATCTACGACCCCAAGGACCTCGCCGTCCTGGGCACCAAGATCCTCGAAGTCGTCGCCCCCGAGGTCGCTGAGGCCGAGCTCGGCAAGGCGTTGGAACGTGAGGAGCAGGCCGCGGGGGACGAGGTCGCCATCCGGATCCGGAAACGTGGCAACGGGATCACCCGCTGGATCTGCGACCTCCCCGACTCGGTCTCCGAACGAGCCCTCACCTACTTGGAGGCAGAGGACTCACCCCGGGTCACCCAAACCCGATCCCGGAACAGGGGCGAGGCGTTCTGCCGACTCCTCGAGCTGCTCGACCCGAAGCGGCTGCCCGACCACGGCGGCGACGCGACCACGGTCATGGTCACCATCCCCCTCGAGACCCTCACCCACGAGCTCGGGTCCGCGACGCTCGGCGACACCGTCATCTCCGCCAGTGACGCACGGCGGCTCGCCTGCACCGCGAAGATCATCCCCATCGTCCTCGGCGGCACCTCTGAACCCCTCGACCTCGGCAGATCCCGCCGCCTCTTCGACCCGCCTCAGCGCAAGGCCATGCGGCTACGCGACAAGCGCTGTCGCGCCGAAGGCTGCTCCATACCGGCTGCCTGGTGCGAGGCCCATCATCTGAAGCCGTGGTCGGAGGGCGGCAGGACCGACCTCGCCGACGGCGTACTGCTCTGCAGTCATCACCATCACCGGGCCCACGACACCCGCTACGACATGACCAAGCTCGCAACCGGCGACTACCGATTCCACCGCCGGACCTGAGACGCATCTCGTCCACAGGGGTCACGGATGAGGGTGGTGGGACGACCGGCTGCCGCGTTAGCGTGCCCGTGATCTCGGGAGGTCGTCATGAAGGCATTGCTGGCGTTGGCGGTGATGGTGCTTGTCGCCGGCTGTGGTGCGGCGGATCCGCCCGCCACCGATCCACCGCCCACGGTCTCCACGTCGTCGGCACCGCCGGCGAAGCCGCTCTCCCCGGAGCAGACCGTGCGGGCCTGGGTGCGGGCCTACAACGACATCGCCAGGTCAGGCGACGGAACGCTCGACAGCGATCTCAAGACGGCTGACTGTGGGACCTGCGATCGTCTGACCGGATCGTTGGCCGAGACGATCAACGCAGGTGGCGCGTACAGAGGAGGTCAGTGGCAAGTCGTCCGGACCCACCTCAAGTCCCAGTCCAAGGCCAAGGCCGTCGTCGATGCCCTGATCACGATGGCCGCCGGTTCGATCCGCGATCGCGCCGGAGCCGGATTCCGCCACTTCGACGCCGAGCGGGACATCATCGAGTTTCATCTCGATAACGAGGGTGGCCGCTGGTACGTCTCCTTCATCGGCTGGCTCTCATGAAGCGGGTGACCGCGGTGCTGTTGGGAGCGCTGCTCCTCAGCCCGATGGCGGCTGCGCCCGCACACGCAGGGGTTGTCTGCCACTGGATAAGCGTGCAGAAGCTCATCGGCGGCAAGGTCGTGATCACGAGCAAGAAGGTGTGTGTGGTGACCACCTCTCATGTCGTGGCGGTCGGTGCCTTGCCCGCCGACGGAACAGCATCGGACGCAGCCTGTGCGGGAGCAGCCGCTGCTCTCCACACCGACCCTGCTTCCGTTTGTCCCACGGCCCATGCCAAGAACGCAGGCCAACCCGGCCCCGCCCAGATCGCGGCGGCGATCTGGCGGCTCCGCCTGCCGCCGTCCGGCCTTCACATCCAGCCGGTGAAGGGGCGGACCCTGGTCAACCTCGCCACCAACTTCTACGCGACCAACGCCCCGATCGAGCGGACCGTCACGCTGCTCGGGCACCGGATCCGGGTGCGGGTGTGGGCGGGCCGTTACGCATGGACCTTCGGCGACGGCAGCAGCCGCAGGACGACCAGCGCGGGGGCGCCGTACCCGAACCTGCTGGTCACGCACCACTACCGAAGCAAGGGCGTGGTCCGAGCGTCGCTGAGCACGGTCTACGTGGCGGAGTACCGCCTCGGGCAGCAGGCGTGGCGGCCCGTTCCGGGCTCGGCGAGCATCGCGAGCCCGGCCCAGCGCCTCGAGGTGGTCACCGCCACGCCCCGCCTCACCGACCCCTACGGGTGAGGGTCAGACCTTCTGCTCGAGCAGGCCGCTGTCGACGTCGTAGATGAAGCCGCCCACCTTGACGGTGTCGGGGATGAGGGGGTGCGCCTTGACCCGCTGCACGTCGGCGATGAGGGCGGCCTCCTGGCCGTCGGTCACCGGCAGGGTCAGCCAGGACGTGTCCTGGCCGGTGGAGGCGTTCAGCTTCTCGCGCAGCGCGGACTCCGGGTTGCTGGCCACGGCGCAGCGCGTGTGCGGGGCGATGACGATCCGGTCGACGTTGAGCATGTGCACCGAGATCACCAGCGCATCGAGGGTCAGGTCATCGACGCGGCCGCCGGGGTTGCGGATGATCTTGGCGTCGCCCGGCTTCAGGCCGAGCATGCCCAGCGGGTCGATGCGGGAGTCCATGCAGGTCACCAGGCCGACACCGGCCTTGGCGATGCCGTCGAAGCCACCGAAGTCGAAGGTCTCGGCGAAGGCTCGGTTGGCGGCGAGGATGTCGTCGAAGTCAGCCATGGCTCCGAGGTTATCGGTCGCTCACCCGGCCGTGCGAAGCGTCTCGCCGATATCCACGCCACGTGTCCTGGCTCCGCGCAGCACCACCAGTGACAGCCCCGCGGCGACCAGCGCGACGACCGCCGCCCCGGCGAAGACCGCGTGCTCCTGGAGTACGCCGAGGCGTGCCAGCTCCCAGTCCGGGTGGGCGGCGCTGGCGGCGTACAGGCGTCGCAGGCCGATGGTGGTCAGCGCCGAGATGCCGACCAGCATGCCGACCATCCGCGCCACGACGACCAGCGCTGAGGCCAGCCCGTGGCTGTCCTGCGGGGTGGTCGCGAGCATGGCCGCGTTCACGGGGGCGAGGGCGAGCCCGAAGCCGAGGCCGCCGAGCAGCAGCGGCAGGGTCGGCACCCAGGAGCTCAGCGCATCCATGTCCCACTGCGACATCAGCCCGAAGGACGCCGCTGCGCACACCATGCCGACCGCCGCGATCGGGCCAGCGGAGACGCGGCGCAGCAGCCAGCCGCCGGCCACCGCGCCGACCGGCAGCGCGACCAGGAACCGCAGCAGCACCAGGGCGGCGTCCAGCTGCGAGTCGGGGTAGACCGTCGTCCGCGCGAACAGCGGGATGTCGACCAGTGCCGCGATCAGGGAGAAGCCGACCAGGAAGCTGACCGCGATCGCACCCCACGCCGGCGTGGGCCGCAGGATGCCGCGAGGCACGATCGGTGCGGTGGCGGTGCGCAGGTGCAGCCCGAGGAGTACGACGGCGACGAGCGTGCCGAGGAGGTACCACCAGCCCTGCGGGGCGAACACCGCGACCTTCGGGTCGGCGGTGGCGAACGCCAGCACCACGCCCGCGAGGGCGAGGCCGAGCAGCGTGGCGCCGCGCAGGTCGGCGGCCACCAGCGAGCGGACCCAGCCGCGCAGGTCGACCAGCGGCCGCTTCGCGAGCGCGCACCAGACGATCAGCGCCAGCGCGGCGACGACCGTCACGATGCCGACCGGGGTGATCCAGCGGGGGCCGTTGTCGACGTACGGGATGAAGATCTGGCCCCAGGTCAGGTCGCGCTTGATGGTGTCGGGCTGGAGGAAGGTGAGGCCGCCGGCGACCACGACGACGGCCAGCAGGAGCAGGCCGAGGAGGTCGGGTCGATGCCTGGACCCGACGCGCGGCCGGCCGCGGCCGACGACCGCCGCGAGGAGGAGGCCGACGATCAGGTTGAGGATGAAGATGAGGCGCCAGTCGCTGACGGCCAGCACGAGGGCGCCGTACAGGGGGCCCAGGACGCTGCCGAACTCCTGGACCGCCGACACGATCCCGAGCGGCATCCCGCGCCGGTCCGCGGGATAGAGCATCCCGACGATCGCCATGGTGGCGGGCACCAGACCGCCGCCTCCGACGCCCTGGAGGAACCGGCCGATCACCATCGACGGCAGGTCGACCGAGACCGCGGTCAGCATCGACCCGAAGGAGAAGACCACCAGCGAGGCGACCAGCACCGGCACCGGCCCGCGCAGGTCGGCGATGCGGCCGATGAGCGGCAGCATGGCGACGTACCCGAGCAGGAAGCCGGAGACGATCGGGGCGGCGCGCTGCAGCTCCTCCAGGGGGATGCCGACGCCCTGCATCATGTCGGGCAGCGCCAGCACCACCACGTAGGTGTCGATCGCCGCGAACGCGACTGCGACCGCTGCGAGGGTCAGCAGCAGGCGCGGCCTCAGCCCGTCGGTCACCCCTTCGGTCACTGGGGTGCCTTGATGTCCTTGGTGACGTCGTACTTGGTGATGTTGATGGTGTAGGTGATCGGGGAGGCGTTCGGGAAGAAGGACCCGGTGAGCTCCGCGGTGCGCAGCGAGCCGTCGCCGGCGATGTCGAACGTGACGTCGAAGGAGTCGCCGTTGGCGCACGGGAGCACCTTCTTGATCGCCGCGGCGGTCTCCTTGCCGGTGTAGGGCGTGATGACCACGGAGGCGTCGGTGGTGTCCCGCTCGGACTTGCCCGCGGTCAGGTCGGTCGCCGAGGTGAGCAGGTCGGACACGCCGGAGTCGGGGGCGAGGAGCGTGGCCGGGTCGGGCGCGCACAGCGAGGCGGCGGAGTACTGGTCGGTCCAGCCGAGGATCGGGATGTTGATCCAGAGCTTGCCGTCGACCGAGATGACGTCCACGCCGCTGTCGCTGAGGCCGCTGACGCGACCGGCGACGGTGCCCTGGAAGGACGGCGGGTCCGCCACGATCGTGCCGTCGGCCGACTGCAGGTAGTCGACGCCCGGGTCGGAGGAGGCCTTCAGCGACACCTCGACGCCGCTGGTCGAGTCGAGCTTCTGCTTCGCGGTGGTCATCGCCTGGTCCGGCGGCACGGTCGATCCGCCCGAGGACCCGCACCCCGCGACCAGCACGGCGGTGACGGCGAGGGGGAGGAGTGCGCGCTTCATGGCGGTCACCCTTCCACACCGAGGCCGACGACGAGCGGACCGGCGCAGGCCGCGATGGCCTGGCTCCCGGGCACCCCGGAGCCGTCGCGCTTGCCGGTCGCCTCGGGCAGGTCGATCGGCGCGCCGCTGGCGGCCGCGGCCCGGGCGGGCGCGGGTCCGGCCCACGCGAAGACCAGGGCGTCCTCGCCCTTGAGGAACCGGTGGCAACGTACGCCGCCGGTGGCGCGACCCTTCGCGGGGTACTCCCAGAAGTCGGTCACCTTCACGGCGCCCGGCTCCGTGCCGGGCAGCGCCGTCGAGGAGCCCGACGCGGTCACCAGCACCACGCCGCCGGGGGAGTTGAGGTCCAGCGACCCGAACCACACGACGCGCTCGCCGTCGGCGACGCGGACGCCGGCCATGCCGCCGCCCGCACGCCCCTGCGGGCGGACGCCGGCAGCGCCGAAGTGCAGCAGCTGGGCGTCGGAGGTGACGAAGCAGAGCTCCTCCTCGCCCGTGCGCAGCTGCACGGCGCCGACGACCTCGTCGCCGTCCTTGAGGCCGATGACCTCCCACTCGTCGCGGCCGATGACCTCGGGGTTGACGCGCTTCACGACGCCCTGCCGGGTGCCGAGCGCGAGGCCGGGGCCCTCGGTGTCGAGGGTGCACAGCGCCAGCGCGCGCTCGCCCGCGGCCAGCGAGAGGACCTCGGCGAGCGGGAGCCCGCCCTGCAGGTTGGTCTCGTTGGCCGAGGCGGGGATCGCGGGCAGGTCGATGACGCCGAGCTTGACCAGCCGCCCGGCGGAGGTGATGACCCCGATCTCGGAGCGCACGCTGGTGCGGACGGCGGAGACGACCACGTCGTGGTTGGCTCGGGGCCCGCCGGTGCCGACCTCCTCGGTGTTCATGGTGCGCGCGAGCAGGCCGGTCGAGGACAGCAGCGCGAAGCACGGGTCGTCGGCGACCTCGAGCGGGGTGGCGGCGGCCGTGACCGCGGCGGTGCCGGCGGACTCGAGCAGCACGGTGCGGCGCGGGGTGCCGTAGGTCTTCGCGACCTCGGCCAGCTCGTTGGAGACGACCTTCCGGAGCAGCTCCTCGTCGGCGAGGATCGCGTCCAGCCCCTCGATCTCGCGGCGCAGCTGCTCCTGCTCCTTCTCCAGCTCGATCCGGGAGAAGCGGGTGAGCCGGCGCAGCTGCATCTCGAGGATGTACTCGGCCTGGACCTGGCTGAGGTCGAAGACGCTCATCAGCCGCTCCTTGGCGGCCGCCGAGTCGTCACTGGTGCGGATCACCTGGATGACCTCGTCGATGTCCAGCAGCGCGATCAGCAGGCCGTCGACCAGGTGCAGCCGGTCGGCCTTCTTGTTGCGGCGGAACTGGCTGCGGCGGCGTACGACGTCGTAGCGGTGCTCCAGGAAGACCGTCAGCAGCTCGCGCAGGCCCAGGGTGCGCGGCTGGCCGTCGACGAGCGCGACGTTGTTGATGCCGAAGCTGTCCTCCATCGGGGTCAGCTTGTAGAGCTGCTCGAGCAGGGCCTCGGGCACGAAGCCGTTCTTGACCTCGATCACCAGCCGCAGGCCGTGGTCGGCGTCGGTGAGGTCCTTGATGTCGGCGATGCCCTGCAGCTTCTTGCCCTGGACCAGGATCTTGATCCGCTCGACGACCTTCTCGGTGCCGACGCCGTAGGGGAGCTCGGTGACCACGATGCCCTTGCGCCGGCCGAAGGTCTCGACCCGGGCGGTCGCGCGCATCCGGAACACCCCGCGGCCGGTCTCGTAGGCGTCGCGGATCCCGTCCAGGCCGACGATCTTGCCGCCGGTCGGCAGGTCGGGGCCCGGGATGAACCGCATCAGGCCCTCGGTGGTCGTGTTCGGGTGCAGGATCAGGTGCCGGAGCGCCTGGACCACCTCGACCAGGTTGTGCGGGGCCATGTTGGTCGCCATGCCGACTGCGATGCCGGTGGCGCCGTTGACGACCAGGTTCGGGATGGCGCTGGGCAGGACGGTGGGCTCGAACTCGCGGCTGTCGTAGTTCGGCTTGAAGTCGACGGTGTCCTCGTCGATGGACTCGGTCATCGCCATCGCCGGCGGCGCCATCCGGCACTCGGTGTAGCGCATGGCGGCGGGGGAGTCGTCGGGCGAGCCGAAGTTGCCGTGGCCGTCGATGAACGGCAGCCGCAGGCTCCACGGCTGGGCCGTGCGCACCAGTGCGTCGTAGATCGCGCTGTCGCCGTGCGGGTGCAGCCGACCCATGACCTCACCCACGACGCGGGCGCTCTTGACGTGCCCGCGGTCGGGACGCAGGCCCATGTCGTTCATCGTGTAGAGGATCCGGCGCTGGACCGGCTTGAGGCCGTCGCGGGCGTCGGGCAGGGCCCGGGAGTAGATGACGGAGTAGGCGTACTCCAGGAACGACGAGCGCATCTCGTCGCTGACGTTGATGTCGAGGATGTGCTCCTCGAAATCGTCGGGTTCCTGCTTCGTCGTACGTCGTGCCACGAGGCGCCATTGTTCCCGGTGGCACCGACGCAGGCGCACAGGGCGCGCCAGGCTGGGGCCGAGCCGATAGATTTCTTCCCGTGAGCGCCGGCGATTCCACCCCGACCGAGGAGATCGTCACGCCGCCGGAGCACTGGGAGGCCGACGTACTGCTCCGCGACGGGCGTACGGCGCACATCCGGCCGATGCGCGCCGACGACGAGCAGCTGCTCGTCGAGTTCTACTCCCGCGTCTCCGACGAGTCGAAGTACTACCGGTTCTTCTCGCCGATGCCGGTGCTCTCCGAGCGCGACGTCCGCCGCTTCACCCACGTCGACCACGAGCTGCGGGTCGCGCTGGTCATGATCCTGCAGGGCCGGATGATCGCGGTGGGGCGCTACGACGTGATCAACGCCGACGAGGCCAACCCCGGCGGCACCGAGGCCGAGGTCGCCTTCCTCGTCGAGGACCGGCACCAGGGCCGTGGCATCGCCCAGCTGCTGCTCGAGCACCTGGCCCAGGCCGGCCGCGAGCGCGGCGTCGAGCGGTTCGTCGCCGAGGTGCTGCCCGACAACACCCGGATGATCCAGACCTTCCGCGACGCCGGCTACCGCGTGGCCAGCGGGTACGCCGACGGCGTGATCACCCTCGAGTTCCCCATCGACACCACCGACACCGCGGTGGGGCTGATGCGGGCGCGCGAGCACACCGCAGAGGCGGCCTCGATCCACCGCTTCTTCCACCCGCGCTCGGTCGCGATCATCGGCGCGAGCCGGCGCCAGGAGACCATCGGCCAGGTGCTGGTGCGCAACCTGGTCACCGGTGACTTCACCGGCCGGGTCTACGTGGTGAACCCGAGCGCGCGGGCGGTGTCGGGCATGCCGGCGTACAAGACCGTGCAGGACATCCCCGACGAGGTGGACGTGGCGATCGTCGCCGTCCCCGCCGACGCGGTGACCGACGTGGTGCTCGACTGCGCGGCCAAGGGCGTGCACGGGCTGATCGTCATCTCCTCGGGCTTCGCCGAGGCCGGCGAGGACGGCCGGCGCCGGCAGCGGCACATGGTCGGCCTGTCCCGCTCCTACGGGCTGCGGCTGATCGGCCCGAACTGCCTGGGCATCATCAACACCGACCCGCGGGTGCAGGTCAACGCGTCGCTGTCCTCGGTGATGCCGGCCCGCGGTCGCGCCGGGTTCTTCTGCCAGTCCGGCGCGCTCGGCTCGGCGATCCTGGAGAAGGTCAAGAACCGCGGCCTGGGCATCTCGACCTTCGTCAGCGCCGGCAACCGCGCCGACGTCTCGGGCAACGACCTCCTGCAGTACTGGGAGGAGGACGAGTCGACCGAGGTCGTCATGATGTACCTGGAGTCCATCGGTAACCCCCGCAAGTTCTCCCGGATCGCGCGCCGCGTGTCCAAGCGCAAGCCGATCGTCGCGGTGCGCTCCGGCCGCACCACCCAGGGTGTGCCCATGGGCCACTCGGTACGCCGCATCGGAGCGCCCCAGGCCGCCGTCGACGCCATGTTCCGCCAGGCCGGGGTGATCCAGGTCGACACCCTCGACGACATGTTCGACGTCGCCCAGCTGCTCGCCCACCAGCCGCTGCCGCGCGGGCGCCGGGTCGCCATCGTCGGCAACTCCGACGCGCTCGGGCTCCTGGCCGCCGACGCCGCCGCCTCGGTCGGCCTGGTGGTCAACCGGTCGGTCGCGCTCGGCGCGGAGGCCACCGCCGAGGACTTCGAGGACGCGCTCGACGCCGCCATCGACGACCCCGACGTCGACTCGGTGGTCGCGGTCTACATCCCGCCGCTCGACATCTCCGGCGAGGAGGTCGCCAACGTCCTGGCGGCCGTGGGGGAGCAGTCCGACAAGCCGCTCGTCTCCACCTTCCTCGGCGCCGAGGGCATCCCCGAGCTGCTGCGCGTTCCCGACGTCGCGGGGTCCTCGGCCGGGCGCGGGTCGGTGCCGTCGTACCCCGCGGTCGAGGCGGCCGTGCGCGCGCTCGCGCGCGTGGTCGAGTACGCCGTCTGGCTCCGTACGCCGGACGGCGAGCCGCTGCAGCCGGCCGACGCCGACGCGCGGGGTGCCCGCAACCAGCTGCGCCGGATCCTGCTCGAGGCCGGGACCGAGCGCGCCACGGAGGGCATCGACCTGACCCCCGAGCAGCTGACCGAGCTGCTGGCGGCGTACGAGATCGACCTGTGGCCGGTGGTGCGGGTGGAGACCCTCGAGGAGGCCGAGACGGCCGCCGCCGAGCTGGGCTGGGACGTCGTGCTCAAGGCGACCGAGGAGTCGCTGCGTGAGCGCCCCGACCAGCGCCACATCTTCCGCGGGATCACCACGCCCGGCGAGCTCGCCGAGGCCTGGGCGGCGCTCGAGCGGATCGTGAGCGACCCGGTCTCGGCCGGGTTCGTGGTGCAGCGGACCGCCGCCCCCGGCGTACCGCTGGCGATCCGGTCCTTCGAGGACCCGCTCTTCGGCCCGGTGCTGTCCTTCGGGGTGGCCGGTCCGGTGATCGAGCTGCTCGGCGACTGGTCCTACCGGATCCCGCCGCTGGACGAGCGGGCCGTCGCGGCGATGGTGCGCGAGGTCAAGACCGCGCCGCTGCTGTTCGGCTACCGCGGCGCGGATCCGGTCGACATCGACGCGGTCGAGGACGTCCTGGCCAAGGTCGCCGAGCTGCAGAACGACCTGCCCGAGGTGTCCTCCCTGGAGCTCTCCCTGGTGCTCGCCGGCACCGACTCGGCCGCGGTGCTGACCGCCCGGGCGCGGATCGCGCGGGTCACCGACCCCCGCCCCGACGACACGGCCCGCCGGATGCCGGACCTGATCAACACGATCCCCGGGTAGTCCGCACCCCCGGGCGAGGGCGGATCGCCACCGAGGGCCGTGACAGGATGCCGACATGCGCAAGTCCGTCGACCCGTTGACCGAAGACCGCGACCACGCGCCCGAGCTGCGTGCCGCGATCGACCGGACCGGGTACTACCCCGAGGTCGTCGCCGACGCCGTCGAGGACGCGGTCGGCGGCGAGCAGGTCGTGTCCTACTACGTGCACCACGAGCCGACCTTCGAGCGCGACGAGGTACGCCGCCACCAGTCGGTCATCGTGCTCACCCCGTCGCGGCTGATCCTGTGCCACACCGACGAGCACGCCGGCGACGACCTGCTGCCCGAGCCCTACACCTCGACCTCCACCGAGGCCGTCGCCCTCTCGTCGGTCGCCTCCGTGGTCATCACCCGGATGGTCGCCAACCCGACCAACGGCCCGTCGGCGGCCGCTGAGGCCGTGATGACGATCGGGTGGGGCGGCGTGAGCCGCCTGGACCTCGAGCCCGCCGGCTGCAACGACCCGAGCTGCGACGCCGACCACGGCTACACCGGGGTCCTCGCCTCCGACGACTTCTCGCTGCGGGTCTCCGCCGCAGCCGACGGCCGGGACGCGGTCGGCGGCCTGCTCGACTTCGCCGCCCAGCTCTCCGCGCGCACCCGAGGCCGCTAGTGGTCGAGGACTTCTGCGAGCCGACCTACGGCTCCCGGTCGCTCAGCGACGTCCTCCCGGCGGTGGCGCGCGCGCTCGGCAACCCGCTGGCCCACCAGCCGACGGACCTCGAGCTGCCCGACGCGCCGGCGTACGTCGTCTTCCTCATCGACGGCCTCGGCTCCGAGCTGCTCCGCCGCTATGAGTACGCCGCTCCCTATCTCGCCTCGCTGATCGACGACGCGCCCGCGGCGACCGCCGGGGTGCCCTCGACCACGACCACCTCGCTGACCTCGTTCAGCACCGGGCTGGTGCCGGGTGCGCACGGGCTGGTCGGCTTCACGACCCGCGTCCCGGGGACCGATGCGCTGCTCAACGCGCTGCACTGGGACGTGCCCGACCTCGACCCGAAGGTGTGGCAGCCGCACCAGACCGCGTTCGGCGCGCTGCAGAGCGCCGGCGTGCGGGCGAGCGTCGTCAACAAGCGCGAGTTCGAGGGGTCCGGGCTGACCATCGCGGCCCAGCGCGGAGCGACGTACGTCGGCGTCGACAAGGTCGGCGAGCGGATCGCGGCCGTGCTCGGCGCCTCCGCGCACCGGCCCTCACTCACCTATGTCTACGACTCCGACCTCGACTGGACCGGCCACCGCTGGGGCGTCGCGTCGCAGCAGTGGCTGCAGCAGCTGGCGATGATCGACCATGAGGCCGAGCAGCTGCGCGAGGCCCTTCCCGCGGACCGGCGGCTGGTGGTGATCGCCGACCACGGGATGGTCGACGTGCCCACGGAGGCGCGCGTCGACGTGGCCCACGACGACGACCTGCGGGCCGGGATCGCGCTGGTCGGGGGAGAGGCGCGGTTCCGCCACCTCTACTGCACCGGCGGTGCGGTGCCCGACGTGATCTCGACGTGGACCGAGGTGCTGGGCGACCGGGCGACGGTGCTCAGCCGCGCCGACGCGATCGGCCGTGGCTGGTTCGGTGCCGTCGACCCGAGCGTGCTGCCGCGGATCGGGGACGTGGTGGTCGCCTGTCGCGGCGACTTCGCGGTGATGGCGACCGACGCGTTCCCCTACGAGCGCCGCCTGATCGGCATGCACGGCTCGCTCACGCGCGCCGAGATGCTGATCCCGATCCTGGTCGACTGACCGGCCGTCGCGAACCCGGGCGTCAGCCGAAGGGCAGCGGGTCGGGCGTCAGCGAGACGGCCCGGGCCCGAGCCGCGGTCATCTGCCGTCGGTGGTGCTGGCGGCAGAGCACCTCGTAGGTCACCGTGCCGGGCTGGTGGAGGTCCTCGGTGTCGCCGACCACGATCACCTCGCCCTCGGTGATCATCACGCCGTCCTCGATCCGGGCCTGGTGCGTCGCGCGCTTGCCGCACCAGCACAGCGCCTCAACCTGCAGCACCTGCGTCGAGTCGGCGAGCTCGACCAGCCGCGCCGAGCCCTCGAAGAGCCGGGTCCGGAAGTCGGTGAGGATGCCGAAGCAGAACACGTCGATCTGCAGCTCGTCGACGATCTTGGCCAGCGCGTCGACCTGGGCCGCGGTATAGAACTGCGCCTCGTCGCAGATCAGGTAGTCGATCCGCGCGCCGCCGGTGAGCGCGTCGACGACGTACCTCCAGAAGTCGAAGTCGGGGTCGACCTCGACTGCGCTGTGGGTCAGGCCCAGCCGCGACGACACCCGCGCCTGGCCCGCGCGGTCGTGGGTGGTGAAGATCCGGCCGCTGCGGCCGCGTGCCGCATGGTTGTGGTTCGTCTGCAGCGCCAGCGTCGACTTGCCCGAATCCATCGATCCCGTGAAGAACCTCAACTCCGCCACCGCGGCATCCTCTCAGAGGCCCCTTCGGTAAAGAATCCCGCTCCGGTACGCCGAGGGACGGGCCTTCTTCCGCGTTCTTCTGCGAAGCCGGGGTCGGCGGGCGTTCACTGTCTCCTGTGGTCCTGTGGGGGGACCGAGCAAGGGGAATGTGGGATGAGCAGGAACGACCAGCCGAAGTACCGGTGGGTGCAGCGATTGAGCGTGCTCGGCGTTGCCGGGGCCGTCGTCGCCACCGGCGCCTACGGGCCCTCCTCGATCACCCCGCTCGCCTCCTCGACGCGCGGACCGGTCGACCGGCCGATGACCGTCGCTGCGCCCGAGATCCCCGTCCCCGCCGTGTCGGTACGCCGCGCGGCCGTCCGCGCGCACCGCCAGCCGCGGCCCAGCGCCCGCCGCGACGCCGTCGGGCGTCCTGCCGACTTCCCGGGCCCGGTGACCGAGGTCGCCGAGCCCGCATTGGCGGCGTACCAGCGCGCCGCGACCATCATCGACGCCGCCGCCACCTGTCACCTGGACTGGACCGTCCTCGCCGCCATCGGGCGCGTCGAGTCCGACCACGGCACGGTCGACGCTGCCGGCCGCGCCCACCGGGTGACCGCGAAGGGCCTCGTGCGGCCGGGCATCGTCGGCACCCCCGAGAACGGCAAGCAGGGACGGGGCGCGGTCGACGACACCGACGCCGGACGCCTCGACCACAACCAGCGGTACGACGCCCCCGTCGGCCCGATGGCCCTGCTCCCGCAGACCTGGACCCAGGTTGCTGTCGACGCCGACGCCGACGGCCGACGCAACCCCCAGGACCTCGACGATGCCGCTCTGGGGGCGGCCATCGTCCTGTGCGCGGACGGAGACGACCTGCGCAAGGCGACCGTCCTCCGCACCGAGCTGAGGAAGTACGAGGACGCCCGCGGGTTCGCCCGGACGGTGCGGATCCTGGCGAAGCGCTACGCGCACCAGGCCGCGACGATGCCGTCGGTGCTGCCCGAGGGCGGCGTGGTGATCCCGCTGCAGATGCCGCAGGTCTGCGGGTGCGACGAGCATGCGGGCACGACCGTCCGCCCGCACACGACGACGCTGCAGCACGCGGTTCACGAGAGCGATGTCCAGGGCGGCGCCTCGGTCCACGGCACAGCGGCGGGCGTGGCCCCGAGCTCCGGCGGTACGACGGACCCGACGCCGCCGGCGGACCCGACTCCGACGCCGGACCCGACGCCGGACCCGACTCCGACGCCGGCCCCGGACCCGACTCCGACGCCGGACCCGACGCCGACCCCGGACCCGACGCCCACGCCGGACCCGACGCCGGCGAGCGACCCGACCCCGGCCGGCGACCCGACGGCGGCCAGCGACGTGGCCCCGGCCACCGACCCGGCCACCGACCCGGCGGCGACCGACCCGGCGGCGACCGACCCCACCTCCTGACCTGCGGTAGCGTCCCCTGAGCCGCCCGACTCGGGGCAGGCGCATCACCAAGGGGGAACCATGCGTCGTATCGCACTCGTCCTGGCCGCACTCATGCTGGCCTTCACCGTCTCGGCCTGCGGCAAGGAGGCGGCGCCGAGCAACACGGCGGCCGGTTTCTCCTGCCCCACCGACAACACCAAGGCCTTCCCGAAGGTCCGCCTCGCCGCCGACCTGGGCATCGCGTTCGGCAGCTTCCACCACTGGATCTGGAAGCCCTACAAGGCCGGAAGCTTCCAGAAGGGCGCTCACCACCGGCTCCTCGCGCTCGGCAAGGCCGCGATCGCGGGCGGCGTGGCGGCGCACTACATCAGCAACGCCGCCGACAACGTCAAGGCCGATCCGACGCTGTGCAACGCGATCGGCAAGCAGATGGCCGAGCTCAGCGACCTGGTGAGCAACCTGGGGTCCAAGCTCAAGCACGGCGACCTCAACTCCCTCGGTACCATCGCCTCCTCGGTGACCGCGATGACCTCGCTCGCCAAGTCGCAGGGCGCGAACATCACCGAGACCTACAACCAGTGAGGTCCTAGCATCGGCGCATGGTGAACGCCCTCCTCGAGCCGAGCGACCTGCCCTACCAGCTGCCCCGGTTCGAGGCGTTCACCGACGACGCGTTCGGCCCTGCCATCGCCGAGGCGATGGCAGGGCAGCGCGCCGCCGTGGCGGCGATCGTCGCCGACCCGGCGCCGCCGACGTTCGCGAACACCCTGGAGCCGCTCGAGCTGAGCGGTCTCCCGTTGGAGCGGGTGCTGTCGGTGTTCTTCAACCGGTCCAGCGCCGACACCAACGACGTCATCGACGCCCTGCAGGCGGAGCTCTCCCCGCAGCTGGCCGCGCACGCGGACGCGATCACCCTCGACTCCGACCTGTTCGCGCGGATCTCCGCGGTCGCCGGAGAGGCGGGGCTGACCGACGAGCAGGCCTACCTGGTCCAGCGCTACGTCACCGAGATGACCGTGGCCGGCGCCGGTCTGGACGAGTCCGACAAGGCCCGGCTCAAGGAGATCAACGAGCAGCTCTCGACCCTGTCCACCCGCTTCGGCATCGCGCTGCAGGCCGAGGCCAACGACCTCGCGGTGCACGTCGAGAGCGAGGAGGAGCTGGACGGGCTGACCCCGAGCGAGATCTCGGCCGCCCGCGAGGCCGCGGTCGCGCGCGGGCTCGACGGCTACCTGATCACCCTGGTCCTGCCGACGGCCCACCCGCACCTGGCCTCCCTGACCGACCGGGACGTACGCCGCCGGCTGCTGGGCGCCCAGCGTGCGCGCGGCAGCCGCGGCGGCGAGCACGACACCCGGCAGATCGTGCTGGACGTCGTACGACTCCGAGCGGAGCGGGCGCGGCTGCTGGGCTTCGCCGACCACGCCTCGTCGGTGACCGCGGACAACACCGCCGGGACCCCGGCCGCGGTGCGCGCGATGCTGGACCGGCTCGCGCCGGCGGTCGCCCGCAACATCCGGGCCGAGCACGAGGCGCTGTCCGCGTCGGCGGGCTTCCCGATCGAGGCGTGGGACTGGCCCTTTCACGCCGAGCGGGTCCGTGCCGAGCAGCACGACGTCGACCTCGCCGCGCTGCGGCCCTGGTTCGAGGCCGAGCGGGTGCTCGTCGACGGCGTCTTCCGGGCCGCCACCGAGCTGTTCGGGATCACCTTCACCGAGCGCCCCGACCTGCCCGGCTACCACCCCGACGTCCGGGTCTTCGAGGTCTTCGAGCAGGACGGGACGCCCGTCGGCCTCTTCCTGCTCGACCTCTACACCCGCGACTCCAAGCGCGGCGGCGCCTGGATGAGCAGCTTCGTGCGCCGCTCCAGCCTGGGCGGCTCGGACACCGCCGTCGTGTTCAACAACCTCAACGTGCCCAAGCCCGCGGCCGGCGAGCCGACCCTGCTCACCTTCGACGAGACGAGCACCCTGTTCCACGAGTTCGGGCACGCGCTGCACGGGCTGCTGGCGCACGCGACGTACCCCAAGTTCGCGGGCACCGCGGTGTTCCGGGACTTCGTGGAGTTCCCCTCGCAGGTGAACGAGATGTGGATGCTGTGGCCCTCGGTCCTGCAGCGGTACGCCGTCCACCACGCCACCGGCGAGCCGCTGCCCGACGGCGTGGTCGATCGGATCCGGGCGGCCGAGACGTTCAACCAGGGCTACGCGACGGGGGAGTACCTCGCGGCCGCGCTGCTCGACCTCGCCTGGCACTCGCTCGCTCCCGAGGACGTCCCGGCGAGTGTCGAGGACGTCGCCGGCTTCGAGGCGGCGGCCCTGGCGGCGGTCGGTCTGGACGACCCGGCGGTGCCGCCGCGCTACTCCACGGCGTACTTCGCGCACGCCTTCCAGTTCTCCTACGACGCGGCCTACTACGGCTACATCTGGAGCGAGGTGCTGGACGCGGACACGGCGGCGTGGTTCACCGACAACGGCGGCCCGACGCGTGCCAACGGCGACCTCTTCCGTCGCCACGTGATCGGCATCGGCGGCACCCGCGACCCGCTGGCGTCGTACCGCGAGTGGCGCGGGCGGCCGGCTCCGCTGGAGCCGCTGCTGGAGCGGCGCGGGCTGGCCTGACCGGACCACTGGGCTAGACATCCGGCATTCACCCGATGCCGGAGGGGTGGGACGGGCCTAGCCTGAAAATCCATCCCGAAGAAGGAGCACCCGATGCCTCGCTACATGGTCCAGCGCACGTTCGCCGACGGCCTCGCCATCCCCACCAATGCCGACGGCGCCGCCGCGTGCAGCAACGTCGTGCAGGGCAACCTCGGTCACGACGTGACCTGGGTGCACTCCTACGTCAGCACCGACAAGACCACGACGTTCTGCATCTACGACGGTCCCAGCCCGGACGCCATCCGCGCGGCGGCGGAGACCACCGGCCTCCCGGTCGACTCGATCACCGAGGTGTCGGTCCTCGACCCGTACTTCTACCACTGAGCCGCCGGCTCAGCGGGGGATGTTCTCCAGCTCCGCCAGCCAGGCGGCGGGGGAGGCGTCCGACGGCATCCGCCAGTCGCCACGCGGCGACATGGTGCCGCCGGGGCTCACCTTCGGCCCGTTCGGGAGCGCCGACCGCTTGAACTGGCTGCTGAAGAACCTCCGCACGAAGACCTCGAGCCACTTCCGCACGGTGGCGAGGTCGTAGGTCCCACCCCAGGCGTGGTGGGCGAGGAAGGCGATCTTGCTGGGCCGGTAGCCGCGCCGCAGCGTGTAGTAGAGGTTGAAGTCCTGCAGCGCGTACGGCCCGACGCTGTCCTCGGTCCTCTGCTCGCTGCCGGGGATCAGCTCGGGGGTGATCTCCTGCTCGAGGATCGCCTGGAGCACCTCGTCGACGTCGTCGAGCTGGTTGGTGCTGATCACCCAGCGGATGAGGTGCTGGATCAGCGTCTTCGGCACGCCCGCGTTGACGTTGTAGTGCGACATCTGGTCGCCGACGCCGTACGTGCACCAGCCCAGGGCCAGCTCGGAGAGGTCGCCGGTGCCGAGCACGATGCCGCCGCGGTGGTTGGCGAGCCGGAACAGGTAGTCGGTGCGCAGCCCGGCCTGCACGTTCTCGAAGGTGATGTCGTAGACCGACGGGTCGACCTCGGCGTCGCCGCCGGGGTAGGCGTGGCCGAGGTCCTTGAGCATCTGCTCCGCGGCGGGCCGGATGTCGAGCTCGGCGAAGGTGCAGCCCAGCTTCGTGGCGAGCGTCGTCGCGTAGGACTTCGTCGTCTCCCCGGTGGCGAAGCCCGGCATGGTGATGGCGTGGATGTCGCTGCGCGGGCGGCCGAGGCGGTCCATGGCCTTGGCGGCCACGATCAGCGCGTGCGTGGAGTCCAGGCCGCCGCTGACGCCGATGACGACCTTCGGCTGGCCGATCGCGGCGAGGCGCTGCTCCAGGCCCGAGACCTGGATGTTGTAGGCCTCGTAGCAGTCCTGGGCCAGCCGGGCCGGGTCGTCGGGGACGAAGGGGAAGCCCGCGACCTTGCGACGCAGGCCGATGTCGCCGGCGGGGGGCTCGAGGGTGAACTCGATCGAGGGGTAGTGCGACATCTGCACGCCTTCGCCGTGGCGGTTGTCGTCGAAGGTGCCCTGGCGCATCCGCTCCTGCCGGATCCGGTCCAGGTCGATGTCGGCGATGGTGCGGCGCGCCTCGCCGGGGAAGCGGTCGCCCTCGGCCAGGAGGTCGCCCATCTCGTAGATCATCGTCTGGCCGTCCCACGACAGGTCCGTGGTCGACTCGCCCTGGCCGGCCGCCGCGTAGACGTACGCCGCGTCGCAGCGCATGCTCGCGCTCTTGGCGAGCAGGTGCCGGTCGGCCGCGCGGGCGATCGTGATCGGGCTGCCGGACAGGTTGGCCAGCACCGTGGCGCCGGCGAGCGCCGCGCTCGCGCTCGGCGGGATCGGCACCCACATGTCCTCGCACACCTCGACGTGGAGGCGGAGGCCGGGCACGTCGGTCGCGGTGAAGATCAGGTCGTTGCCGAAGGGCACCTCGGCGCCGTTCAGGTCGATCACCGAGTCCTGGCCGCAGATCGGCGCCCCGGAGGCGAACCAGCGGGCCTCGTAGAACTCGCGGTACGTCGGCAGGTACGACTTCGGCGCGACACCGAGGACCTCGCCGCGGTGGATCACGACGCCACAGTTGTAGACGCGGTTGCCGCTGCGCAGCGGAGCCCCGATCACCAGCACCGGCCGCAGCTCGGCCGAGGCGACGGTCAGCTCGACGAGGGCCTCCTCGACGGCGTCCAGCAGGGTGTCCTGGAGGAACAGGTCGTCGACGGCGTACCCGGTCAGCCCGAGCTCCGGGAACACCGCCACGGCCACGCCCTCGTCGTGCAGCAGGCGCGCCTGCTCCAGGGTGCGGGCGGCGTTGGTCGCCGGGTCGGCGACGGCGACGGGGAGGGTCACCGCAGCCACGCGTGCGAATCCCTGTGCGTACGCCGAGTAGAAGTCCACGTCCCCAGCCTAGACAGGGCTAGCCTCACGCTCATGATCATCGTGTCGACCAACGACGTCCCCGGCGCCCGCATCACCCACACCTTCGGCGAGACCTTCGGCCTCACCGTCCGGTCCCGCAACGTCGGATCGAACCTCGGAGCCAGCTTCAAGGCCCTCGCCGGCGGCGAGCTCAAGGGCATCACCACGCTGCTGCACGACTGCCGCCAGGAGGCGCTGGCCCGACTCGCCCAGGAGGCGGAGGCCCGCGGCGCCAACGCCGTCGTGGCCTTCCGCTTCGAGACCACCGAGTTCGCCGGCACCGGCATCGAGGTCTGCGCCTACGGCACGGCCGTCACGATCGCCCCGCTGGCCTGACCCCGATCGGGGCCCGTCGGGGTGACCAGCGACACCTCGCCGGGTCGCCGGGCGGGCACTAGCGTTTGAGTCGTTCACATCGGTCCGTGGACCCGCGCGTGCGGGCCGCGAGATTCAAGGAGCAGACCCATGAGCAACTCCGCTGAGGAGACGGCGCCCTACGGCACCGGCGCATCGAGCGCGGCGAGCGCAGCGCCGGTGAAGAAGGTCCGGACACACCACCTGGCCGAGATGAAGGCCCGCGGCGAGAAGGTCACGATGCTGACCTCGTACGACATGTACACCGCCCGCATCTTCGACGAGGCAGGGATCGACATCCTGCTCGTGGGGGACAGCGCCGCGAACAACGTCTACGGCTACGAGACCTCGCTGCCGGTCACGGTCGACGAGCTGATCCCGCTCACGCGGGCCGTGGCCCGGTCCACCAGGCGGGCGATGGTCCTCGGCGACCTGCCCTTCGGCTCCTACCAGGGCTCGCCCGAGCAGGCCTACGCGACCGCGACGCGCTTCATGAAGGAGGGTCTGGCCCACGCCGTGAAGCTGGAGGGCGGTGCCGAGATGGCGCCGACCATCGCCAAGCTCGTCGCCGGGGGCATCCCCGTCTTCGCGCACATCGGCTTCACCCCGCAGTCCGAGCACGCCTTGGGCGGCTACCGGGTGCAGGGCCGCGGCGCCGCGGCCGACAAGGTGATCGCCGACGCGCGGGCCGTGGCCGAGGCGGGCGCCTTCGGCGTCGTCATGGAGATGGTGCCCGGGGACATCGCCGAGCAGATCAGCAAGGAGCTCCCGATCGTGACGATCGGCATCGGTGCCGGCGCGGGGTGCGACGGCCAGGTGCTGGTCTGGACCGACGCGATGGGCATCCGCGGCCCGGCCGACGGCCGGCTGCCCCGGTTCGTGAAGACCTTCGCCGACGTACGCACGCAGCTGCTGACGGGCGCGCAGGCCTACGCGGCCGAGGTGAAGGCCGGCACCTTCCCGGGCATCGACCACACGTTCTGATGCGCGCGTAGTTGTGAGAGTGACCTCTGGGTCACTCTCACAACTACGCGGCGTGGCGCTAGGCCTCTCGTCGGTGGTCGCCGCGCGCCATCCGCCCCATCGCGAAGGAGCAGAAGGCCAGGGCCAGCATCCCGATCGCGAGGTGGTGCATGTCGCTGACGCCGAACAGGTTGATCGCCAGCAGCACGTAGAGCAGGCCGAGCAGGTCGCCGCCGGCGTGCGGGGCGAGCAGCACGACCACGGCGAGCACGATCTCGACGATGCCGACGCCGATCACGGCCTGGTGGGCGGTCCCGGGCAGGAAGTTGTTCGCCCACACGGCGACGTACCCGTCCCAGGTGTTGGTCATGAAGTGGCTGAGCTTGTCGATCCCGAAGATCAGCGGCAGCGCCACGAAGGTCGCCCACATCGCCAGGAAGGCCTGGCGGTCGGCGGTCATGTCGGGCAGGTTGGCGAGGTCGTGCATCTCCTCGCGCATGTCGTGGACCATGTGGTCCCACGGGTGGGTGGTGGCCATGGTGGCCTCCTCGACTCGGTGTCCTCTCCAATAGGGGGCGTCTCCAACGACGGTAGATCCGTCACGCCCGCGCAACAAGAGGTCACCGCCGCGGCACTAGGCTGCGGCCATGGGCAAGCAAGAGGACTTCGTACTCCGCGCACTCGAAGAGCGTGACGTCCGGTTCGTGCGGCTGTGGTTCACCGACGTGCTCGGGTTCCTGAAGTCCGTCGCGGTGGCGCCGGCGGAGCTCGAGGGCGCCTTCAGCGAGGGCATCGGGTTCGACGGCTCGGCGATCGAGGGCTTCGCGCGGGTCTACGAGGCCGACATGCTCGCGCTGCCGGATCCGAGCACCTTCCAGATCCTGCCGTGGCGCAGCATGGAGGGTCCCGCGACGGCGCGGATGTTCTGCGACATCGTGATGCCCGACGGCTCCACGTCGTACGCCGATCCGCGCAACGTCCTCAAGCGGACCCTGTCGAAGGCGGCCGAGCAGGGCTTCACCTTCTACACCCACCCCGAGGTCGAGTTCTACCTGTTCAAGGACGAGCCGCAGAAGGGCAAGAAGCCGGTCCCGCTGGACCGCAGCGGCTACTTCGACCACACCGTCCACTCGCACGGCTCGGACTTCCGCCGCGAGGCGATCACCATGCTCGAGGCGATGGGCATCTCGGTGGAGTTCAGCCACCACGAGGGCGGCCCGGGACAGCAGGAGATCGACCTGCGGTACGCCGACGCGCTGACCACCGCCGACAACATCATGACCTTCCGCACGGTCATCCGGGAGGTCGCGCTCAGCCAGGGCTGCTGGGCGACCTTCATGCCCAAGCCCTTCACCGAGCACCCGGGCTCCGGCATGCACACCCACGTCAGCCTGTTCGAGGGCGACCAGAACGCCTTCTACGAGGCGGGCGCGGAGTACCAGCTGTCCAAGACCGCGCGGATGTTCATCGCGGGGATCCTGCACCACGCCGGCGAGATCAGCGTGGTCACCAACCAGTGGGTCAACTCCTACAAGCGGATGATGACCGGCGGCGAGGCCCCGTCGTACGTCTGCTGGGGGCACAACAACCGCTCGGCCATGGTGCGGGTGCCGATGTACAAGCCCAACAAGGGCCAGTCGGCGCGCATCGAGCTGCGCACCATCGACAGTGCCTGCAACCCCTACCTCGCCTACGCCGCGATCCTGGCCGCCGGGCTCAAGGGCATCGAGCAGGGCTACGAGCTGCCACCCGAGGCCGAGGACAACGTCTGGGCGCTGTCGGACCGTGAGCGCCGCGCGCTGGGGATCGACCCGCTGCCGAAGAACCTGATCGACGCCATCCACGTGGCCGAGAACTCCGAGCTGCTCGCCGACACGCTGGGGGAGCAGGTCTTCGACTTCTTCCTGCGCAACAAGCGCGCCGAGTGGGACGAGTACCGCGGTCAGGTGTCGGCGTTCGAGCGCGACCGGATGCTGCCGGTCCTGTAAGGACATGGCGCGCTCCGCGTCCCGGCTCGCCCTGATCCGGGCCGGGTTCGCCGACATCGACCGGGCGCGGGCCGGGCTCGACGAGCTCGGCCGCGACGGCGACGCCCTGCTGGCCTACCTCGGCCGCACGGCCGACCCGGACGCCGCCCTCGCGGCCCTGGGCCGGCTCGCAGCGGCGCTCGGCGACGACGGCCCGGCGATGGTCGCTGGTATCGCCGCCGACGAGGGTACGGCGATGCGGCTGCTGTGCGTGCTCGGCGCGAGCAGCGCGCTGGCCGACCACCTGGTGGGCCACCCCGAGCAGTGGCGGGAGCTGGCCGACCCGACCATGGGCTCGACCCGCCCGCCGGCGTACCACCTGCGCGCGAGGCTGCTCGCCGCCGTCGAGGGGCGCCCCGACGCGGAGGCGTGCGACGCCCTGCGGGTGGAGTACCGCCGGCACCTGCTGCGGATCGCGGCCCGCGACCTCACCCACGACCTGGCCGTCGACGACGCGGCGGCCGAGCTCGCCGATCTCGCCGCGGGCACCCTCGACGCCGCCCTCGCGGTGGCCCGCAAGCGGGTGGGGCCGGCGGCCGACGGGACGCGCCTGGCGATCGTGGCCATGGGCAAGTGCGGCGGTCACGAGCTCAACTACGTCTCCGACGTGGACGTGATCTTCGTGCACGAGGGCGACGCGCAGGTCGCCTCGCGACTCGCGTCCCAGCTGATGCGGGTGTGCTCGGACCACACCGCCGAGGGCACGATCTGGCCGGTCGACGCGAACCTGCGGCCCGAGGGCAAGGCCGGTCCGCTCAGCCGGACCCTGGCCAGCCATCAGGGCTACTACGAGCGGTGGGCGGAGACCTGGGAGTTCCAGGCGCTGCTCAAGGCCCGCGCGGTGGCGGGCGACCTCGAGCTCGGCCGGGAATTCGTGGCGATGACCCAGCCGATGGTGTGGGCCGCCGCCGACCGCGACGGCTTCGTGGACGCGGCGCGCGCCATGCGCCGCCGGGTCGTCGACCACATCCCCGCCAAGGACGCCGACCGCGAGCTCAAGCTCGGTGTCGGCGGCCTGCGCGACGTCGAGTTCGCGGTGCAGCTGCTGCAGCTGGTGCACGGACGCACCGACGACGAGATCCGCTCGGGCACCACGCTGTCGGCCCTGGCGGCGCTCACCCGCCGCGGGTACGTCGGGCGCGAGGACGGCGACGCGCTGCACCGCGCCTACGCGTTCCTGCGCCAGCTCGAGCACCGCATCCAGCTCTCCCGGCTGCAGCGCACCCACCTGCTGCCCTCCGACGAGGAGTCGCTGCGCCGGCTCGGGCGCAGCCTGCGGCTGTTCCGCGACTCGGCCGAACGGCTGGAGCAGGAGTGGCTCGCGCAGCGGCGCGAGGTGACCCGGCTGCACCAGAAGCTGTTCTACCGGCCGCTCCTCACCGCCGTCGCCCGGATCGCCACCGACGAGGCGCGGCTCTCGCCCGAGGCGGCGGTCGAGCGCCTCGCCGCACTGGGGTACGCCGACCCGCAGGCCGCGCTGCGCCACCTGGAGTTCCTCACCGTCGGCGTGACCCGGACCGCCCAGATCCAACGGGCCCTGCTGCCCGCGATGCTGCAGTGGTTCGCCGACGGCGCCGACCCCGACGGCGGCCTGTTCGGCTTCCGCCGGCTCAGCGAGGCCCTGGGCAGCACGCCGTGGTACCTCAGCACGCTGCGCGACGAGGGCGAGGTGGCCGAGCGCCTGGCGCACGTCCTGTCGACCTCCCGCTACTGCACCGGCCTGCTCGAGCGGGAGCCCGCCGGCGTACGCCTGCTCGGCGGGGACCTGCGTCCGCTCGCCGCCGCGCAGATGCGCGAGGAGATGCTCGCGACCGCCGGTCGGCAGGAGGACCTGGACAAGGCGACCCGCGCCATCCGCGCCGTACGCCGCCGGGAGCTGCTGCGGATCGCCGCCGGCGACGTACTCGGGCTGATCGACGTCACCGACGTCGGCTACGGACTCACCCGGCTCACCGACGCCACCCTCGCCGCGACGCTCGACGCCGCCCTCGCCTCGGTCACCCGCGCGCGCGGCCTCGACGCGCCGCCGACCGCGATGGCGATCGTCGCGATGGGCCGCTACGGCGGCTTCGAGCTCTCCTACGGCTCCGACGCGGACGTGATGTTCGTGCACGACGCCGTCGAGGGCGCCGACGCGCACGTCGCGTCCGGCTTCGCCAAGGCCGTCGCCGAGGAGGTACGCCGCACCCTCGGCGTCGCGGGCCCCGACCCCGCGCTCGTGGTCGATGCCGACCTGCGTCCCGAGGGCAGGCAGGGCGCGCTCGTCCGCTCCCTCGACGCCTACGCCGCCTACTACGCCAAGTGGTCGGCCGTGTGGGAGGCGCAGGCACTGCTGCGCGCCGACGCGATCGTCGGCGACGAGGACCTGCGGGCCCGGTTCACCGCCCTCATCGACCCGCTGCGCTACCCGGCGGCGGGACTGAGCGACGCCGACATCCGCGAGATCCGCCGGATCAAGGCCCGGGTCGACGACGAGCGGCTGCCCCGCGGCGCCGACCCCGCGCTGCACCTCAAGCTGGGGCGCGGCGCCCTCGCCGACATCGAGTGGACCGTCCAGCTGCTCCAGCTGCGCCACGGCGCGGAGGTCCCCGGCCTGCGCACCACCCAGACCCTCGCCGCACTCGCCGTCGCCGCGGGGACCGGGCTGCTCGACCCCGACGACGCCGAGACCCTCGGCAACGCATGGCGGATGGCCAGCCGGGTCCGCAACGCGCTGGTCCTCGCGCGGGGCAAGCCGGGGGACCAGTTCCCCCGCGCGCCGCTCGAACGTCGAGCCGTCGCGCTCATCCTCGGCTACCCCCTGGACCACACCGACGAGGTCGTCAACGACTACTTACGTGCGACACGACGTGCGCGTTCGGTGGTCGACAGAGTTTTTTGGGACTGATCCGTGACGGGTGTTTGCACCGTGGGGCTGGTGTGACATAGTTGATCCGTCGGGCCGCGACCGACCCCCCCAGAGGTCGCGGCCCGACGTACTTTTTCTGGGGCCTGCGGGCCGAGCGTGTCGCCGCTTTCGGCGCCTTGCCTCGCGTGACTCGGCCGCTCGCTCCGGTCGCTGGCGCTCCCTTCGCTCCCGGCCGAGTCACGCTCGGCAACCGGCGCCGGCGGCGCCACGCTGCCGGCCCTGCGGCCCTTTCGCGGTTGGCTTCCTGAGGTGGTTGCGTCGATCTGGCGGCAAGACCTTCGTACCTTCGCTGACCCCGCGGGTCGGTGGTTGCGTCGGTCTGGCGCACGGCTTTCGTACCTTCTCCGACCGCTTGCGGAAGTTAGTGCTACAGCGTGTCGCAGAACATGTTCCCCTCCGGGCGTCCGCGGTCCTACCATCGGGTCATGATCACCTTGGAGACAACGGTGTCCCCGCCCGCCGGTGGCGCGCCCACGGACCAGATCCTGATCGCGTTCGCGATGTGTGCGGTGCTGTACCTGCCGCTGGCGTGGTTCGTCTGGCGGGAGTCCGGCGGGCACCCGACGGTGATCGGCCGGGTCGCCGACTGGTGTGCGGACAAGAGCGGCCTGGCGCGGTGGGCGGCGCTGCCGTTCGCGCTGACCTACGTGAGCCTGCTGTCGTGCGGGTTCGGGGTGTACTGGGACGTCCCGACGCACATGCAGAAGGGGCGGGACCCCGGTCCGCTGGCGAACCCGTCGCACTACCCGATCCTGCTCGGCATCCTGCTGTTCCTGATGGCCGGCGTCATGGCGGCCACGCTCGCGCGGCAGGACCTGCCGCGTCGTACCCTCAAGATCACCTCCACCTGGCGGGTGCCGATGGCGCCCGTCGTCCTCACCGCCGCCGGCCTGATCGCGGCGCTCGGCTTCCCCCTCGACGACGTCTGGCACCGCCTCTTCGGCCAGGACGTGACCGAGTGGGGCCCGACGCACACCATGATGATCGGCGGCGCGGTCACCTCCTTCCTCTCGCTGCCGCTGTTCCTGGCCGAGAGCGCGCAGGCCGGCAGGCCGTTCCTCGGCGGCCGCTACCCGCGGCTGTCGCTGGCCTTCGCGATGGGCTCGTGCATCATCCCGACCGCGTTCCTGATGGAGTTCGACCTCGGCATCCCGCAGTTCCCCGAGGTGACGCTCTACATCATCAGCGCCCTGCTCACCGGCTGGATCTTCGTCGGCACCCGCATCGTGCTGGGTCGCGGGGGAGCGCTCTTCGGCTGGAGCGTGTACGTCGTCATCCGGCTCGCCATCCTCGCCATGACCGCCCCGCTGCCGCACATCCACCACGCCCGCTTCCTTCTCTACCTGGGCGCGGCGATCGTCATCGAGCTGGTCGCGATGGGCTTCAAGAAGCACGGCGCGGCCTTCGCCGCGACCGCCGGCGCGCTCGCC
Organism: Nocardioides ultimimeridianus; assembly: GCF_054777895.1. Taxonomy (NCBI): domain Bacteria; kingdom Bacillati; phylum Actinomycetota; class Actinomycetes; order Propionibacteriales; family Nocardioidaceae; genus Nocardioides; species Nocardioides ultimimeridianus. The sequence goes on along the minus strand of NZ_BAAHAB010000009.1, from coordinate 99,663 downwards.
GGCGCGATCGGGATGCTGACCGAGCAGGTCTGGATGAAGGTCTTCATGCCGATCCCGCTGCCGCCGCCGGCCGACCACCTGCCGTTCCTGCTCGCCGCCGCCGCGGTGTCCGGCCTCGGCGCCGGCCTGCTCGGCCTCGCGTGGGCGACGCTGCTGCTGCGCACGGCGGCCCCGGACGGGACGGTCGCGGACGCCCCCGGGCGGGCCACCACGATCCCGCGCTGGATCGGCACCGGAGGTGTCCTCACCTTCCTGGTGCTGATGGGCATCTTCGCGGTGCCGCGGGCGATCGGGCAGACGACGGTGAGCGAGCAGTGCGGCGACGGCGGCTGCGTCACCACCTTCGCGCCGGTGGGCAGCGACACGATCGTCGCGACCGTGCACTACCTCGACAACTGCGTCGGCCAGGACCGCTGCCTGTCGAAGGTGCAGATCGAGGTCACGCCGGCCGACGCCGCCGACAACGCCCTGTGGTTCGACGCGCTGGCCTGGCAGGGCGAGCGCGACCACGACAGCCGGGTCCCCGGCAGCGGCGTGCTCGCGACCCGGATGGTGTCGCAGGGGGAGGGCGTCTACGAGACGGCCGACCCGGTCCCGCTCTACGGCAACTGGAAGACGATGGTGCGGCTGCACCGGGCCCCGAGCGCCATGGTCGCGCTGCCGCTGCACTTCCCCGCCGACCCGTCGATCAAGTCGGTGCGGGCCGGGCTGGTCCAGGTCGCCGACGGCACCAGCGCGCCGTTCATCTACGAGCCGTCGCTGCTGCAGCGCGAGCGCCGCGACGGCGTACCCGGCTGGTTGTGGGGCGTCATGTACGGCACCGTCCTGGGTGCCTGGGTGGTCCTGCTCGCCCTCTACGGCTGGTGCTACGTCAACGCCGGGCGGGGCGAGGCCTCGGGCGCCTCGCGGGAGACCCGTACCCCGGCAGGGAGCGGCGTCGGCTGATCCCTCCGCGGCCCCAGCGAGGGCGCGCACGGCTCACCGCCGTGCGCGCCCTCGGCATTTTTCCGGGCGATGTGAGCGACGCCCCAGGGCCTGCTCGCGGCGTGTCGCACCGCCGTGACTTGCACAGAACAGATGTTTTCGACTAAACATCACCAAGTTACTCGACAATGGGTAGTTCTCGGGACTGACCACTGCACGACGCCTGTCGTGCCGACGATCTGAAGTGAGGTCCCCGTGCGCCCATCTCCGCGCATCACCGGGTTCGCGGCGGCTGCCGTCGTGACCGCTGTGGCGATCCCGTTGCTCTCCGGCCCGGCCGCCCACGCCACCGGGTTCACCGGCGGCAACCTCGTCGTCTACCGCGTGGGCGCTCCCGGCGGCACCCTGACGAATGCGGCCGCGCCGGTCTTCCTCGACGAGTACGGCCCGACCGGGACGGCGCTCGGCTCGATCGCGGTCCCGACCGTGGCTGCGGACGGCAACCGTCCGCTGACCGCAGCGGGCCAGTCCCGCTCGGAGGGCCTGCTGTCCCGCTCGGCCGACGGCCGCTACGTCGCGTTCACCGGGTACGCCGCCGCACCGGGCACCACCGGCGACGCCGGCGCCTCGCTGACCGCCACCTCGCCCGCGACGACGCCGCGCGTGGTCGGGCTGCTCGACGGCCACGGCGGCGTCGACACCAGCACCGCGCTGTCGGGCTCGTCGGCCCCGTCGATCGTCCGCTCGGCGCTCACGACCAACGGCGACGACGTCCTGGCCACGGGCGGCAACGGCGGGATCCTCAAGGCGACCCTCGGCGGCGCGTCGACCACGGTCACTGCGGGAGCCGCCGACAGCAACCTGAACGAGCTCTCCCAGCAGGCGGGTGCCACCTTCGTCAGCGGGATCCTCGCCGACCGGCTCAGCCTCTCCAGCGGCGGCACCCTGACCGACGTACCCGGCCTGCCGAGCAACCTGCTCACCTACGGCTACGCGGTGCTGGACCTGGACCCGACCCTCGGCTGGCACGGCACGACCGCCGACACCATCTACCTGGCGAACGCGTCGGAGCGTGCCGGCACCGTGGACAAGTACCACTTCGACGGCACGTCCTGGACGTCCGCCGGCTCGGTGGACGTGCCCGGTGCGACCGGCCTGGTCGCCGACGTCCAGTCCGGTGCGGTCAGCCTTGCCGTCACGACCCCGACCCAGCTGATCGCCCTCGACGACCCGACCGGTGCGTCCGTCTCGTCGGTCCCGGCGGACCCCCAGATCCTGGCCACGGCGCCCACCGGCACCGAGTTCCGCGGGGTCGCGCTCGCTCCCACCGCCGCCGCCGCCGGCCCCTCGGTCTTCGTGCGTACGCCGACCCGGGGCGCGACCGTCAGCATCAGCGGTACGACGGTCCCGGTGACCGCCTACGTCACCGGAAGCGCCGTCTCCGCGGTCACGGTCAGCATCGGCTCGGTCACCGCCAACGCGACCAGGGGCACCGGCAACCTCTGGACCGCGAAGGTCCCGACCACGGCCCTCGCCACGGGCGCCGCGACCCTCACGGTGCACGCCACCGACAGCACCGGCACCACCGATCGGACCCGTCCGGTGACGCTCAGCGGTGTCCCGGCCGCGGACATCGCCGCCGGCAAGCACGCGCCCGCCGAGAGCAGGATCAAGCGCAGCGGGACCTGGGCCGCGATCGCCACCGGCCTCTCGCCGACCAGGAAGGGCCTGACCTCGGCGACCATGGGCTCGAAGCTCACCGCCTACGTCTGGGGCTCGAAGGTCGCGATCTCGTTCCTCGCCGGGCCCAAGGCCGGCAAGGTCACCATCACCGTCGACGGCAGGGCCACCACCGTCGACCTGTACGCCGCGTCGGCGAAGACGCTGGTCAAGACCTTCTCCTTCACCGGGGCCCTCAAGACGCACACCGTGGTCGTCACCGTGACCGGCACCAAGCGTGCCGCGAGCCACGGCGTCAACGTGCCGGTCGCCGTCTACACGGTCTCCTGAGCCCTCCTCCCGAACAGGACAACACCATGAAGCGAATCTCCCTGATCGCGGCGGCCGCAGGCGCCGTGCTGGCGCTGGGCCCCGGTACGTCGGCGGCCCACGCCGACCCGAACCCGACCGTGCCCGGCACCCCGCCGGCCGGTCTCACCGCCGACCAGATCTACGCAGCCGTGGGCGCCGACGCGTTCGCCGAGCTGACCAACAACCTCACCGTCCAGTACAACGCGCAGGCACCGACCCACACGCTGGCGTCGTACGACGCGGTCAACCCGGTGACGGGCGTGGCGGGGGAGAACATCACGACCAAGCCCGGCTGCTCGATCGTGCGGCCCAACGGTGCCAACGGCGGCATCACGGCGCTGACGTCGAACCTGCACGTCGACAACGACCCCACCAAGCCGTACTGCATCGACTGGGTGCGGTCGAGCCGGGCGAAGGGCAGCGCCGCGGCCGAGCAGAGCCTGACGTTCTACGCGCAGAGCCGCGACGCCGTCAGCTACGCGACGATCGGCAACGCCTACGCGCCGACCACGCCGCTGACGACCACCCAGCTCAAGGGCATCTTCGAGTGCACCATCCAGGACTGGAGCGAGGTCGGCGGCCAGGCCGGTCCGATCCACGTCTACCTGCCGCCGTCGACGTCGGCGACGCTCACGTTCTTCCTGCAGGCGATCGGCACCACCCTCAACAACGTCAACGCCGGCTGCAACGGCCTGCCGACGGTGTTCAGCAGCCAGCAGAACGACGGGCGCACGCTGAACGGCGACCCCGAGGGCATCGCGCCGTACGCCGTCACGAAGTGGGCCGCGCAGGCCAACCAGGCGCCCGGCATCGAGGACAACCGCGGCGGCGCGCGGGTCGGCCTGGTCAACGCCACCACGTCGCCCACGACCACCGCGACCCTCGGTGGGACCAGCTACCAGGTGCTCAACCCGGACTTCGCGACCGGCGCGAGCGCGGCCTTCGGCCGGCTGTTCTACAACGTCGTGCGCAGCGACGCGAGCGCCGAGCTGACGAACGTGTTCAAGGCCGGCGGCTACCTGTGCCAGAACCAGGACGCTCTGCTCATCCCGTTCGGCAACACCCCGCTGGGCAACGACAGCTCGCAGGCCCGCTACTGCGGCCAGACCTCCTAGCCGCCACGCCCTCTGTCACCGCCCGATCGCTCCAAGGAGTCCCTTCCATGCGGATCCGCATCGCCCTGGCTCTCGGCCTCTCCGGCCTGGCCGGCCTCGCACCGCTCGCCGTGCTGCCGACCGGGGCGACCGCCTCTCCGGCACCGCACCGCGCCGCGGGCACCGGTGGCGTGACCGTGCCGGCGCCCGGCGCCGGCACGGACGCGACGGTGACGGTGAGCCGGACGACGGGGCTGGTCAACCAGACCGTCGCGGTCTCGTGGAAGGGCTTCCGGCCGAGCTCGGCCACCCGCCTGCAGAACGCCGGCGACTCCCTCGACACCAACACCGAGAACCCGGTGCGTGTCTACGAGTGCCGTGGGGCGGACCCGGCCAGCTCCAGCGACTGCTACGGATCGCCCGGGTTCCGGGGGGTGCCGGCCAGCGACACCACCGAGGCCATCCCCGCGGTCCCGGCGTTCACCTACGCCGGGCAGACCGACCCGTTCGCGGCGACTCCGGACGGCCCGGCCAACTGGCAGGACGTCGTGACCAGCCCGGACGGCACCGGCGAGGCCTCGATCCAGGTGTTCACCAAGAACGAGTCCGCCGGTCTCGGGTGCTCGCCCGCGGCGCCGTGCTCGATCGTCGTCGTGCCCAACTACGGGCGGGGGGACCGGTCGATCGGTGACACCGAGGACCTGATGGACGCGCCCTGGGCGTGGGCGCGCCGCGTCGTCGTACCGCTCAGCTTCCAGCCGGTCAACGACACCTGCCCGCTGAGCGGGAGCTCGCTGCCGGTGGAGGGCAGCCCGATGGCCGCGCAGGCCCTGGCGAGCTGGCGAGCACGCACGTGCACGCTCTCCTCGGGCAAGGTGAGCCTCGACTACACCGCGATCGGCGAGCCGCAGACGCGCTCCGACGTGGCGAGCTCCAGCATCGACGCCGGGCTCACGATCGATCCGCTCGACAAGGCGAAGGCCGAGCACGTCGTGTACGCGCCGGTGGCCGTCACCGGTCTGGTCATCGCCTTCCAGGTCGACGACGCCAACGGCAAGCCGGTCACCCACATGAAGCTCGACCCGCGGCTGGTCGCGAAGCTGATCACGGCGTCGTACCGCTCCGGAGCGGACCCGGCGGTGATCCACAACCGTCCCTACAACCTGTTCTCCGACCCGGAGTTCAAGGCGCTGAACCCGGGCGTGGACTGGCCGGGCGGCGCCCCGGGCAACCACGTGCTGCTGCTCGGTGACATCTCGGACACCACCTCCGCCCTCACCCGGTGGATCGCGTCCGACAAGGACGCACGGGACTTCCTCGCGGGCCATCCGGATCCGTGGGGGATGACGGTGAACAGCAACTACGCCAAGCTCGCGCTGCCGATCACCAGCTTCCCGCTGCTCGACCCCGACCTGTCCAACAGCTTCGCGCCGGTGCAGGAGCTCGACGCGCTCTCGCGGCAGCTCTCGATCGCCCAGTTCCCCGGCGGCATGGTCGAGCAGGTCGGCGGCGTCAACGTCACCGTCAAGCAGCCCCGGCAGAACCCCGGCAGCCGTGAGGTCATCGGCATCATCGACGCCGCCTCCGCGCAGCGGTTCAGGCTCGCGACCGCGTCCCTGGAGAACTCCTCGGGCAGGTACGTCGCTCCGACGAACGCCAGCATGACCGACGCGATCGAGCACGCGAAGGTCGCGGCCGACGGCGTCACGCGCAGCGTCGACCACTCCGCCGAGGACCCGGCCGGCTACCCGCTGGCGCTCCAGGTCACGGCGGCTCTGCGGACCGACGCCGACAAGGCGACCCGGCAGCAGATGGCCGACTTCCTCGCGTACGCCGGTGCTGCCGGCCAGGTCCCCGGCGACAGCGCCGGGCAGCTGCCCGCCGGCTACGCCCCGCTGCCCGGCGACCTGCGCGGCGAGCTGGCCAAGGCCCGGACCGCCGTGCTGGCCGGGGCGCCGGCCGCCGAGCCGACGAGCAGCCCGACCGGCACCGGCTCCACCGGGTCGGGCTCGGGCACGGGTTCGGGTACGACCGCGGCGAGCGGTCCGACCAGCGCTCCCGCGGCATCCGCCGCCCCCACGGCCGACACCGCCCCCACGGCCGCGAGCAAGCCGACCGTGTCCCCGCAGTTCGTCGACGTGGCCGCGATCGCCGCCGGTGCGCGCCACCTGCTGCTGCCGGGCCTGGCGTTGCTGATGCTGCTCGGCATGCTCTCCGGACCGCTGGTGCTCTGGATGGGCCGGACCGGGCGGGGGCCACGATGGCTGCGACGGTGACGGCGCCGACAGAGGGCCGGCACGCCGAGACGATTCGTGGCGAGGCGACTCGTGGCGAGGCGATGGACGTCGCGTCGGTCATCGCGCTCACGGTGTCGCTGCTCTCCGGCGTACTGCTGCTGTTCGGCCTCTATGTGTTCGCCGGCTCGACCCTCGCCCAGCACCGGGCCCAGGACCTGCACTACGCCCAGCTGAAGAAGGACCTCGCCCTCGCGCAGGTGCCGGTCAGCGGTGTCATCGCCCGGGGCACGCCGCTCGGGGTGGTGAGCATCCCCGCCCTGCAGGTGGACCAGGTCTTCGAGATGGGCAGCAGCAGCGAGCAGACGCTCGACGGACCCGGTCTGCGCAGCGACACGGTCCTGCCCGGCCAGGCGGGTGTGTCGGTGCTCGTGGGGCGCCGGATCGGCGGCGGAGCGCCGTTCCTGCACCTGGGCCGGCTCCGGCCGGGGGACACGATCGAGGTGACCACCGGCCAGGGCAGGTGGACCTACGTCGTCGACGTCGTCCGGACCAGCGACGCCGGCGGAACGTCCATCCGCGAGGTCCCGGCGCGGCTCACGCTCGTGACCAGCGACCCGCCCGTGCTCGACACGCGCACCCTGCAGGTCTCCGCGGTGCTGAAGGGCACGGCACTGCCGGCCTCGACGGGTGCGGCGGCCGGTGTCGGAGCCGATCCCGCCGACCAGCCGGACCAGGGCCAGCACGACCACCTGCTGTCGCTCCTGCTCTGGTCGCAGGCCCTGCTCGTCCTCGCGGTCGCGGCCACCTGGGCCGCGCACCGGTTCCCGAGGCGCGCGGTCTGGCTCGGCGCCGTACCCGTGCTCCTCGTGGTGCTCTGGAACGTCTTCGAGCAGATCACCCTCCGTCTCCCCAACACGCTGTGAACCCGAGCAGAGAGAACACCCGATGACGCTCACCGCTGACGACACCACCGTCCTGCCCGCCGTCCCCGCCGGTCCGGCCACGCCCGGCACCCTCGTCGCCGAGAACCTCCACGCCTGGTTCGGCGACCACCTCGTGCTGTCCGACGTGAACCTCACGATGCGGGCCGGCGAGGTCACGGCGCTGATCGGTCCGTCCGGGTGCGGCAAGTCGACCTTCCTGCGCATCCTCAACCGGATGCACGAGCTGGTGCCGTCCGCCGCCCTCGCGGGCCAGGTGCTGCTCGACGGCACCGACATCTACGACCCGGCGCTGCGGCCCATCGACAGCCGGCGGCGCATCGGCATGGTCTTCCAGAAGGCCAACCCGTTTCCCACCATGTCCATCTACGACAACGTGCTGGCGGGCCTGCGCCTGACGGGCCAGAAGGTGCGGACGCGCGGGAGGGACTCGGCCGCGGACGCGCTCGTCGAGCACAGCCTGCGCAGCGCCGGCCTCTGGGACGAGGTCAAGACGCGGCTCGGCACCCCCGGCGGCTCGCTCTCCGGCGGTCAGCAGCAGCGGCTCTGCATCGCGCGCTCGCTCGCGGTGCGGCCCGACGTACTCCTCATGGACGAGCCGTGCTCTGCCCTGGACCCGACCTCGACGCGACGGGTGGAGGAGACGATCCGCCAGATCGCCGGCGAGGTCACCGTCGTCATCGTCACCCACAACATGCAGCAGGCCCACCGGGTCTCCGACCGCTGTGCGTTCTTCCTTGCGTCCGAGGGGCAGCCCGGCCACATCGTCGAGCAGGGGCTGACCGACGACATCTTCGAGCGGCCCAGCGACCAGCGGACGAGCGACTACGTCAACGGCAGGTTCGGATGAGCACGACACTCGAGCCGGCGACCGAGGAGCTCGAGCTGCCGGTCCTCCCCCTGCCGCGCACGCTCGTCGCCCGCCCGACGGGAGCGGACGGTGCCTTCGTCACCACCACACGGGTCGCCGCGATCGCGACCCTGCTCATCATGGGGCTGATCGGCTACTTCCTGGCCGTCGGCGCGTGGCCGGCGCTGCAGCAGCGCGGCTGGCACTTCTTCACCGAGAAGCAGTGGCTCCCGGAGACCGGGCAGTACGGCATCGCGGGCCTGCTCGAGGGCACCGTCCTGGTCGGCCTCTTCGCCCTCGTCGTGGCGGTGCCGGTCTCGTTCGGCGCCGCGCTGTTCATCAGCGAGTACGCCCCGGTGCGGCTCCGCCGGGCGCTGGTGACGCTGGTCGACCTGATGGCGGCCGTGCCCGCGGTCATCTACGCGATCTGGGCGGTGGTGTTCCTGCAGGCCCAGCTGCTGTCGGTGGCCCAGTGGCTCTCGGCCCACCTCGGCTCGTTCCTCCCGTTCATGAGCGTGAAGACGCCCGGCTCGCCGTCGTCGTACACGTCCTCGGCCTTCATCGCCGGGGTGGCGGTCGGCTTCGTGATCATGCCGACCATCACCTCGATCATGCGCGAGGTCTTCGCGCAGGCGCCGGTCGGTGAGCGTGAGGGAGCGATCGCGCTGGGCGCGACGAGATGGGGCATGATCCGCACGGTCGTGCTGCCGTTCGGTCGCGCGGGGATCATCGGCGGCATCATGCTCGGGCTGGGCCGGGCGCTCGGCGAGACGATCGTCGTCTACGCGCTCATCTCGCCGATCTTCGACTTCACCACCCACCCGCTGCAGACGGGCACGAACACCATCGCCGCCCACATCGCCTCGCGCTACTCCGAGTCCAGCGGCAACGCCTTCGCCGGGCTGCTTGCCGCGGGCCTGGTGCTGTTCGCCTTCACCCTCGTCATCAACACCCTCGCCGGCATCGTGGTCAGCCGCTCGCGGTCCGGCGCAGCGACGGAGATCTGAGATGAGTACGACGACAGCGCCCCTCCCTCCTGCCCGGGTGAAGCTCGGCGGGGTCTCGCCGGAGCTGGTCCTGCACCTGACCTCGGCCGGAGCCGGCGCGCTCTCCACGGCCTGGCTGCTCTACGAGCGCCTCCTCCCGGCCTCGGGCACGATCGGCTTCTGGATCATGGCCTACCTGCTGTTCCTGCTGTTCCTCGCCGTGGTCAGCACCACCACGCTCGACCCGAGGGGAGTGGCCGACCGGATCGTCGGCGCGCTGGTGGCGACGGCCGGGCTGGTGATGATCTCCGCGCTGACGGGCATCGTGCTGTTCACGTTCTGGCACGGGAAGGCGGCACTCGGGCACTGGAACTTCTTCCACGACACCATGGCCTACTCGGGTCCGGACGCCCCGCTCAACCAGGGCGGCATCTACGCCGCGATGGTCGGCACCTTCGAGCAGGTGGCGATCTCGGTGGCCGTCAGCGTGCCCCTGGGGATCGCCACCGCGGTCTACCTCAGCGAGGTGCGCGGGCGCCTGGCCCGGACCGTCCGCGTGGTCGTGCAGGCGATGACCGCGGTGCCCACCATCGTGGCCGGCCTGTTCATCTACTCGCTGATCATCCTGCAGCTCGGGCACGACCGCAGCGGGCTCGCCGCTGCGCTCGCGCTGTCGGTGAGCATGGTGCCCGTCGTGATCACGACCGCCGAGGTGGTGCTGCGCCTGGTGCCCAACGGGCTGCGCGAGGCCTCGCTCGCGCTCGGCACCTCGCGCTGGCAGACGGTCTGGCGGGTGGTCCTGCCGACCGCCCGGCCGGGCCTGGTCACGGCCGTCCTGCTCGGCGTCGCGAGGATCATCGGCGAGACCTCGCCGGTCCTGCTCGTGGCGGGCTCGACCAACGAGCTCAACTACGACCCGCGCAGCGGCCCCCAGCTGTCACTGCCGCTGTTCGTCTTCAACGGACTGCGCTCACCCATCGACGTCGCCATCACCCGCGCCTTCGGCGCCGGCATCGTGCTCCTGCTCCTCGTCGTCCTCTTCTTCGCTGCCGCGCGCATCATCGGCGGCCGGGCGCCCGGGCGGATGACCCGTCGCCAGACCCGGCGCCTCCACACCCGTCTAGGAGATCTCTCGTGAACCGCCGTCCCCTCCGCGCCGCCCTGATCGGGCTGGCCGTCGCCGTCGTCGGGCTCACCTGCGCCCCGGTCCCGGCAGCCCACGCGACGAGCTACGTGCCGGTCTCCGGAGCCGGCTCGACGTGGAGCCAGGTCGCCATCGACGCCTGGCGCGCCGACGTACGCGCCTCGGGTGTGGTCGTGAACTTCGCCGGCACCGGCTCGACGGACGGCCGCTCGCAGTTCATCCAGGGCACCGCGGACTTCGCGACCAGCGAGATCCCGTTCCAGAACCCGCCCGAGCCCGGCCAGCAGGCCGAGGTGCCGAGCCGTCCCTACGCCTACATGCCGATCGTCGCCGGTGGCACGTCGTTCATGTACAACCTCCACCTCGGTGGCCAGCAGGTCCGTGACCTGCGGCTCTCCGGCCCGACGCTCGCCAAGATCTTCACGGGGGCGATCTCCTCGTGGAGCGACCCGGCCATCACCGCCGACTACGGCAAGAAGCTGCCGGACATCCCGATCATCCCGGTCGTCCGCTCCGACGGTGCGGGTGCGTCGGCGCAGTTCACGCTCTACATGCAGCACCAGACCCCGAGCGTGTACTGCCCGTTCATCCGCAGCCGGCTGCACCTCAGCGGCAGCGACTGCCCGAGCGTCTCGTTCTACCCGGCCTTCGGCAACAGCAAGGCGCAGGTGGGGTCCAACGGCGTCGCGAACTACGTCTCGGCGTCGTACGGCGAGGGCTCGATCGGCTACGTCGAGTACGCCTATGCCAAGCGCATCGACTTCCCCGTCGTGGGCCTGCTGAACAAGGCCGGCTATTACGCCCAGCCCACCGCCGGCAACGTGGCGGTCGCGCTGACCCGGGCGAAGATCAACAAGGACCTCACCCAGAACCTCGCGTCGGTCTACGACAACCCCGACCCGCGGGCCTACCCGATGTCGAGCTACAGCTACATGATCCTGCCGACGACGACGGCCGCCCCGTTCAACACCGACAAGGGCAAGACCCTGTCGACGTTCGCGAACTACTTCCTGTGCCAGGGCCAGCAGAAGGCGGAGCGGTTGGGCTACTCGCCGCTTCCGAAGAACCTGGTCGAGGCGGGCTTCGCGCAGGTGAAGCGGATCCCCGGCGCGGTCGCGTCGCCGTCGATCAGCCAGTGCAACAACCCCGCGCTCGACATCCTGAGCTCGGCGCCGCAGCCGGACAAGTGCTCCAAGCAGGGCGCCACGTGCGCACCGGGCCAGGGCAGTCCCGCCGGTACGACGGGCGGCGGCTCGACCGGATCCGGTACGTTGGGAGCCGGCGGGAGCACCGGCACCGGCACCACCGTCGGCTCCGGAGTGACGGGTGCGGGGACCCCCGGTGCGGTCGACCCGCTGACCGGGACCGGCGGCGGGACGGCCGACACGGTCGGGGCCACCGGCGCGGTGGGCGCGTCCGCGACGCCGATCGCCCTCGTCGGCTCCCGCACCGGCGAGGGCCGGGCGGCCGGCTTCGTCACCGCTGTCGTGCTGCTCTGCGTGGTGCTGGCTCCGCCGCTGCTGCTGCGCCGCCTTCGCCGGCGGACCTGACCCCGGCCCGACGTCGCCGAGGCGGGTCTTCGGCCGCTGCGGATCTACGATTCGTCGGTGACCGCAGGACCCGACGTACCCCTGGAGCGCATCGACCCCGCCGACCTCGAGATCGCGCTGAAGGTGCTCAAGCAGATCCCGCAGCTCGACCCCGAGCACGAGGACGTGCGCACGATGAAGCGCGCGGCGTCGTACATGTACAAGCTGGTGAAGAAGCAGCGGCGGGCCGAGATCCGCGCCGAGAAGCAGCGGCACGACCAGGAGATCATCGAGCGCACGGCGACCGGGTCGGCCATGCGGATCGACGACGAGACCGCGGGGATCCCGCTGGTGTCGACCGCGCAGGGTGCGTTCGCGGGGGAGCTGCTCACCGCCCGTGGGTGCTACATCTGCAAGGAGGACTTCACCCTCGTCGACGCGTTCTACCACTGGCTGTGCCCCTCGTGCGCGGCGATGTCGCACGCCAAGCGCGACGCGCGCACCGACCTGAGTGGCAAGCGGGCGCTGCTCACCGGGGGCCGCGCGAAGATCGGCATGTACATCGCGCTGCGGCTGCTCCGCGACGGCGCGCACACCACCATCACCACGCGCTTCCCGAAGGACGCCGTACGCCGCTTCGCGGCCATGGAGGACTCTGCGGACTGGCTGCACCGGCTCAAGGTCGTCGGCATCGACCTGCGCGATCCCACGCAGGTCATCTCGCTGACCGACGACGTCGCCGCCGACGGGCCGCTGGACATCATCATCAACAACGCCTGCCAGACCGTACGCCGCTTGCCCGGCGCGTACTCGCACCTGACCGAGGGCGAGCTGGCGCCGCTGCCCACCGGGATCGCGCTGCCCGAGATGGTGACCTTCGACCACATCTCGGAGGCACACCCGGCCGCCATCGCGGGCGCGCTCGCCGACCACGCCGTCGCGCACCACGACGGGGAGTCCGCTGAGGCCGCGCTCGCGGCCCACAATGCGGCCTCGATGACGGCCCTGGCGCTGAAGGCGGGAGGCGCGTCGCTGGAGCAGCACCTCGCCGGCACCGCGATCGACGCGGGCGGCCTGATCCCCGACATCCAGGACAACAACTCCTGGACCCAGGTCCTCGACGAGGTCGACCCGCTGGAGCTGCTCGAGGTGCAGTTCTGCAACTCGATCGCGCCGTTCCTCATCAACTCCCGGCTGCGCCCGGCCCTTCGTGCCGCCGTCGCCGGCGGTGCGCGCCGCGCGTACATCGTCAACGTCTCGGCGATGGAGGGCCAGTTCTCCCGGCGCTACAAGGGCCCGGGGCACCCGCACACCAACATGGCCAAGGCCGCGCTGAACATGATGACCCGCACCTCGGCGGGGGAGTACTTCGAGACCGATCGCATCCTGATGACCGCCGTCGACACCGGCTGGATCACCGACGAGCGGCCGCACTACGAGAAGCTGCGGATCGCGGCCGAGGGCTGGCACGCTCCGCTCGACCTGGTGGACGGTGCAGCGCGGGTCTACGACCCGATCGTGCGGGGTGAGGCCGGGGAGGACGTCTACGGGGTCTTCGTGAAGGACTACCAGCCCTCGCCCTGGTAGGCACGCCCCGAGAGGACAGCGCATGTGCTTCGCGGCACCGATGGATCTCGGCGCCGGCCTGGTCGTCACCGGCATCGGCGTCGCGTCCCTGCGAGCCGCTCGGTCCTCGCCGAGCAGCCGGGCGCTGGCGTCGCTGCCGCTGCTGTTCGGCGTGCACCAGCTCGTCGAGACCTTCGTGTGGTGGGACCTCCAGGGCCGCGTGTGCCATGCGGCCGGCCTGACCGCCGAGTGGATCTACCTGGTGATCGCGCTGCTCGTCGTACCGATCGCGGTGCCGTACGCCCTCCTGCGGGAGGGCAGCGTGCGGCCACCGTGGCTCGCGTGGCTGTTCGTCGGGTGCGGAGCGGTGGCTGCCGCGACGTGTGCGTGGGGACTGCGTGACGGTGAGGTGCCGCTGCGGATCGACGGCCACCACATCGCCTACACGGTGTCACCGCTCCTCGGCGACGCCTCGTTCGTGATCTACGTCGTCGCCACGTGCGGTCCGGGGCTGCTGGCCCGGAGCCGGTGGCTGCGGCTGTTCTCCGTGCTCAACCTGGCGGGCGTGGCGGTGGTGGTCTGGGCGGCGCGCGACGGGACGGTCTCGCTGTGGTGCTTCTGGGCCGCACTGATCAGCGTCGTGATCCTCGTCCACCTCCGGTCGCGAAGGAGATCGGCGCTTTCGGCTCCGTAGCGTCGCGAGCGGTGGCAGCATGGATCGCTCCACCTGTGGAGGGAGCCGTCATGCGCGCCAGGATCGCCGTCGGAACACTCGCCCTGGCCCTGGTCGGGCCCGCATCACTGGTCGCACCGGCCGAGGCGACGCTGCCGCCGGAGCACGGGTTCGTCACCTCGGCGATCGTCCTGCCGTTCGACGCGACGCAGGCGCGGGCGCTCGGCCGGGACCTCACCGGTGACGGGAAGGCCGACAACGCCCTGGCCAACGTCTTCGCCGCGCTGGTGGCGCAGGGACTCGACCTGACCCAGACCTGGAACAGCGACGTCCGCAACGGGCGGATCGTGATGCTCCACTCGCTGCGGACCCGGTCGCTGACGACGGACCGGCAGGCGACCTGGCAGCTCTGGTACGGCGTACCGGTCACGAACCCGAACCTCAGCGGGACCGGCACCTTCCGCGCCGGAAGTACCCATTCTGCGCGGGTCCCCGCGAAGATCGTCAACCACCACCTCTCCACGACGGCGACGACGATCCCGATCCGGATGGATATCGGTGGCGGCCCGTTCACGATGCCGATGGTGGTCGGCCGCGCCTTCGCCACCTGCTACGCCAAGTGCCTCGGTGGCCGGATCAACGGTGCCTTCCGGTCGACCACGATCAGCTCGGTCCTGGACCCGCAGCTCGCCACGCTCCTCCAGGCGTTGGTCGACCGTGACTGTGTCGGTCCTGCGCCCGGTACCTGCACGAGCGGGTCCGAGGGCTCGACGGCTGAGCAGATCTTCGACGCCAACCAGGATCTCGTGATCACCGCCGACGAGGTGCGCGGGAACAACCTCATCAAGGCGCTCCTGGCCCCGGACGTCGACCTGTTCAAGGCCGACGGGACCCGGGGGACCGACGGGAAGCGGGACTCGATCTCGTTCGGGTTCGGGTTCTCCGCGGTGAAGGCGCGGATCACGCACTGAGCCTCTCGCGGGGCTGGTCGTGGCGGCCGCACCTTAGCCGTGCGCCTCCCGCCGTCAAGGACGCTCACTTCGTTCGCGCCGCTGCGCGGCGGCCTTCGGCCGTCCTTGACTGCGGGGCCCTGGCGCACGGCTGGACGGCGCGACAACGGCACGGGCTTCGCCCGCGCCGCCGCTACGCGGCCGCCCGCAAAACCCGTCCTGACCTGGGAATTTGTTCGATTTCGGGGTACCGGAAATGTTCGAACAGATGTATCATGGAAGGTAGTTGATCAGTCCGTCTCGGGGAGCATGTCATGGTCGCAGGAACGGTGTCTTGGCACCCGATCCTTGCCTGCGCCCAAGCGCTGCAGAAGGAGCTCTCTGACGTCGCGGACATGCCGGCCGACTACCTCCGCACCCGCGACAAAGCCCAGTTCCTCACGGACCTCGCGCGAGTAGAGAGCCAGCTCGCAGAGCTGAAGCTCCGCGTCCTCGCCGCCTCCTCCGACGTTGCCGAGGAGCACGGGTCCCGCGACGCCGGGTGCTGGCTCGCCCACGCCACCCGCATCACCTCCTCCGCCGGCCGAGCCCAGCTCCGGCTGGCCGAGTCCCTCGAGCAGCACCCGCTCACTGCGGCCGCGATGCGCGAAGGACGGGTGAACGAGGCTCAGGCCCGGGTGATCGTCCGCTCGGTCGACAGGCTCTCCGACGCCGTCGACCACACGGTCCGGACCCAGGCCGAGCAGCACCTCATCGAGCTGGCCGCGATCTACGACCCCAAAGACCTTCAGGTGCTCGGCGCCAAGATCCTCGAAGTCGTCGCACCCGAGATCGCCGAGGCCGAGCTCGGCAAGCAGCTCGAACGCGAGGAGCAGGCCGCACGCGACGAGGTCGCGATCAGGATCCGGAAACGCGGCAACGGGATCACCCGCTGGATCTGCGACCTCCCCGACTCGGTCTCCGAACGAGCCCTCACCTACGTCGAAGCAGAGGACTCGCCCCGCGTCACCCAGACCCGCGCCAGGAACCGAGGCGAGGCGTTCTGCCGACTCCTTGAGTTGCTCGACCCGAAGCGGCTGCCCGACCACGGCGGCGACGCCACCACCGTCATGGTCACCATCCCGCTCGACGCCCTGGCCAAGGAGCTGGGCTCCGCGATGCTCGGCGAGATGCCGATCAGCGCCTCCGAGGCACGGCGGCTCGCCTGCACTGCGAAGATCATCCCCGTCGTCCTCGGCGGCAAGTCCGAGCCCCTCGACCTCGGCAGAGCCCGACGCCTCTACGAACCGCCCCAACGCAAGGCCATGCGCCTACGCGACAAGCGCTGTCGCGCCGAGAGCTGCTCGATCCCCGCAGCCTGGTGTGAGGCCCATCATTTGAAGCCTTGGTCGGAGGGCGGGAGGACCGATCTCGCCGACGGCGTCCTGCTCTGCAGTCACCATCACCACCGGGCCCACGACACCCGCTACACGATGACCAGGCTCGCTACCGGCGACTACCGGTTCCACCGACGGACGTAGGCGGGAGTCCGCCCGGCACCAGGTGCCGGGAGAACTCCCCGAAGAAGATCGCCCTCTCTCGCGGCCGCGAAGCGGCGGCGCGGGCGAAGCCCGTGCCGACTCCGCGCCGTTTCGCCGCCCGGTCGGGACCCCGGGTCAAGGACGCGAAGCGCCGCGCAGCGGGGCGAGCGAAGCGAGCATCCTTGACGCGGGGTGCCGGGCGGCTAAGGTGCGGCCGCCCCGACCAACCCCGAAGCAAGCAACAGCGGCGCCACCCCTCAAGCCCGCACCACCCCGAAGGCTCTCGGAGCGACCAGCCCCAGCACGCCGCGGGTGATGGCGTGCCCGGCGGCGGTGATGACGAAGAGGAGCAGGATCAGCCGGGGTGCGGCGTCCCAGGCCAGGACCTGACCGATGGTGTGCAGCGTTCCGGAGGGATCGGGCGAGCGCGACGGGGATCCAGGCCAGGAAGGTGTTCCACAACATCCAGTCGCCGCTGCGGTCGAGCAGCAGCGCGAGGGTGTGGAGGTGCGACATGGCGCCAGGGTAGGTCCGGCCCGGTTGGTCGCGGTGGCTAGCGTTGCGCCCGTGGCAGCCGGGGGAGCGATCGAGGCGATCGGCTTCGTGGGCTCCGCCGGCGCGGCGGTGATGTGGGTGCCCCAGGCCGTTCGGGTCCTCCGGCTCCGGCGGACGGGACTGCCGCTGCAGGGCGTCAGCCCGGCGTCGTACGCCGTCGCGATCGTGTTCAACGTGCTGCTGGCCTGCTACGGGCTGACCGAGCGGGCGGTGCCGGTCGTGGTGGCCGGCACCGTGAACCTGGTGTGCGCGGCCGTGATCGTCGGTGCGATCGCGCTGCCGCGCAGAGGTACGTCGTGACGGCGGCGCTCGGCTGGGCGGTCGGGATCCTCGACGTGGTGCAGTTCCTGCCGCAGCTGCGCCGCGCGCTGCGGCTGCGTCACGACCACGCCGCCATCCGCGACCTGAGTCTCTCCACCTGGACGATCGCGACGATCCAGGGCACCGCCTGGGTCGTCTACGGCTTCGCCGAGGGGCTGCTGCCGATCGCGATCCCCAACGTGATCATCACCCCGGTCTGCGCGACGCTGCTCGCGCTCCGGCTGCGTGCCTCAGCCGAGCGCCAGCCGGCCGGCGACGACCAGCATCGTCGCGGCGACGAGGAGCTCCAGGACTTGCCATGACCGGGGCCGGGCCAGCAGCGGCGAGAGCAGCCGCGCACCGAACCCGACCGTCGTGAACCACGCGATGCTGGCGAGCCCGGCGCCCGCGGCGAACCACCACCGCCCGCCTCCGATGGAGTCGTGCGTCGCGGCGAGCGTGCCGAGCAGCAGCACGGTGTCCAGGTAGACGTGCGGGTTGAGCCAGGTCAGCGCCATCGTCCGGCCGACGACCCGGCGCCGCGAGTCGGCCGAGCCGGCGAGACCGGCCGTCAGCGACTCCGGCCGGCGGGCCCGGACGAGCGCGCCGGCGGCGTACCAGACCAGGAACGCGACCCCGAACCACCGGGCTGCCTCGAGCAGCCACGCGTGCTCCTGCACGACGACGCCCACGCCCGCGGCGCCCGCGACGATGAGCACCACGTCGGAGAGGGCGCAGACGGTGACCACCGGTCCGACGTACGTGCGCAGGACGCCCTGCCGCAGGACGTGCGCGTTCTGTGCCCCGATCGGGATGATGAGGGACAGGCCGGTCAACAGGCCGGCGGTCGCGACGGTGATCACCCCGCCATTCTCGGGTCGGGATGCGATGAAGGCCAGCGAAGGTTCCTGCAGTATCTGTAGAGACGCTTAAGGTGAGCGAATGCGGTTCGACCCGGCCCAGCTCGAGACCCTGCTCGCCATCGTCGAGGAGGGGACGTTCGACGCGGCCGCACGCCGCCTGCACCTCACCCCGAGCGCGGTCAGCCAGCGCGTGCGCGCGCTGGAGGGCGCGGCGGGACAGGTCCTGCTGCGGCGTACGACGCCGGTGACCCCCACCGACTCCGGGGAGCCGCTCCTCAGGCTGGCGCGCCAGCACCGGCTCCTCGAGGACGAGGCGGTCTCCGCGCTCGGTGATGCCGCCGTCGTCGAGCTCGCCGTCGCGGTCAACGCCGACTCCCTGGCCACCTGGTTCCGCCCGGTCCTCGCCGCCGTGGCGGAGCGCGGCAGTGTGGCACTGCGCCTCCACGTCGAGGACCAGGCCTACTCCCACCAGCTGCTGCAGCGCGGTGAGGTCCTGGCCGCCGTCACCGCCGAGCCCGACCCGGTGCAGGGGTGCACCGCCGAGCTGCTCGGTGCCCTGCGCTACACCCCGGCTGCGGCGCCCGCGCTGATCGAGCGCCACCGCCGTGGCCGCGGCGTCGACCGCGCGGCGCTGCCGGTCGTGGTGTTCAACGAGAAGGACCACCTCCAGGAGGAGGGCGACGGGGCACGGCCCGCGGTGGTCCACCGGGTCCCGAGCGCGGCCGACTACTACGAGGCGGTCCGCTGCGGCCTGGGCTGGGGGATGCTGCCGCAGGGCCAGCTGGTCCCGGGCGTCGCGGCCGGCGAGGTCGCCCGGCTGCCGGGGAGCCGCCCGATCGACGTACCCCTGTACTGGCAGCGCTGGCGGCTCGGCACCGACGCGCTCGCCACCCTCACCGACGACGTACGCCGGGAGGCCCGGCGGGGTCTCAGGCGCGCGGCACCGACGCCGGATCCCCGGTGAGGACCCGCAGCGCCAGCGAGGTCGTGGCGTCGGTGTTGAGGTGCCCGACGACCCGCTCGACGCGGGCGATGTCCAGCGGCAGCAGCCCCGGCGTCCCGGGCACGTCGGGCGTGAGCCGCAGGTCGAGGTCGGTGCGCCCGGCCATCAGCTCCAGGTTGAACTCGTACGCCGCCCGCGCACCGTCCGCGCGGAGCCGGCGGACCACGGTCGCGCCCATCCGCCGCCCGCCGGTCTCGTCGGCCCAGGCGTCGAGGGCGGCGGCGACGGCCGCACCGTCGTTGTGTTCGACGTCGGCCCAGATGTCGGCCATCGGGCCGACCTCCGACAGCAGCGCCGCCGCGGTCTTCTCGCCGATCCCGGAGATCCCGGGCAGGTTGTCGCTGGCATCGCCGCGGATGGCCGCGAACTCCAGGTAGCGGTCGGCGGGCACGCCGTACATCAAGCGCAGCCGGGCGGGCGTGAGCAGCGGGGAGCCGTTGATGCCGCCGTCGATCAGCCGCAGCACGCTGGTGTGCGCGCTGATGTGGGCGAAGGAGTCGCGATCCGAGGTGATGATCACGCAGTCCCAGTCGTTGCGGACCGCCCACGCGGCGGCCGAGGCGTTGACGTCGTCGGCCTCGAGGCCCGGGGGAGTCAGCGTCGCCAGCCCGAGCGCGTCCAACAGCGCCCCGCAGCGGTCGAGCTGGTCGACGAGGTCGGCGTCCTTCTCGGCGCGGCCGGCCTTGTAGTCCGGGTACCGGTCGCGGCGTACCGACGCGACCCGGTCGTCGATCCCGAAGATCACCGCGTCGGGCGCGAAGGTGTCGATCGCCTCGATGATCTGGCGCAGCATGCCGTGCAGCGCCCAGGCGGGCCGCCCGCCACGGTCGCGCAGCCGGGTGTGGGCGCGGGCGTGGTGGTGGCGGTGCAGCAGCGACGGCGCGTCGACCGCGAGCAGCAGCCGGCGCGGGCGGGGGGAGGACGACATGGCGCCCGTGACACTACCGGGCGAGGGCGTCCAGGCCGTCCAGCGAGACGACGGCCAGGGGAGTGCCCTCGAGGCGTCGTACGGCGCCGTGAGCGTCGACGGGGTCCGCGTCCCACAGCCGCAGCAGTACGTCGAGCGGCTCGATCAGGTCGCCGCTCACGGCGCGCCCGGTGTTGCTGGTCAGGATCCGGCCGTGCTCGTTGACGATGGCGACGCGGCCGGAGCAGGCGCGCAGTGTGGGAAGCAGGAACCGCTCGGCCACGTGCACCTTCACGTCGCAGCCGGCGACCCCCAGGAACGTGTCGTCGACGACCACCGGCTCGGTGAAGGTGAGGGTGTAGTCCTCGGTGCACAGGTAGTCGACGTACGGGCCGGTGATGTGGGCGCGGCCGGTCTCCCGCGGCACGGTGTACCAGGGGAGGTGCTCGTAGTCGTAGAAGCCCATCGCCGTCGAGTCGGTCTGCACCACCAGGCGCTGCGGGCGGTCGTCGGGGTCGCGGGCGAACCACTCCAGCCACCACCGCGCGTCGTCGAGCGCCCCGACCGCGGCCACGAAGCCGCCGCCGTGGACCAGCCCACCGGGCTCGAGGCCGGCACGCAGGGAGTCGTCGAGGACCGCCAGGTCGCCGCTGCGCCGCGGGCCGTCGGTCGCGAGCGCGGCGTGAGCTCTGCGGGCGGCGGCCGTGACGAAGGCGACGGCGATGCCGGTGAGCTCGACGAGCCTGGCCAGCACCGCGTCGAGCTCGCCCACCGTCTCGGTCACGAGGCCTCCTTGCTGAGCTTGAAGTCGATGAGCCGGGCGGTCGCCTCGGCGACCCGCCGCTCGGCGGCCGCGCGGGCCGCCAGGGGGTCGCGGTCGGAGACCGCCGACACCAGAGCGTTGCACGTCTCGACCGTCTCCGCATGGCTGTCGTCGTCGCCGAACGCCAGCCACAGCAGGGTGCCGACCTCCGCCTGCAGCTGGATCTCCTCGCGGTAGAGCCGGGGCGACTGGGCGGCGACGGCCATCTCGATGCTGAACTGCGCGTCCGCGCGCCGGCGCAGCGCGGCGTCCGGCGCCTCTGCGAGCTGGGTCGCGACGCGTCGCAGCCGGGCGACGTCCTCGGTGCTCGCGCGCCGGGCGGCCAGCGCCGCGCAGGCGCCGGAGATGGCGGCGTACACATCGCCCAGGTCGCGCAGCTGCAGCAGCCCGAAGGCGGCGAGGCGCTGCTCGGCGAGCCGGGCCGCGACCTCGCGCGGCGCCTGCACGAAGCTGCCGCCGCCGCGACCGCGGCGGGTCACGACCAGCCCGTCGTGCCGCAGCGTCGCCAGCGCCTCGCGGATGGTCACGGTCGCGACGCCGAGCAGGCCGGCCAGCTCCATCTCGCCGGGGAGCTGCTCGCCGTCGGGCACCAGGCCGAGTGCGATCGCGTCCTTCAGCCGCCGGGCCACGAGCTCGGTGCGGCTCTGTGACTCCAGCGGTGAGAAGACCGCACCGGCGGCGCGGCCGTAGAACGGGATCGGCACGGAAGAAAGTGTGCCGCAGCTCTTGCACTTTGAAAACTGGTTTCATATGTTTTCTCAGCAACTGCTGTGAGGAGGCTGACATGGACGAGCACGAGACCGCCGAAGCGGTTCCGCCCGCGATCTCGATCCGCGGGGTCCGCAAGGCGTTCGGCGACGTGGTCGCGGTCGAGCAGATCGACCTGGAGATCGCCGACGGCGAGTTCTTCGCGATGCTCGGCCCGTCCGGGTCCGGCAAGACCACCGTGCTGCGGATGATCGCCGGCTTCGAGCAGCCCACGTCCGGCCAGATCCTGCTCAACGGACGGGACGTGACCGGAGTCCCGCCGCACCGGCGCGACGTCACCACCGTCTTCCAGGACTACGCGCTGTTCCCGCACATGAGCATCGTCAAGAACGTCGAGTACAGCCTGCGCGTACGCCGGATCGGCTCGGCCGAGCGCCGCAAGCGCGCCATGGAGGCGCTGGAGCTGGTCCGCCTCGACCACGTCGCGAACCGCAGGCCGCACCAGCTCTCCGGCGGCCAGCGGCAGCGCATCGCGCTGGCCCGCGCGCTCGTGTCGCGGCCCCAGGTGCTGCTGCTCGACGAGCCGCTCGGCGCGCTGGACCTCAAGCTGCGCGAGCAGATGCAGGTCGAGCTCAAGGCCATCCAGCGCGAGGTCGGCATCACCTTCGTCTTCGTCACCCACGACCAGGAGGAGGCGCTGACGCTCTGCGACCGGCTCGCCGTCTTCAGCGACGGCCGCGTCGAGCAGGTCGGCGACGCCCGGGCGGTCTACGAGAACCCGGTCAACCGCTTCGTCGCCGACTTCGTCGGCACCTCCAACGTGCTCGCCGACGGGGTCGCGACCGACCTGGTCGGGCGGGATGGCTCGTTCGCGATCCGCCCCGAGCGGATCTCGCTGTACCGGCCCGATGCCGACGCCGGCGTACGACGCACGCACGAGGGCACCGTCTCCGAGATCGTGTACGCCGGTGCGATCAGCCGGCTGCTCGTCGACGTCGGCGCCACCACGCTGACGGTGACCAGCCTCAACACCGACCCGACCACCTCGGCCCTCGTGCGCGGCGACCGCGTGCGGGTCGCCTGGAACGACGACGCGCTCCACGAGCTCGTCGGCTGACCCCCCACCCACCAGAGGAGAAGTCATGAAGTTGCGTTGGAAGGCGTGCGCCGTGCTCGGTGCCGCCGCCATGACCATGAGCGCGTGCGGGGGATCCTCGTCCACGGGCACCAGCGGCCTGAGCGTGCCGAAGATCGCGATGCAGTCCTCGATCGGCCAGGGTGAGGGCAAGCTCAACATCATCGTCTGGGCGGGCTACGCCGAGGACGGCTCGAACGACCCGAAGGTCGACTGGGTCACGCCGTTCGAGAAGAAGACCGGCTGCCAGGTGAACGCCAAGATCGGCAACACCTCCGACGAGATGGTCCAGCTCATGCAGTCCGGTCAGTACGACGGGGTCTCGGCCTCCGGCGACGCGACCCTGCGGCTGATCTACGGCGGCGACGTCGCCCCGGTCAACACCGACCTGGTGCCGAGCTACAAGACGATCTCGCCGTTCCTCAAGAACGGCTCGTGGAACTCGGTCGGCGGCCAGATGTACGGCATCCCGCACGGCTGGGGCGCCAACGTCCTGATGTGGAACAAGGCCGTCGTCAAGCAGGCCCCGACCTCGTGGTCCTCGGTGTTCGCGCCGGACGCCTCGCTCAAGGGCAAGGTGACGGCGTACGACAGCCCGATCTACATCGCGGACGCGGCGCTCTACCTGATGAAGACGAACCCCTCGCTCGGCATCAAGGACCCCTACTCGCTGACCCAGGACCAGCTCAACGCCGCCGTGGATCTGCTCAAGCAGCAGAACGCCAGCGTGGGCGAGTACTGGTCGGACTACACCAAGGAGGTGCAGTCCTTCGACTCCGGTGAGAGCGCCATCGGCACCTCCTGGCAGGTCATCGCGAACACCATCGACGGTGGTGGCAAGACCCAGGTCGGCACCACGATCCCGTCCGAGGGTGCGACCGGGTGGTCGGACACCTGGATGATCTCCTCGAAGGCCGCCCACCCCAACTGCATGTACGAGTGGATGGACTGGATCACCTCGCCCGAGGTCAACGCGCAGGTCGCGCAGTACTTCGGCGAGGCGCCCGCCCAGGCCAAGTCGTGCACGCTGAGCGCGGCGGACAAGGCGTTCTGCGCGCAGTACCACGCCACCGACGCGACGTACGCCGCCAACATCCACTACTGGACCACGCCGCAGAAGCAGTGCGTGGACGGCTCGGGCGACAACTGCACGAGCTACACCGACTGGGTCAACGCCTGGCAGCGGATGAAGGGCTGATCGATGTCTGACGTCGCGCAGGGGCGGGGGCGGCTCGCGCTGCTCCTGCTCCCGCCGATGGCCTGGTTGGTGATCGCCTACCTGGGCTCGATGGCGGTGCTCCTGGTCAGCTCGTTCTGGGGAGTGAACGACTTCACCGGTCACGTGGAGCACGTCTTCACGACGGCGAACTTCACCAACCTGTTCAGCGACCCGTTCTACCGGACGATCACGCTGCGCACGATCGGCGTCGCGCTGCTGGTGACCCTGATCGACGCGGCGCTGGCGGTGCCGATGGCGCTCTACATGGCCAAGTTCGCCTCCCGCCGGATGCGCCTCGCGCTGGTCGTGGCGGTCACGACGCCGCTGTGGGCGTCGTACCTGGTCAAGGCCTACGCCTGGCGCGGGCTCCTCGCGCCGGGTGGCCCGGTGGACTGGGCGACGCCCGGCCAGCTCCACGGCTACGGCCTGACCGCCACGGTGATCACGCTGTCCTACCTGTGGCTGCCCTATATGATCCTGCCGGCGTACGCCGCCTTCGAGCGCGTCCCCGACTCGCTGTCCGAGGCCAGCCAGGACCTGGGCGGCACCGCCTGGGGGACGGTACGCCGGGTGGTGCTCCCGCTGGTGTTCCCCGGCATCGCCGCGGGGTCGATCTTCACCTTCTCGCTCTCGCTGGGCGACTACATCGCGGTGCAGATCGTCGGCGGCAAGTCGCAGCTGCTCGGCAACGTCATCTACGGCCAGCTCGTGACCGCCAACGATCAGCCGATGGCGGCGGCGCTGGCCTTCGTGCCGCTGGTCGCCGTGCTGCTCTACCTCGGTGCGCTGCGGCTCACCGGCCAGCTGGAAGGGGAGTCGTCGTGAAGTCGGCTGCGATGCGGTGGACCACCGCCGTGTGGACCGTGCTGGTCCTGCTGTTCCTGTACATCCCGCTCGCGTTCGTGGTGCTGAACTCCTTCAACACCTCGCGCACCTTCGCCTTCCCGCCGACGGGCCTGACGCTCAGCTGGTGGCACGAGGCGGCGCACAGCTCGGGGGCCTGGCACGCGCTCGGGGTGACGGCGATCGTCGGGATCTGCTCGACGGCGATCGCGCTGGTCCTCGGGACGCTGGCGGCCTTCGCGTTGCAGCGGCACCGGTTCTTCGGGCGCCAGCCGATCAGCCTGCTGATCACCATGCCGATCACGCTGCCTGGCATCGTCACCGGCATCGCGATGGGCACCACGTTCACCTCGGTGCTGGGCTGGACCCTCTCGATCGGGACGGTGATCATCGCGCACGCCACCTTCTGCATCGTCGTGGTCTTCAACAACGTGCAGGCCCGGCTGCGGCGGATGGGGACCCGGCTGGAGGAGGCGAGCTCGGACCTCGGCGGCCGCGGCTGGCACACCTTCTTCATGGTGACGCTGCCCGGCCTGCGCGGTGCGCTGCTGGCCGGCGGCCTGCTCGCCTTCGCGCTCAGCTTCGACGAGATCGTGGTCACCAACTTCACCCTCGGTGCCTCGTCCAAGACGCTGCCGCTGTGGATCTTCGACAACCTGTTCCGCCCCAACCAGGCGCCGGTCATCAACGTGGTCGCCGCGGTGCTCACGGTGGTGGCGGTCATCCCGGTGTGGATCGCGCAGCGGGCGGCCGGGGACGACGCGGCGACCCGGATCTGAGGGTCGGTGGCGCTCAGCCCCGGGGCGGTACGACGATCCGGGCGACCATCGCCGCGAGGCCGCGTCGTGCCAGCAGGCCGCACAGCACCGCTCCGGGAAGCTCCAGGGCCAGGGCCATCACGATCGCGGCGCTGCGCTGGCCGCCCGGGTGGGACGTGAGGACGTCGAACCAGGCGTCCACGATGAGCATCGTCGCGCAGGCCGTGGCGGTGAGCACGACGTGCGGGTCCCGCTTCGCGGCGAGCCATCCGGTGCGCGCCAGGACCAGGATGAGGAACAGGTCGTAGCCGACCCAGGCGCCGCGGTAGTGGTAGGCCACCGAGTGCATCGGGAGCGATGAGGCGAGGTAGACGTCCCAGGGGATCAGCAGCGCCGCGACGCCCAGGTAGAGCCGGGGGACCCAGCGCCCGGCCCAGGAGCGGTGCGTGGTCACGCGCGCGTCACTCGCCACGACGGCGAACCTACCGCCGTGGCGAGTGACCTCGTCGGAGGCGCTGTCAGCAGGAGCCCGAGCCGCTGTCCTCATAGCTCAGCGCGGAGGCGTCCTGGCCGGCTCCGGCGAGGGCCGGCTTGTAGTCCCAGCTGTAGCCGCTCGGGCCGAGCTCGAGCTTCATCACACCGAAGCCGCCGGCGTACGCCGTCACGACGTTGGGGTTGGCCCAGGCGCCCGGTGTGCCGGCGAGGGAGTCCAGGCCCTCACCTCCGGTGCCGACGACGAACTCCGGGATGCCGTTGGCCGGGTCGGGGTTGCCGGCCGGGTCCATCGGCTGCAGCCGGGCGTAGGCGTGCTCGTGGCCGTTGAGGACCAGGGTGGCGTTGTTGGCATAGAGCAGCTTCCACCAGGCGTCGGTCATGGCGCCCTCCTTGCCGCCGGCGCCGGGCGCCGAGGCGGGGACGGTCGCGGTCGCGGCGGTCGTCGCGCTGAACGCCGGCTGGTGCCAGTAGGCGATGGTGCACGGCCGATTGTTGTCCGCGAGGTCCTGCGCGAGCCACGTCGTCTCCCGGGTGAGGAGGCCGCCGTCGGTAGTCGAGCAGTCGTGCTGGAACGCGGCCGAGTCGCACTCGGCGTTCAGCGAGATGACGTGCCAGTTGCCCAGGTCGTAGGAGTACCAGCCCTGCCGGTCGGCCGTGTCGTCGCCGGCCTGGCCCTGGGGGTACGGCGAGCCGGACTGGTCGTGCCCGTTGAAGTAGCCGTAGTAGCCGGTGCCGTTCTGGGCCGCCTCGTTGTCGCCCTTCTTGGTGTAGGCGTAGTACTCGTGGTTGCCCGGCGCGGGCCGCTCGAGCATCTTCAGCCCGCCCCAGGCCTGCTCGAAGGACTGCTCGAAGTCGCTGAGCTTGCCGACCTGGTACTGCTCGTCCCCGAGCAGCGCGACGGCGTCCGGGTGCATGTCGGTGGCCTGCTTCGCGGTGGCGAACTCCGCGCTCAGCCCGCCGAGGGTCGGGCTGCCGCACTTGAGGGCGGCCGGGGTGGTGGCGTTCTCCGCGTCGTCGGGCTCGCACGCGATGTCGCCGACCACGGCCATCGTGTAGGTCTTGGCCTGCGGCTGCGCGTAGGGCCAGTCGTTGTCGTCGTGGGGGCGGTTGAGCGCGACCGCGACGCTGGCGGTGCCGGCGAGGGTGATGCCGGCGACGACCGCTGAGAGCCTGGTGATCCGTTTCATGGGCCTGTGCTGTCCTTCCTGTGGCCACGGTGGCCGGGCGGAAACTACTGCGGGAGCGGCACGCCGCGGCCCAACGTGGGATGCACCCTCGATGAACTCATCGGGATGTACCGTCGGGCCGTGCAATCCACCGCAACCGCGCGCGTCTCCGCCAGCCCCGCCGCCGTCTGGGCCGTCCTCTCCGACCATGAGGGCATGTCGAAGTGGGGCCCGGGCATCCGGGTCACGCTGGAGCAGGAGGGTGCCGAGACCCGCAACGGCGTCGGAGCCGTACGCCGGATCAGCGCGCCCGGCCCGATGCCGGCGATCGTGGAGGAGATCACGGCCTTCGAGCCCGACCGCGTGCTCGGCTACAAGGCCCGTGCCGGCGTACCGCTCAAGGACTACTCGGGCGAGGTGCGGCTGGCTCCGCACGGCGACGGCACCGAGATCTCCTACTCGGTCTCCGCGCACGGCAAGCTGCCCGCGCTGGACCGGATCGCCACCCAGGCCATCGCCTCCGCCCTGCTCGCCGCACTGGTCCGGGCGGTCAAGAGGGCCTCCTGATCGGCCCCTGGCCGATCCGCCCATTGACGGGCCGCCCGGCGAGGGCGACGCTCGGACCATGAGCGCCACCCTTCCCGCTGAGCTGAGGTTCCGACTCGAGCAGGCCGTCGGGCCGATCCCCGACCCGTGCGACCTGCCGCTGCCCCCGATGGGGCTCTCGGTCGACGACGAGCGCGAGCAGCGCAAGCGCGATCTCGCCGTCGCGTTCCGGGTCTTCGGCAAGCTCGGGTTCTCCGAGGGCGTGGCCGGGCACATCACCGCACGCGACCCGGGCGATCCGGACCTGTTCTGGGTGAACCCGTTCGGGATGAGCTTCAACCAGATCCGGGTGAGCGACCTGATCTGCGTCGACCACACCGGACGGGTCACCCACGGCACGAAGCCGGTCAACCGGGCCGCGTTCGTCATCCACGCCCAGGTCCACGCCGCCCGCCCGGACGCGGTGGCCGCCGCCCACGCTCACTCGCTGCACGGCAAGGCCTTCTCCTCCCTCGGCATCCCGCTGGCGCCGCTGACCCAGGACGCCTGCGCGTTCTTCGAGGACCACGGGCTCTTCACCGAGTACACCGGTGTGGTCTACGCCGAGGAGGAGGGCAAGAAGATCGCCGCCGCCATCGGGGACCACAAGGCCGCGATCCTGATGAACCACGGCCTCATCACGGTCGGCTCGACCGTGTCCGCCGCGGCCTGGTGGTTCGTCACGATGGAGCGCTCCTGCCAGGCGCAGCTGCTCGCGATGGCGGCCGGCACCCCGCGCGAGATCGACCGCGAGGCGGCCCTGGTCGCGCGCGACCAGGTCGGCAGCGACGACGCGGGCTGGTTCCAGTTCCGGCCGCTGTGGGAGCAGGTCGTCGCGACCCAGCCCGACGTGTTCGACTGACGGGTGCCCTAGACTTCGAACATGCGTTCGGTGTCGGTCGGCGGGCAGGACCCCCTGCCGTTCGCCGCGCCGGAGCGCTCCGCGATCGACCGACCCGTTCCGGTACGCCGCCGGGCGGCCGGCCGCGCCGAGCATGAGGACTCGCCGCCGTCGTACCGGCTGGGTGCGGAGCTGGTCGCCACCCGCGGCTGGCCGGCCGGCACCGAGGTGCTCGTCGACCCGGCGCTGCGGCCGGCCCGCGGCGACGTGATCGCCGTGCGCGAGCAGCAGCGGGTGCGGGTCGGGGTGTTCGACCGCCGCTTCGGCCGGTCCGTCCTGGTGACCGATCGCGGCGTCGGCTGGATCGGTCCCGCGGCCGAGATCCTCGGCGTGGTCACGGTGGTCGGCGCCGCGCTGGAGGGGATGCCCGACCCGCTCGCCGATTGAGTCGCACCCCTCTGGGATGCTGGGCCACTCACGTCGTACCAGCAGGGCCGGGGGAGGTCGGAGTTGAGCGAGATCGCGGGCGAGCTCGCGCGGGTCAGGAGCGCCTTCGCGCAGCCCACCCTGATGCTGCTGCACCAGCGCCAGGCGCCCGTGGTGATCACGATCTTCCGGGCCGCGTTCGGCCGCAGCAACAGCCCGATCCCGACGGCCCGGCTGCACACCCAGGTCGAGGAGCACCTCGCCGGGATCCGGCTCGCCGGCGAGGACGTCCCGTCGGGCACCGGCCGGGAGATCTGCCAGCGCTGGATGCGCGGGCAGTGGCTGGTGCGCTCCATCGACGAGGGCGGCCGCGAGGTCTACTCGCTGACCTCGCACGCCCAGCAGGCGCTGGAGCTGGTCAAGAACCTCACCCGCGACCGGGCCACGCTCAGCGAGCACCGGATCGCCACCATCCTCAGCACCGTCCGGCGCTTCAACGCCGAGGCCAACCCCGACCGCACCGCGCGGGTCACGATCCTCAACGACGAGATCGCCCGGCTCACCCTCGAGCGTGACCGGCTGGTCGACGGCGAGGAGCTCGTCGGCGCCACCGAGGACTACATGCTCGAGGGGTTCACCGAGCTGCTCTCGCTGATCTCCGCGCTGCCCAGCGACTTCGCGCGGGTCGAGGAGCGCTTCGCCCAGATCCGCGGCGAGATCCTCGCGGCCTTCCGCGCCGAGGAGCGCCCGGCCGGTGAGGTGATCGACGACTACCTCGCGCGTGCCGATGCGCTGATGACCGCCACCCAGGAGGGCCGGGCCTTCGAGGGCGCCTTCGCGCTGCTCCGCGACGACGCGCTGGTCACCCAGCTGCGCGAGGACCTCACCGCGCTGCTCGAGCACCCTTTGTCGGACCGCATCCTGGGCGACGCCGACCGCACCGAGCTGCGCGGCACCGTGCGGCTGGTGCGCGACGGCCTGGACCGCGTGCTCTCGCAGCGCTCCCGGGTCACCGCGACGCTCAAGGAGTACATCGTCTCCCACGACGCCGCCCGCGACCGCGAGCTGGAGCAGACCCTGCGCCAGGTCGAGTCCGAGCTGATGACCTGGGTCGCCGCGACGGGCCCGCGGGCGACCCACGACGTCGCCCTGCTGCCCGCCCGCGCGGGTGTCGAGCACCTCCGCGAGCGCTTCTACGACCCCGCCGACGACATCCCGCCCGAGCGCATCACCGTGCCCGATCCCGACGAGGCGCCGGCCCTGTCGCTGGCCGAGCTCAAGCAGCACGGCGGCCCGCAGCTGGGCGACCTGCGCGACCGGCTCGACCGGGCGCTCGCGGGGCTGACGCCGCCGGGGTCGCTGGGCGCGCTGTTCGGCGAGCTGGAGCCGTCGCTGCGGCGGCCGGTCGAGATCTTCGGCCTGCTCCACCTCGCAGCGGCCCGCGACTGGGTCGCGGGGGAGGCGACCGAGCCGTACCCCGCCGTACGACCGGACGGGACGCTGCGGACCTTCGCCGTCCCGCGTACCGAGCTGCCCGACCCCGACCTGAGCGGTCCGACCGAGGAGAGCAGGGACCATGTCTGACGTCGACGAGCTGGACGAGATGGACCGGATCGAGGAGTACGACGACCTCGAGCCCGTCGAGGAGTACTCCGTGTCCCTTTTCGAGGGCGACGAGGGCGGCCTGGACCTCGCCCAGCGGCAGGTGCTGGTCACCCTGCTCAAGCAGCGCTTCATCAGCAGCCGTACCCACGCGCGCGACTGGCAGGTCCTCGTCGAGCACGAGCGGGTGATCCGCTCCCGGCTCAACGACCTGTTCCTGGACCTGATGATCGACCCGCACCGCGAGGTCGCCTGGAAGCGGCAGGCCGTCTCCGAGACGGGGAGCCGCTTCCCGACGTTGCTGTACGACGCCAGCTGGACCCGCGAGGAGACGCTGGTCCTGGTGCACCTGCGCGACCGGCTGCGGGCCGGTCTCGCGGCCGGCGAGGCGCGGGTGTTCATCGACCGCGAGGACATCGTCGCGCACGTGGAGACCTTCCGTCCGCGGCACGCGACCGACGAGGCCGGCGACGAGAAGCGGGCGCGGGCCGCGGTGCTGAGCATCGTCAAGGCCGGCCTGCTGATCGGATCGACGACCGACGAGCGCTACGAGATCAGCGAGGCCATCGAGCCGCTGATCCCGCTGGAGCTGCTCCAGGAGCTGCTGGCCTCGCTGCAGGCCGCGAACGCCACCGACGGTCCCGAGCCGGCCGAGCCGGACGCGGACCTGTTCGAGGAGCCGGCCCCGGAGCCGGCCGAGGAGGATCAGCGATGACCGACGTGACGATCGACCGTCCCGACACCGACGAGGCCGGCGGGCTGTTCGACGAGCAGGCAGTCACCACGCCGAGCGACGACACGGCGCAGTGGCGTGCCTCGGTCCTGCAGCTGGTCAACTGGGGCGGCTTCGGCGGCGTGACCGTCGTCCCGCTCGGCGGCGACACCACCATGATCTCGGGCGCCTCCGGCGTCGGGAAGAGCACCATCCTGGACGCCTACACGGCGCTGATGATGCCCTCGGACACCAAGTTCAACGGTGCCTCCAACGACGCCGTCGCGGGTCGCGCCCGCAGCGCGGGCCAGCGCAACCTGCTGTCCTACCTGCGCGGTGCGGTCGACGTCGTCGACGACCCGCGGACGGGCCGGCCGGTCGAGCAGCTGCTGCGCGGCAAGGGCGGTGACACCTGGGGCGCGGTGGCGATGACCTTCGTCAACGACACCGGCGGCCGGTTCACGGCTCTGCGCACCTACTACGTCCCGCGCCGTGCGGCGCGGTCCAGCGACGTGGCGATGACGCTGCTCAGCCTCGACGGCGCACTCGACCTGGCGCTGCTCGAGGCGGCCGTTCCCGATCGGCTGCACGCCACCACGATCAAGAAGCTGTTCCCGGGCATCCGGGTGCACCGCACGTACGCCGAGTTCGCGGCCGTCCTGCACGCCCGGCTCGGCATCGGCGCGAACGGCGACGGCGCCAAGGCCCTGCGGCTGCTGGCCCGGATCCAGGCGGGCAACCAGGTGCGCAGCGTCGACGAGCTCTACAAGGACATGGTGCTGGAGCGCCCGGCGACGTACGCCGCCGCCGACCGTGCCGTCGAGCACTTCGACGACCTCGACTCGGCGCACACCGCGATGCGCACCGAGCAGCAGAAGCTCGAGGTGCTCGAGCCGATCAGCGACCTGCAGCGCCGCAAGGAGCTCGCCGTGAAGCGGGCCGCCGAGCTGGACGCCTTCGGGGTCACGCTGACCGGCGACACGCCGCTGCAGCTGTGGCTGCTGCGTACCCACCAGCGGCTGCTGCGCACGGCGGTGGTCGAGAACCGCGCCGAGCACGGCCGCATCGTCGACGAGCTCGGCTCGGTCCGGCTCGCCGAGTCCCAGACCGCCGGCGACCTCGACGCCGCCAAGGACGCCCACCGTGCGGCGGGCGGCGGCGACCTGCAGGCGCTGGCCGCCCAGATCGAGTCCGAGCGGATCGTCCGCGAGGAGCGGGGCTCGCGGCTGGCCGAGCTCGAGGAGCGCGTCTTCCCGCTGGTCGGGCTGACCGATGCCGACGTACCGGACCTGGAGACGGCCCTCGACACCGCCGCCGGGTTCGCCCAGCTCCAGGAGCACGCCCGCAAGCGGCTGGAGGGCTTCGCCGCCCAGCAGGCCGAACTGCGCGCGCGGCGCGACGAGGTGCGCGACGGCCTGGTGCCGCTGAAGTCGGAGCAGGCCGAGCTGCGCAGGGAGCGCGCCTCGCTGGAGAGCCGCGCCGGGCGGGTGCCCGCCCCGCTGCACGAGCTGCGCACCCACGTCGCGCGTGCGGTCGGGATGGACCCCGAGGACCTGCCGTTCGTCGCCGAGCTGATCGACGTCGCGCCGGAGGAGGCCCGGTGGCGCACGGCCGTCGAGACCGTGCTGGGCGGCTCGGCCCGGCTGATGCTGGTGCCGCTGCACCGGCTCGCCGAGTTCTCCGCGGCGATCGACGGGCTGCAGCTGCGATCCCGGCTGACCTTCCAGGGCGCCGAGCTGGACCTGCCCGAGTCCGGGCCGCAGGACCCGGAGCGGATCGCCGGCAAACTGCTGTTCAAGGACTCGCCGTTCGCCGGCTGGGTGCAGGCGCACGTCAGCGAGTCCGCGCGCAACGCGCTGTGCGTGGAGACCAGCGCGGGCCTGGACGGCCCGGGCTACCGCGTCACCCTGGCCGGTCAGACCCGCAGCGGGCACCGCGGCTCGCACGGGCGCAGCGACCAGCGCAACATCATCGGCTTCTCCAACGAGGACGCGATCGCCGAGCTCGATGGCCAGCTGGCGCGGATCGAGGCCGAGCTGGAGCGTCTCGACGCCGGCCTGGCCGAGCTGGACCGTCGTGCGAGCGTCCTGGAGCAGCAGCGCAAGGCGTACGACGCCATCGCGATGGTCCGCTTCGACGACGTCGACGTGGTCGGCAGCGAGCGCCGGATCGCCGACATGGAGCAGCGGCGCGACGACATCCTGTCCGCCGACGACCAGCTGCAGGTGCTCCAGCAGCAGATCGACGACCTCGGTGCCGAGCTCGAGGCGGTGCGCCAGCGGCGCTTCGCCCTCGAGCACCGCCAGCGCGAGGTCGGCGCCGCCCACGGCGAGCTCGTCGACTCCGAGGACACGGTCGGCGACCGTCTCGCGGCGATGGAGGACGCCGGCCGGGTCACGCTGACCGAGGAGCAGAGCGCGGCGCTGGCGACCGAGCTCGCCGCCGCGGTGGCCCCGGCCGATCCCGAGGACCTCGACCGGTTCCACGAGCACTCCCAGCGGCTGCAGGAGCGGCTGCGGGGCGCGGTCGGCGACTCCGAGCAGGAGATCGTCCGGGTCGACGAGGAGCTCGTCCGGATCTTCGGCTACTACAAGCGCACCTGGGACTCCCCGAACCTCGGCGCGACCGTCGACTCCTACCCGGACTACGCGCGGATCCTGGACGAGATCCGGAGCAAGGGCCTGGCCGACCGGCGGGCCGAGTGGCGCCGCCGGCTCACCGAGTGGAGCGGCCAGGACCTGGTCCCGCTGCTCGGGGCGATGTCGCAGTCGATCGAGGAGATCGAGGACCGGCTCGGGCCGATCAACGACATCCTGCGGCGCCTGGAGTTCGGTGCCACCGGTGACCGGCTGCGGATCCGCCTGCGTCGCCTGGCCCCCGCGCACGTGCAGACCTTCCTCAAGGACCTGCGCGCCCTGTCGTCCTCATCGACCACGAAGCTGGCCGAGGAGGACCTGGAGAGGCGGTTCGCCGACCTCAGCCGGTTCATGGCGCAGCTCCGCCCGACGGCGCCGGGAGCCGAGGGTCCCTCGGACCGCGACCGGCTGCTCGACGTACGCCGACACGTGGAGATCAGCGCCGAGCGCTACGACCCGCTGACCGGCGAGCTGCGGGCGACGTACCGGACGCTGGGGGAGAAGAGCGGCGGGGAGTCGCAGGAGCTGGTGGCCTTCATCGTCGGCTCTGCGCTGCGCTTCCGCCTCGGCGACGAGATGCGCTCGCGTCCGCGGTTCGCCCCGGTCTTCCTCGACGAGGGATTCGTCAAGGCCGACGCGGAGTTCGCGGGCCGCGCCGTTCAGGCATGGAAGGGCCTGGGCTTCCAGCTGGTGGTCGGCGTGCCGCTCGACAAGGTGACCGGCCTCGAGCCGCACATGGACGAGCTGCTGGCGATCACCAAGAACCCGTCGACCCACCAGTCCTGGATCACTCCGATCCGGGACGCGTGACGGCGGCCTCGTCGGCGTCGTTGTCGACGTTCCGGGCGCTCGTGAAGCGCCCGAGCCGGGCCACGTCGGCGTCGAGGGCGGGCAGGATCTCGGGGACCAGGCGCAGGACCGGGAGGTTGCCGGCGGCGGAGTTGAGGGCGACCCGGTTGATCCCCAGACCCCGCACCCAGCCGGGGCAGTAGACCTTGCGGGCGCGCTTCTCGATGCCCTTCACGAAGGCCGCGACGCAGGACTCGACGTCGGTGGTCTTCCCGAGCGGCGGGGGCAGCTTCTTGAGCAGCTGCTGGAACGCGGGCAGGTCCGACTTGGCGTCCTGCACGAGCGGGGTGTCGATCCAGGACATGTGCGCGCAGCCGACGTCGACGCCGAGGTGCTTGACCTCGAGGCGCAGGCTGTTGGCGAAGTGCTCCACCCCCGCCTTGCTCGCGTGGTACGCCGAGAGCCCGGGCGCCGCGACGAAGGCAGCCAGCGACGACACGACGAGGAAGTAGCCCTTCGACTCGATGAGTGCGGGCAGCGAGGCGTGGGCGGTGTTGAAGACGCCGGTGATGTTGATGTCCACGACCCGCTGGAAGGCCTTCGGGTCGGTGTTGAGGACGCTTCCGTAGCTGGCGATGCCGGCGTTGGCCAGCACCGCGTCGATCCGCCCGAAGCGCTCCAGGGCGGTGGACACGGCGGCCTTCATGGCGTCCACGTCGCACACGTCGGCCACGATCCCGATCGCGTTGCCCGCGCCGAGGCCGGCCACGGTCTCGTCCAGCGCCGCGCGGTCCAGGTCGGTCAGGACGACCCGCGCGCCGCGGCGTACCAGCTCGGCGGCGACGGCCGCTCCGACCCCGCGTGCGCCGCCGGTGATGAGTACGACCTGGTCCATGCGGGGCTCCTCGGATCGGGGGGATGACTGCTGGGAGTCTGGCAGGGCCGGTGGGGCCGCGTCACTCGCGGTACCAGTCCGGCAGCTCGCGGGGTGCCAGATCGGTCGCGTCGCCCGGCCGGGTCAGGGTGAGGACGGCGCGCTCGATCTCGCGTCGCGACTCCAGCTCGTCGGCGACGGCGTTGAGGCGTGCCGCCACGTCGGACTCCGGCGCGTCGCCGGTCAGGTCGACGGCCGCGACCAGGTAGATGCGGTCGGCGCCCAGCCACTCCATCCGCAGGAAGCTGACCCGCTCGACGTCCGGGTGCGCCCGGAGCGCCTCGAGGGCGTGGTTGCGCGCCAGCGGGCTGGCGGTCTCGCCGGTGAGGAAGTCGACGTTGCGCCCGATCAGGAACAGCGCGACCAGGCCCAGCAGCAGCCCGACGACGATCGAGCCCACGGCGTCCCAGGTGGCGTCCCCGGTGAGCTGGCGCAGCCCGATGCCGCCGGCCGCGACGGCGATGCCGATCAGCGCGGACAGGTCCTCGAGGAACACCGCGCGCAGCATCGGGTTCGACGTCATGTGCACGTAGCGCAGCGGGTGCAGCCGCCGCCTGCCCGCGCCCGCCCGCGTCTGCCGCAGCGCCTGCAGGAAGGAGACGCCCTCCAGCACCGCCGAGACACCGAGGACGACGTACGACGCGGCGTACGACGTGTGCTCCTCGGGCCTGAGCAGCGACTGGACGCCGTGCCAGATCGAGACCGCCGCCCCGATCGTGAACAGCCCGAACGCGGCGAACATCGACCAGACGTAGCCGACGCGGCCGTAGCCCAGCGGGTGCTTCTCGTCGGGCGGCTGCGCCGACTTCCGCTCGCCGATCACGAGGAACACCTCGTTGCCGGTGTCGGCCCAGGAGTGCGCGGCCTCGGCCGCCATCGACGGCGAGCCGGTGATCGCCGCCGCGACGGTCTTGGCGATGGCCACCAGGGCGTTCGCGGCGAGGGCGAGGATGACGGTCAGCACGCTGGGCCCGTACCCGACCCCCGGTGGAAAAACGCTCGCGCGGACGGGGCCGGGGCCCCGCCCGCGCGAGCGGTGGTGGATCAGTGCCGCATCAGGCGCCGGGTGTCACTGCCAGACGATGGCCTGGCTGGTGGCCAGCTCGACCTCGGCACCGACCGGCAGACCGGCCCGCGCGGTGTCGAGCACGACGTGCAGACCGATGGTCAGGTAGGCGTGGGCCACGCCCGGCACGGCCGTCGACTGCTGCTCGTTGATGGTGACCGTGCCCAGGTTCGCCACGTGGATCGTGGTGTTCGGCGCGACGTTCACCGGGATCGCCTGGCCGGCGATGGTGAGCCCGAGGAGCGACATGCTGCCGGACTGGGTGCTGGCCGTCGGGCTGACGCTCGCCATCGAGGTGGTCTGGACCGCCTTGGCGGTGATCAGGCCGGCGAACAGGTTGACGTTGGCGACGCTGGCGGTCTCGGAGACCTGGGACAGCGCGTCGGAGCGGACGCCGGTCTGCTTGTCCTGGATGGCGCCCAGGTTGAGCACGCCGGACAGGTTGGCCGCCGCGGTCGAGTTGGTGCGCTCCTGGCCACCGGTGCCGGCCAGCGGCATCGCGACGACGGCGGTGCGGTCCGACACGACCTGCACGCTGCTGCCCACGTTCGCGTGCACGTAGGAGCCGTAGGCCATGCCGCCGAGCGCGTAGCCGCCCAGCTCACCGCCACCCGGCTGCAGGATCTCCGCGATCGGGTTGACCGAGATCTCCGCGCCGGCGGAGGCGCCGTTGGTGCTCGACAGCAGCGTCACCCGCAGGCCGGCGCCGAACGCGATGGCCGAGTCGCCGGAGGTGCCGATCACCTGCGCGTTGAGCGCGATGCTGAGGACGCCGGGGATCGTGATGCCCGTGTTCGGGGCGACCGAGGTCGGGTAGGCGCTGCCGTTGATCGAGAGGCCCACCAGGCTGGTCGTGATCGACGTGGTCGGCGCGTGGGTGCCGTCGGCCACCGTGGTCGCGGTGGTGTCGATGGCCTGCGCCTTGACCAGCCCGCCGAGCAGGCTGACGTTGGCGGTGCGGGCGTGGGCGACGACGGTCACGCCGCCGGTGTTCGCGTCGACGGTCGCCTTCGTGGACGTCGATGCGACGCCCGCGCTCAGCAGGGAGCCGGCGCCGGCGCCGAGGATGGTGTTGCTGGCCTGGGCCGAGTTGAACCCGGAGATGCGGGACTCGGCGGTGGCGTTGGACTGCACGGTGACGCCGATGGCGTTGACCTGGGTCGCGCCCGCGTCGGCCATGTAGTTGTAGATGGGCGCCACGGCGTGTGCCGGGGCGGCCAGGCTCATCGCCGCGGCCACAGTGGCCAAGGACGTCGCGGCGGCCGTCAGGATCGTTCGCTTCACAAGTCACCTTCGAATGGTGGGAGCGCGAACCTTGCGTGCTCCGCGGTGTGGACTGGGGATCGTTGGGCTGCCCGATCAACCCGGTCCAGGACCCGAGGATGCCCGTCGTGGGACGGGCGGTGCAATCGGTTCGGGAGCGTGAACCACCCTCAGTATGACTACTTTCGCGGAGTTTTGTGCCGCGTCGCGGAGATTCGGCGTGAGATGCGGGTCGCACCCGGGCGTTTGTACGTCGGCACAACCCGGCGCGATGCGCTGTACGGCGGATCCAAGCGCCGGGGAGGTCGCGCGGCATTGAATCGACCACGACGCCGCCGCCGCGACAGACAAGGAAAAGTCCTGATGCTCACCTCGCTCGTCCCGATCTGGATCTTCATGCTGCTCCCCGTCTGGATCCCGCTCGTCGGATCCGTCCTCGGCAGGGCCGGGGACCGGCTCGCCGCCCTCCGCGGAGCGAGCGCCGAGCCGAGCATCCACCAGCGGCTGCACCTGCGCCGCCAGCACGAGGCGCACGCCCACGGCCGCCACGCCGCCCACGTCAACGCCAGCGGCGTCGCGCAGGCCGCCTGATCCCCAGCCGATCCCCAGCAACGACGAAGGTCCCCGCCCGGTGGCGGGGACCTTCGTCGTGTCGTGCGTCGCTCAGGCGGGCTGGGGAGCCCGCAGGCCGAGCAGCTTGTCGGTGCGGTCGTGGATCTCCTGGGCGAGTGCCGGGTCGTCGGAGAGCCGGGTGCCGATGCTCGGCACGATCTCGCGCAGCCGCGGCTGCCAGTCGTCCCAGCGGTCGGCGAAGCAGCGCTCCATCAGCTCGAGCATGATCGGTGCCGCGGTCGAGGCGCCGGGGGAGGCGCCGAGCAGGCCCGCGATCGATCCGTCGGCGTGGGTGATCACCTCGGTGCCGAACTGCAGCACGCCGTCGGGGCGGATGACCTGCACCCGCTGGCCGGCGATGATCTTCTCCCAGTCCTTCGGGTCGGCGTTGCCGTAGAAGTCGGTGAGGTCCGCGAACTTCGTCGACGCGCGCGCGACCAGCTGGCTGATCAGGTAGATCGTGAGCGGGATGTTGGCCAGGCCGGCGCGGACCATCGGCAGCAGGTTGTGCAGCCGCAGCGAGCGGAACAGGTCCAGCAGCGAGCCGTGCTTGAGGAAGCGCGGGCTGAAGCCGGCGTACGGACCGAACATCAGGCTGGCCTTGCCGTCGACGACCCGGGTGTCCAGGTGCGGCACCGACATCGGCGGCGCGCCGACGGCGGCCTTGCCGTAGACCTTGGCGTGGTGGCGGGCGACGACCTCGGGCTTGTCGGTGCGCAGGAACTCGCCGCTGACCGGGAAGCCGCCGAAGCCCTTGATCTCCGGGATCCGCGACTTCTGCAGCAGCGTGAGCGCCTTGCCACCGGCGCCGACGAACACGAAGCGGGCGCGGTGGTGGAACTTCCTGCCGTTCTGCTTGCCCATGACGTGCCAGACACCGTCCATGGTGCGGTGGACCAGCGAGACGTCGGCCCCGTACTCGATCCGCGCGCCACGGGCCGCGACCGAGTCGATCATCAGGCCGGTGAGCGCACCGAAGTCGACGTCGGTGCCGAGCGTGGAGTACGTCGCCGCGATCGGCTCGTCGATGTCGCGGTCCTCGACCAGCAGCGGCGCCCAACGGCCGATCTGCGCGCGGTCGGTGGAGAACTCCATGCCCGCGAACAGCGGGTGGGCCGAGAGCAGGCGGTGCCGCTCGCGGAGGTACTCGACGTTCTCCGCGCCCCACACGAAGCTCATGTGCGGGGTGGGGTGGATGAACGCGTCGGGCCGGGGGATCCGGCCGGACTCGATGAGGAAGGCCCACAGCTGGCGGGAGATCTGGAACTGCTCGTTGACCACGACCGCCTTGGAGATGTCGACCGACCCGTCGGCCGCCTGCGGCGTGTAGTTCAGCTCGCACAGCGCGGAGTGGCCGGTGCCGGCGTTGTTCCAGGGACCGGAGCTCTCCCGCGCGGGGCGGTCGAGCCGCTCGAGGAGGCGGATGCTCCACGTCGGCTCGAGCTCGGAGAGCAGCGTCGCGAGCGTCGCGCTCATGACACCCCCGCCGATCAGCAGAACGTCCTGAATGCCGTCATTGTCCGGGCTGGACTCAGCCGCGACAGCCGTCATGGTTTCCACCTGACCTTTTATGCCGTATGAGAAATCATTCACAAGCATTGGGGGTGCCCTTTTGCTGTGTGATCTTGGTCAACATCACACCCGGCTGTCCACTCGGTGTGCATAGGGCGCTTCGGTAATACCCCTGGGGGGTATACAGTGGAGGCATGAGCACTTCGGGAGAGACCGCGTCGTACCCCTCGTCGTACACCGTGACGGGCATGACCTGCGGACACTGCGTGGCCTCGGTGACCGAGGAGGTCGCCGAGATCGAGGGCGTCCGCGATGTCGAGGTCGACCTGGCCAGCGGCGCGCTCAGGTTCGCCGCGGACCGGCCCGTCCCGCGCGAGACCGTCGAGGCGGCCGTGCGCGAGGCCGGCTACCAGCTGGCATGAGCAGTACGTCGACCAGCCGGACCGGGCAGGTCGAGCTGCTCCTGACGGGCATGACCTGCGCGTCGTGCGCCAACCGGATCGAGCGCAAGCTCAACAAGCTCGAGGGCGTGAGCGCCACGGTCAACTACGCGACCGAGAAGGCCCGCGTCTCGGTCGCGGGCGACGTCACGACCGCCGACCTGGTCGCGGCGGTCGAGGCGGCCGGGTACGGCGCCACGCCCGCGCTCGACGACGAGGCGCACGCCGACGACGCGGAGGTCGCGGCGCTGCGGCGACGTCTCGTCGTGTCGGCAGCCCTGGCGGTGCCGGTCGTCCTGATCGCGATGGTTCCGGCGCTGCACCTCTCCGGCTGGCAGTGGGTCTCGCTGGCCCTCGCCACCCCGGTCGTGCTGTGGGGCGCGTGGCCGTTCCACCGGGCGACCTGGACCAACCTCCGTCACGGTGTCGCGACCATGGACACCCTGGTCACGCTCGGCACGGGGGCGGCGTACGGCTGGTCGGTGGCGGCCCTGGTCCGGGACGCACGGGCCGAGGACATCTACCTCGAGGCCGCGTCCGGGATCATCGCCTTCATCCTGCTCGGCCGCTACCTGGAGCAGCGGGCCCGGCGCAGCGCCGGCGCCGCGCTCCGCGCGCTGCTGGACCTGGGCGCCCGCGAGGTCGCCGTGCTCCGTGACGGTGTCGAGCAGCGGATCCCGGTCGAGGACCTGGCCGTGGGGGACCGCTTCGTCGTTCGCCCGGGGGAGAAGGTCGCCACCGACGGCGTCGTCGAGGAGGGCAGCTCGGCGGTCGACGCGTCGCTGCTCACCGGCGAGTCGGTGCCGGTCGAGGTCGGGGTCGGCAGCGAGGTGGTCGGCGCGACCGTGAACGCCGGCGGCCGCATCGTCGTGCGCGCCACGAGGGTCGGGGCCGACACCCGCCTCGCCCAGATCGCGCGGCTGGTCGAGGACGCCCAGACCGGCAAGGCCGCGGTGCAACGGCTGGCCGACCGGGTCTCCGGGGTCTTCGTGCCGCTCGTCATCGCGATCGCCGCGGTGACCTTCGCCGCCTGGCTGGCGACCGGCGCCAGCGCCGCCGCGGCGGTGTCCGCCGCCGTGGCCGTGCTGATCGTGGCCTGCCCGTGCGCGCTCGGCCTCGCCACGCCCACGGCACTGATGGTCGGCACCGGCCGCGGCGCCCAGCTCGGCATCCTGATCAAGGGACCGGAGGTCCTCGAGCAGACCCGCCGGGTCGACACCGTCGTGCTGGACAAGACCGGCACGGTCACCACCGGTGCCATGACCCTGGTCGAGACCCACGTCGCCAACGGCGAGGACGTGGCCGAGGTGCTGCGGCTCGCGGGCGCCCTCGAGGACGCCTCGGAGCACCCCATCGCCCGCGCGATCGCCGACGGTGCCCGCGCGGCCGGTGCGCTCGGGACGGTCGAGGACTTCGGCAACGTCGAGGGCCTGGGCGTGCAGGGCGTCGTCGACGGACGTGCCGTGCTGGTCGGACGCCCGCGGCTGCTCGCCGAGTGGTCCCAGCACCTGCCCCCCGACCTCCAG
Organism: Nocardioides ultimimeridianus; assembly: GCF_054777895.1. Classification (NCBI taxonomy): domain Bacteria; kingdom Bacillati; phylum Actinomycetota; class Actinomycetes; order Propionibacteriales; family Nocardioidaceae; genus Nocardioides; species Nocardioides ultimimeridianus. The sequence continues at coordinate 57,499 of NZ_BAAHAB010000009.1, read as the reverse complement.
CAGCGGTACGACGACGCAGCGGACCGTGGCCTCACCGCCGTGGCCGTCGGCTGGGACGGCCGGGCCCGCGGCGTGCTCGTCGTCGCCGACAGCGTCAAGGACGGGTCGGCCGAGGCGATCGCCCAGCTGCGCGGCCTCGGCCTGCGCCCGATCCTGCTCACCGGCGACAACGCCCGTGTGGCGCGCACCGTCGCCGCGCAGGTGGGGATCGCCGAGCCGGACGTGCATGCCGAGGTCCTGCCCGCGGACAAGGTCGCCGTCGTCAAGCGGCTGCAGTCCGAGGGCCGGGTCGTGGCGATGGTCGGCGACGGCGTCAACGACGCCGCGGCCCTCGCGCAGGCGGACCTGGGGCTGGCCATGGGCACCGGCACCGACGTCGCGATGGAGGCCGGCGACCTGACCCTGGTCCGCGGCGACCTGCGGGTCGCCGCGGACGCGATCCGGCTTTCCCGGCGTACCCTCGCGGTGATCCGGTCCAACCTGTTCTGGGCCTTCGGCTACAACGTCGCGGCGATCCCGCTGGCCGCGCTCGGCCTGCTGGACCCGATGGTCGCCGGGGCGGCGATGGCGTTCTCCTCGGTGTCGGTGGTGGCCAACAGCCTTCGGCTGCGCCGCTTCCGCTGACAGACTGGCCCGGTGACCCCGGATCTGAGCGCGGTGCGCCACCGCACCGAGCACGTCAACGGCATCGACCTGCACGTCGCGGAGGCGGGTGAGGGGCCGCTGGTCCTGCTCGTCCACGGGTTCCCGGAGTCCTGGTACTCCTGGCGCTACCAGCTGCCGGCGCTCGCCGCCGCCGGCTACCGGGCGGCCGCCCTCGACGTCAGGGGGTACGGCGCCTCTTCGGCCCCGCCGGCCGTCGAGGACTACCGGATGCTGCGCCACGTCGCCGACAACCTCGCCCTGGTCGAGGCGCTCGGCGAGCGGACGGCCGTGATCGTCGGCCACGACTGGGGCGCGCCCATCGCGTGGGCGTCGGCGCACCTGCGGCCCGACGTGTTCACCGCCGTCGCCGGGCTGTCGGTGCCCTTCGCGCCGTCCGGCCCGACCCGGCCCACCGACGCGTTCGCGGCGATGGGCGGCGACGACGAGTTCTACATCGCCTACTTCCAGGAGCCCGGCCGGGCCGAGGCCGAGATCGAGGCCGACGTGCGCGAGTGGCTGCGCGGGATGTACTTCTCCGCCTCCGGCGAGGGGGTCCGCGCCTCGATCGAGTCCGGTGGTCCGCCGATGGGCACGGTCGCGGCGGGCGGCCTGATGCGGGACCGGTTCGTGTGGCCGGCCGAGGAGCCGGCCTGGATGAGCGAGGCCGACCTGGACGTGTACGTCGCCGAGTTCGCCCACCACGGCTTCGCCGGCCCGCTCCACCGCTACCGCAACGTCGACCGCGACTGGGAGGACCTCGCCGTGCTGCGGCACCGGCCCATCGACGTACCGGCGCTGTTCGTCGGAGGCGAGCTCGACGGGCCGACCGTGTGGGGCCGGCCCGCGATCGAGCGGTTCCCCAAGACGCTGCCCCGGCTGCACCGCTCCGAGATCCTTCCCGGCTGCGGTCACTGGGTGCAGCAGGAGCGCCCCGACGACGTCAACGCGCTCCTGCTCGACTTCCTGCGGTCGGTGGGTCAGTCGGTCCAGGCGGGGTAGTCGGTGTAGCCGGCCTCGTCGCCGCCGTAGAAGGTTGCCAGGACGGGCTCGTTCAGCGGCAGCCCCTCGGCGAGGCGGCGCGGCAGGTCCGGGTTGGCGATGAAGAGCCGGCCGAACGCGGCCGCGTCGATCAGGTCGGCGGCGAGCAGTCGCTCGGCCTTGTCGACCGTGTAGGAGCCCGCGGCCACGATCGGGCCGGGGTGCGCCGCGCGCAGCTCCTTGCGGTAGTCGTCGGTCAGCTCGGGGCCGCCGGCCCAGTCCGGCTCGGACAGGTGCAGGAAGGCGATGCCGCGCTTGCCGATCTCGGCGGCCAGGTAGCGGCCCATCGCGGCGCCCTCGGGGTCCTCGAGGCCATTGAACGAGCCGATCGGGGAGATGCGGATGCCGACGTGCTCGGCGTCCCAGGCCTCGATGACGGCGTCCAGCACCTCGAGGGTCAGCCGGGCGCGGTTGGCCAGCGATCCGCCGTACTGGTCGGTGCGGGTGTTGCTGTCGGCGCCCTGGAACTGGTGCAGCAGGTAGCCGTGCGCCGCGTGGATCTCGGCGAGGTCGAAGCCCGCCTCGCGTGCGTTGCGTGCGGCCCGGCGGTAGTCCTCGACGACAGCGGCGATCTCGTCGAGCTCGAGGGCCCGCGGCGTCGGGCAGCTCACCCGGGTCGGCGTACCGTCCTCGCCGCGGACGGTGGTGCGGTTGCGGTAGGGGAGCGCCGAGGCGCTCACCGGCAGCTCGCCGTCGTGGAAGGACTCGTGCGACACGCGGCCGACGTGCCACAGCTGCGCGGCGATCCGGCCGCCGGCCTCGTGCACGGCGTCGGTGATGGTCCGCCAGCCGGCGACCTGCTCGGCGGAGTGGATGCCCGGGGTGTCCATGTAGCCCTTGCCCTGCGGCGAGATCTGGGTGCCCTCGGACACGATCAGGCCCGCGCTCGCGCGCTGGCGGTAGTAGTCGGCCATCAGGGCGTTCGGCACGTCGCCGGGCTGGCTCGCCCGCATCCGGGTCAGCGGCGCCATCAGAATCCGGTTGGGCAGGGTCACGGCGCCGAGGGTCACGGGGTCGAAGAGGGAAGTCACGAAGGACTGCAACCACGGGTGCCAGCACCCTGTTCCCGACGCGGCGACGGTCCTAGCCTCAGGTCCATGACCGAGACGTTCGAGCCGTTGGAGGGATTGCAGGGCGACTCCTTCGTGAAGGGGAGCCAGCACGAGGACGTGGACGCCGACACGGCCGCCCAGGTGTTCGTCCTCGACATGCAGGAGGCGGTCCCCGGAGTCGTGCGGATGCGTGACTGGACACGGTCGATGCTCGCGCCGCAGCCGGGCGAGACCGTCGTGGACGTGGGCAGCGGCACCGGCTCGGAGGTACGCCGGATGGCGGCCCTGGTCGGGTCGACCGGGCGTGCGATCGGGGTCGATCCGCACGACGGCCTGCGCGCGACGGCGACCGAGCGGTCGGTGGGCACGAGCGCGACGTTCGTCGACGGCGACGCCACCGCGCTGCCGTTCCCGGACGACTCGGTGGACGTGATCACCTGCGAACGGGTCTTCCAGCACCTGCCCGACCCTGACGCGGCGGTGCGGGAGTTCGCCCGCGTGCTGCGGCCCGGTGGCCGGGTCGCGATCGTCGACAGCGACTGGGGCTCGATGGTGATGAATCCCGGCGACCCGGGCGTGCTGCGCCGGATGGGGGACCACCGCCATTCGACGATCCCCAACCCGTTCGCGGGCCGGCGCCTCGTGGGTCAGCTCAGGCGCACCGGGTTCGAGGTCGATCCCGACGTCGCCGCGACCGCGGTCGTCATGCCGGGTGGGGCGATGCTCGTCCTGGTGGAGAAGTCCGCCGAGCAGGCGGTGGCCGCCGGTGCCATCACCCGCGAGGAGGCCGACCGGCTGCACGCGGAGCTGTCGGCGGCCGTCGCCGCGGGGGAGGCCTTCGGCGGGGTGACGATGTACGGGGTCGTGGGCCGGCTCTGACGGTCCTCGTACGCTGGCGGCATGAGTGAGGATCGGGACTCCTTCGCCGCCTTCGATGCGATGGTCGCCGCCGCCGACCCCGCGATGGTCGTCGTCACGACGGCCGCCGACGGTGAGCGGGCGGGCTGCCTGGTCGGGTTCCACGGGCAGGCGAGCATGGACCCGCAGGGCTATGCCGTGTGGCTCTCCAAGGCCAATCACACCTACCGCGTCGCGCTGCGCTCGAGCCACCACGCCGTGCACTTCCTGGCCGACACCGATCACGGGCTCGCGAAGGCCTTCGGGACCCGCTCGGGCGAGGACGTCGACAAGTTCGCCGACGTGCCCTTCGAGACCGGCCCGCACGGCGTACCGCTGATCGAGGCGCTGCCGCGGCGGTTCGTGCTCGAGCGGATCGCGCTGCTCGACGACGGCGGCGACCACGTCTGCCTCACCGGCCGGGTGGTGTACGCCGCCGGCGATGGGGACTTCGAGCCGTTCCGGACCTCCCACGCCTCCGACCTCGACCCGGGCCACGCGCCGCAGGAGCGCGCGATCGACCCCCACGGCTGACGTCACGATGTGACGCGGCGGGTCACGCCTCCTGGGTGAGAACACCCCCGACCGAGGAGGCAGCGATGCCCAGCGCCAACAAGATGACCACGCCGGTGAGCGTGGACCTGCCCGTCATCCAGGGCCGGTACGCCGACCTGGACGGCTACACCGTCGGGTTCGAGTCCTTCCCCGAGGACGTCGACCCCGCCCCGCTCTACGCCAGCCTGCCCGACGACCGCTGCCAGTGCCCGCACTGGGGCGTGGTGCAGAGCGGCCAGATCACCTTCCGGTGGGCCGACCACGAGGAGACGTACGGCGCCGGCGACGCCTACTACGCCGCGCCCGGCCACCTGCCGCTCATCGCCGCCGGCACCAGCGTGGTCGAGTTCAGCCCGACCGACGCGCTGGGGGCGACGATGGCGGCCATCGAGGCGAACCTGGCGGCCGCGTCATGACCGCCGTGACGACCGGGCTGCCGGAGGGGCTGCCGGCGGTCGTGCAGCAGAGCGTCGAGCGGTTCGTCGCGTTCCTCGAGACCGGGGAGACCGACGGCCTCTTCGCACCCGACGTCTTCGCCGACGTCAGCCTCCCGCACTGGCGCGTCCAGACCCGGGGGGCCGAGACCCTGATCGGCGCCAAGAACCAGATGCACCCGCCCGCCGGCCGCACCCGGGTCGAGAAGGTGCTGGTGGCGGTCGACGGCTACGCGATCAAGTTCGAGGAGCGCTGGGAGGACGGCGGCCAGCACTGGTATTGCCGGGAGGCGGCCATCGTCGACCTGGACGACCAGGGCCGGATCGCGGAGTTCCACTACTACTGCACGGGGGACTGGGACGAGGCCCTGGTGGCCAGTCACGCCGAAGCCGTCACCCTGATCCGCCCGTAGTGGAACCATGCCAGACATGGACACCGGCGAGGTCGACGTACGCACCCGTGCGGCGCTCGACCTCGCCGGGACCTATGTCTTCGGCACCGAGCCGGGGCGGATCCCCGCCGTCCTGTTCGAGGCGTACGACGCCGGCCCGCCCGACCGCGACCGGGCGCTGCTCGGGGCGGCGCTCGCGCGGTGCTGGGCGTACGCCGGCCGGCACGACCGGGCCGCCCCGTTCGCGGTGGCGGCCGTCCGGCATGCCGAGGCGACGGGCGACCAGGTGCTGCTGGCCGACGCGCTCGACGCGGCACTCGCCACGCACTGGGGTCCGGACGAGCTCGAGGTCAGGATCGAGCTGGCCGGCAAGCTGTCCGATGTCGCCGCCCACCTCAGCGATGTCGACGCGCGCACCGTCGCCCACCTCTGGCTGCTGACCGTCGCGACCGAGACCCTCGACATGCTCGAGCTCAACCGGCAGATGCGGGCGCTCGAGCGGCTCGGCGAGGAGTCGCGGCGCTCCCTGTTCTTCGCGGCGACGCGGCGGCTGATGATCGACCTGATGCGCGGCCGCACCGACACCATCGAGCCGCTCGTGGCCCTGGCCACCGAGACCGCCGACGAGCTGCCCGACGGGCAGTTCGCGCTGAGCGCGGCCATCGGCTACGCGGCGGTCCAGGCGGGCGACCGGAGCGAGGCGGTGCTCGAGCGGCTGCGGGCGGGGGAGGAGATCGCAGAGCGCGAGGGCATCCGCGAGATCTACGCCGAGATCGCGTGGATCCGGCTGGGGCTGGGCGAGCCCGACGCGGCGCGGCGCCTGGTGGCGGGCTTCGACGACCGGGTCCTCGCACGGCTGCCGCGCGACCACAACTACCTCCTCGTGCTGCAGCTGCTGCTCGACGTCGCGCTGCGCGCCGGGATGGACGAGCTCGTCGCCGCCGTCACCCCCCTGCTGATGCCGTACGCCGGGCGCGCGGTCGTCAACGCCGGCGCCGTGGCGTTCCACGGCGTCACCGACGACACGCTGGCCCGCGCCTGCGAGCGGCTCGGCGACCACGAGCGAGCGGCCGCGCTGCGGGAGAAGGCGCTCGCGACGTACCGCCGGATCGGCGCGACCTGGTGGCGCGAGCGGCTCGAGGCGGCATCGACGGCGGTCGCGCCGGTGAGCCCGGTGAGCCGTGCGGCCGCGGCGGCGATGACGCTGCGCCCCGGGCCCGCCGGCGTGTGGCTGGTGGGCCGCGACGGGGCCGAGACCGCGATCCCGGCCCGGCGCGGGCTGGAGCACCTGCACGCCCTGCTGGCGCGTCCCGGGGTGGAGGTGAGCGCGCTCGACCTGGTCGGCGGCCCGGAGACCGTGCAGCAGGCGGGGCTCGGGGAGGTGGCCGACGCCGAGGCCCTGGCGGCGTACCGGAGACGGCTGAGCGACATCGACGGCGAGCTCGACGACGCCGACCTCGCCGGCGACGCGGAGCGGGGCGAGCAGCTGGCGAAGGAGCGTGCGGCCCTGCTGGCCGAGCTCTCGGCGGCGACCGGGATCGGCGGCCGCCCGCGCGTCACCGGCAGCAGCGCCGAGCGGGCGCGGGTGACCGCCCGCAAGGCGATCGCCGCCGCGCTGGAGGCGATCCACGCCGCGGACCCGGTCGTGGCGCGGCACCTGTCGACCTACGTCCGGACCGGCCTGCGCTGCTGCTACCAGCCGGACTCACCGGTCGAGTGGCGGCTGTGAGGCGTCGCGCACCCGCAGCGCCGCCTGCGTCCGGTCACGCACCTGGAGCTTGTCGAGGATCCGCGAGACGTAGTTCTGGACGGTCTTGACGCTGATCCCCAGCGTTCGCGCGATCTGCTGGTTGCTGCACCCCTCGCCGAGCAGCCGGAGGACGTCCGACTCGCGGTCGGTGAGGCCGACGTACGCCGACGGCCTGGCCGGGTGGGCGTCCTCGGCCGTCGCCGCCAGGACTCGCGCGGCGATCCCCGGACCGAAGACGGCGCCGCCCGAGGCGACCGTGGTCACCGCCGCCGCGATCTCCTCGCCGGTCGACCCCTTCAGCACGTAGCCGCGGGCACCCGCGCGCATCGCGGCCAGGACGGTGTCGTCGTCGTCGACCATCGTCACCACCAGCACGGCCGGCGGGGACGCGGCCGCACAGATCCGAGCCGTGGCCTCGACCCCGGACATCGTCGGGAGGTTGAGGTCCATCAGGACGACGTCCACGTCGCCGCCCGCCAGCTCCACGGCTTCAGGACCATCGGCCGCGAGCCCGATGACCGTGAGGCCGGGCATCGCAGCCAGGGATGCCCCGAGCCCCTCGCGGAACAGCGGGTGGTCATCGACGACCAGCACGCGCACGCTCACGACGCGACCTGCCGTGCCGTGGCGGCCGTCGGTACGGGGAGCTCGGCGACCACCCGGGTGCCGTTCGGCGTACCGGTGACCGTCAGGACGCCGCGCATCTCCTCGGCCCGCTCCCGCATCGTGTGCAGCCCGTTGCCGGCCGATGCGCCGGAGTCCAGGCCGACGCCGTCATCGCAGACCTCGAGGCGGAGGGTGTCGTCGCTGCAGACCAGCGAGATGCGGCACCCCGACGCGCGGGCGTGACGTACGACGTTCGTGACGGCCTCGGTGCCGATCCGGTACGCCGCGACCTCCGCAGCTGCGGACAGCGGCGGCAGCGGGTCCACGGCGAGCTCGATCTGCAGGCCGCTGCCGGAGGTGAGCCGGTGCACGGCCTGCTCCAGCGCGGCGGCGAGGCCCAGCTCGTCCAGGGCCGGCGGGCGCAGGCCCTCGACCACCCGTCGTACGTCGAGCACGGTGGCGCGCAGCTCGGTGCGGAGGCTGCGCACGAGCACCGCGGCGTCGCGATCGCCTCCGACGGCGCGCTCGATCACGTCCAACCGTAGGAGGTGGCCGGCGAGCGCCGGACCCAGGCCGTCGTGGAGGTCGCGGCGGAGCCGGCGGCGCTCCTCCTCGCGCGCGAGGACCACGCGCTCCAGCGCCCGCTGCAGATCGGCGGTGAGGCGGTGGTCGCGCAGGACCCCGCCGAGGTGGACCCCGAGGTCCTCGATCAGCCGCCGGTCGCTCGGACGCAGGGGTGTGGCCGGTGCGGCGAAGCGGAGCACCCCGAGGCACTCGCCGTACGCCGTCAGGGGGACCTCGTCGTCGGGACCGGTGGGCGGGGCATCCTCCGAGGCGGCGAGGACCCGGCCGTCGAGGTCCTCGATCCGGACCCCACGCAGCCCGAGGGCGGCCAGCTCGGCCGTGGCCTCCTGGAGCAGCCGGTCCGGGCCGGCCGCCGCCTCGAGCCGCTGGCCGAGGCGCGCGAGGACCTCGTAGGGGTCCTGCCATCGTCCGAAGAGCAACCGGTCGACCCCGCGCTGGAGCGCGTCACGAACCGGCGCGAACGAGACGGCCACCACGCCGACGGCGACCGCCGGCAGCCAGCTCACGGTGCCGACATCCAGTGCGCCGCCGACCGCGTCCATGACCCCGGCGTAGACGAGCGCGACGAGTGCGGAGAGCACGAGCCACACCAGTGTCCGGTTGGCCGCGGTGCGCAGGTCGTAGAGACCGCGGGCGAGGACGGCGAATCCGATCCCGATCGGCAACGGCAGCACGGCGACGGAGAACAGCCACGCCGGCGCGCCAGGGACGAAGGACAACGGACCCGCCAACACCGGCAGGGCGGCCGTCGCCGCGACGAAGGTGAGTTGCCGTCGCTCCAGCGGCGTGCCCGACCGCCATCGCGCCCGCAGCTGCAGCGCGGCTCCGCCGGCGACGACCACGGCGAGCGGCATGCTGAGCAGGAAGGCCACCCCGTCGATGACCTGCCAGCCGCCGGGGAGGGCGAGCGGGTTCTGCCATCCGGCCAGACGCAGGTTCGCACCGGGCGCAGCCAGCGTGTCGACGATCGACGCGACCACGACGACCGCGAGCCCGCGCGCCAGCCAGCGCCACCGCGGTGCGGCGACCCGCCCGGTCGGGAAGAAGATCGGCAGGCCGAGGACGACGGCGTACCAGCCGATGTCGCGGATCACCGCGCTGCCCAGAGCGACGAAGGAGACGGCAGGCACGGATCCGGGATGCGCGATGCCGTACTCCGCCCAGCGGATCCCGCCGTTGCCCACCGCCCAGGCGATGCCGCCGGTGAGCAGGATCCAGCCGATCAGGTGGCGGGGACGGGCTGCCACCACGACCACGCCGGCGACCACGAACGCCACCACCGGCGCCACGGTCAGTGCGGTCGAGAGCATGGGACAAGGGTGTGGCTGCGGAGGAGCGGTCGGCAAGGGGCTGCTTCCCACCCGACCCGGGAGATCCTCCCGGGTCGTTCTCCGGGTGCGTGCTCTCGTCGGTGGGAAGCCCGTCGCAGCACCGTGGACCCGGCACCGAGCGGTGCCGTCAACCGAGCTCCGGAGGAGTCACGTCATGTCCCGTACCCGCCTCACCACCCTCGCCGGCACCGCCGTCGCCACGCTCGCGCTCAGCGGTCTGGCGATCACCGGCACCAGCCACGCAGCGACCGACCGGACCACTTCGACCTCGCACCGGCTGAGCTTCGTCAGCCGCACGGTCGCCAGCCACCGGATCGGCAGCAACGCCCTGATCGAGACCGACAAGGCGGTCCGGAACGGCTCCGTCATCGGCTACACCGCGAACTCCTGCACGTTCGACTTCGCGACCGCGACCGCGGACTGCCTGGTCACGCTGGCACGGGCCGACGGGCAGCTGCGCACCCGGGTGACCGTCGACAACGAGACCGGCGTGGTCCGTGGCGCCGTCACGGGCGGCTCCGGTGCGTACAGCGGCGCGACCGGCACGGTGGCCGGCAGGGCGACGAGCCCGAGCTCGGTCGCCATCACCCTGCGCTGGACCGACTGAGGCTGGGGGACTCAGCCGGCGGCGTACACCCGCCTCCCGCCGACGAACGTCTGCTCCACGCTCGTCCCGCAGATCTCGTCGGCGGGGTGCGCGAAGGGGTCGCGGTCCAGCACGGCCAGGTCGGCGAGGTTGCCGACCGCGATCGTGCCGGTGTCGTCGAGGTGGTTCACGTAGGCGCTCCCGGAGGTGTACGCCGCCAGCGCGGTGCCCAGGTCGATGCGCTCCTCGGCGTAGAAGACCGGGGCGTCCTCGCCCGGCTCGACCCGGTTCACGGCGACATGGATGCCGGCCAGCGGGTCGGGGCTGCTGACCGGCCAGTCCGACCCGGCCGCCAGGGTGGCGCCGGCGTCGCGCAGGCTCGCGAACGGGTACTGCCACGCCGACCGCTCCGGCCCGAGGAACGGGATGGTCAGCTCGTCCATCTGCGGCTCGTGCGCCGCCCACAGCGGCTGCAGGTTCGCGGTGGCGCCGAGGGCCCGGAACCGGCCGACGTCGTCGGGGTGCACGACCTGCAGGTGCGCCAGGTGCGGGCGGGTGTCGCTCCAGCCGTTGGCCTCGCGGGCCGCCGCGACGGCGTCCAGCGCCTCCCGGACGGCGCGGTCGCCGAGGGCGTGGAAGTGCACCTGGAAGCCGAGCCGGTCCAGCTCGGTGACGTGCTTGCGCAGGGCCCCGGGGTCGACGAACGAGATGCCGGCGTGGTCGCCGCCGGCCCGGCAGCCGCAGCCGCGCAGGTACGGCGTCAGCATCGCGGCCGTGTGGTTCTCGGCCACGCCGTCCTGCATGATCTTGACCGTCGAGGCCCGCAGGCCGGCCGCCTCGAGCTGGGCGCGCTGGGCCAGCAGGTCCTCGATCTGCTCGGCACCGCGGTCGCGCTGCCACCACAGCGAGGCAGTCACGCGCGCGGTCAGCCGGTCCTCGGCGAGGGCCTGGGCGTAGGCCGGTCCCGCGTTCGGGAGCAGCGGGTTGTCGCCGACCAGGGCGTCCTGCCAGGCGGTGATGCCGAGGGAGTGCAGCAGGTCCTGGGCGCGCAGCAGTCCCGCGACGAGCTCGTCCAGGGTCACGTGGGGGACATGGGCGCCCACCAGGCTCATCGCCCCCTCCTGCAGCATGCCCGTCGGCGCTCCGTCGGCGTCGACCTCGAAGCGACCGTCGGCGGGCTGCGGCGTGCGGGCGTCGACGCCCGCGATCTCCAGCGCGCGGGTGTTGGCCATCGCGCCGTGGTGGTCGCGGTTCACCAGGTAGACGGGCCGATCGGGGACCAGGGCGTCGAGGAAGGCGCGATCCGGCCAGCCGTCGAAGGTCTCCATCGACCAGCCGCCACCGGTGATCCAGGGCGCGTCGGGGTTGCTGTCGGCGTACTGCCTGATCCGGGCGCGGACCTCGTCGATCCCGACCAGGCCGGTCAGGTCGCACTGCCCGAGCTCGAGGCCGCCGCCGACCGGGTGGACGTGGGCGTCCTGGAAGCCGGGGATCAGCAGGCGCCCGGCGAGGTCGACGACCTCGGTGCGCGGCCCGACGAGGTCGCGGACGTCGTCGCCGCCGACCGCGACGATCCGGTCGCCGGAGACGGCGACAGCGGTCGCGCGGCTGCGGGCCGCGGTGCCGAGGTGGATGGGGCCGCCGGTGAGGACGAGGTCGGCGTACATGGTGATCAGGCTCCTGGGGTGGTGGGGACGGGGTCGAGATCCATGGGCAGGACCAGGCTGTCGGCATCGGTTCCGCGGCCGTGGTGGAAGTACGCCGAGCGGCGGCCGTAGCGCGCCCACGCGGCCGCGAGCAGGCCGGTGCCGACGATCGCGCCGGGCACGGCCAGCATGAACCAGCCGTTGTCGGGGCTGGCGGCGAAGTGGTCGCTCATCGTGGCGTAGAGGTAGCCCAGGTAGCCGCCGAGGCCCCACAGCACGGCCCCGCTGACGGCGGGCACGACGACGGCCTGGACCAGCTCGGTGCCGCGCGTGTGCCGGAAGCGGGCGGCGCATGCGAACGCGGTCAGCCCGTAGTAGAAGGCGACGATCAGTCCCACCGAGTTGACCGCGGTGAGGATCAGGTCGTTGATGCGCGGGATGCCGAGGGCGACGACCGCGATCGCGGCGGCCGCGGTCATCAGCAGGGCGGTGCCGACGGCCGGTGTGCCGAACCGCGGGTGGATCCGGGTCCAGACCGGGCCCAGGGTCCGGTCGCGGCCCATCGCGAGCAGGCCGCGGGCGGTCGGGATCACCGAGGACTGCAGCGACGCCACCGCGGAGAACATCAGCGCCATCAGCGGCAGCGATGCCCACGGCTCACCCGCGAGGCGTACGCCGAGGTAGCTGAGCCCCTGGTCGCCGTACCCCGCGAGCTCCTCGGTGCTCAGCAGGCGCTGGAACGCGACCGCGGCGTACACGAACAGGCCGAGCATCGCGAACAGCGCGATCATCCCGCCGCGCGCGGCGTCCTGGGGGTCCTTGCTCTCCTCGTTGACCGAGAACGCCGCGTCCCAGCCCCAGTAGATGAACACCGCGAGGACCAGCGACATGGCCAGGTCCTTCGGGGCGATGGCGAAGGGGTCGAACCAGCTCAGCGAGATGCCGTGGTGGCCGCGCAGAAGCGCCATCGTCAAGAAGACCACCAGCACGGCGTACTCGAAGACCAGCAGCCACAGCTGGAGCCGGGTCGCCGACCGGACGCCGGTGATCGCGGTGATGGTCACGGCGAGCAGGACGGTGAGGCCGACGACCGTGCTGACCCCCGTGGAGAGCGGGTCGAGCGTGATCCCGAGGAGCGTGTGGAGACCGAGCCGGTTGACGAACTGCAGCACGACCGAGCCGGTGATCGTGCCGGTGTAGGCCATGAAGATGATCGTCGCGAGCACCACCACCCAACCGGAGAGGAAGCCCAGCCAGGGGCTCAGGCTGCGGCCGACCCAGGTGTAGCCGCTGCCGCAGTTGGGCTCGCTGCGGTTGAGGCGCGCGTAGGCGCCGGCGATGCCCAGGATCGGCAGGAAGGCGAGGATCAGGACGATCGGCACCTGCCGTCCGGCGTACGTCGCCAGCACGCCCATGCCGATCCCGATGCTGGTCGTGGCCGCCGTGCTGGACGCGGCGATGGCGATGCCGTCGCGGATGCCGAGCGAGCGCTTGAGGCTCGGGGCGGGGGTGTCGGTCATGGGGAGATTCCAGACCTGCTCGGCGATTGCGTCAATCATGTTGACGTAAGAGTCGTAGCACGGTGGACTGATCCCATGAGCCCGACGCCCAGCACTGGTCGTGTCACGGCGGTACGCCGTCGCCGTCGCCCCACCCGCTCCGGCGAGGTGCTGTCGGAGGAGCTGATCGTGCGGACCGCGATGCGGTTGATCGACCAGCCCGAGGGGGCGGGGTTCAGCGTGCGGGCCCTCGGCATCGCGCTCGGCGCGGACCCGACCGCGATCTACCGGTACTTCCGCGGCACCGACGACCTGATGGCCGCGATCACCGACCGGCTGATCGGCGACTCGCTCGCCGACTTCGTCCCCGACGAGGACTGGCGGGTCGCGCTGCGCGACTTCGGCGTGCGCTTCCACATCTACGCCCAGCGGCACCCGAGGCTGGTGGTGCTCGGCGCGGCCCGGGTCTCGTTGCGGAGCAACGAGTTCCGCGCCGTCGACACCGGCATCGGCCTGCTGCGCCGCGCCGGCTTCGGCCCCCGTGACGCGGTCCGCTACTACCACGCGTTTGTGGACCTGGTGCTCGGCTACGCCGCCCTCGACGCCGCCGGCGCCGCGGTCAACCCCGACGACGGAGGGGAGTCGTGGACCTCGGCGTACACCTCCCTGCCGAAGGCCGACTACCCGAACATCGCCGCGACCCGCCGCCACATCCACACGATGGCCGGCTCCGCCTTCGAGACGGCGCTGGATCTGTTCCTGGACGGGATCGAGGTGCGGGCGGGGAGGTGAGGGGTGGGGTGATTCGGGGCTGGTCGGGGGCGGCCGCCACGGCCAGCCACGAAGAGAGACGGGTTCGTTCGATACGCCGCTCGCGGCTGCTCAACCCACGACACCGGGTGGGTAGGTTCGGACCGTGATGATCCGCCCCGACACCCTGCTCGCCATCAAGTCCGGCGAGGTCGACCTGGCGTTCCGCCGCTGGGACCGCCCGCGCGTCAAGGTCGGGACGATGCTGCGGACCCGCGTCGGCGTCGTCGAGGTGACCAGCGTGGAGCAGGTGCCGGCGTCGAAGATCACGGCCGCCCAGGCGAGGAGAGCGGGCTCGAGCCTGCCGGAGCTGAAGCGGCTGCTCGCGATGAAGTCGGACAAGCCCGTCTGGCAGGTCGGGGTGAGGTACGCCGGCGAGGACCCGCGCACCGAGCTGCGGACCGCCGTCCCGGACGCCGCCGAGATCGCCACCATCCGCACCCGGCTCGACCACCTCGACGCGGCCTCGGCCATCGGCCCGTGGACCCGCACGACGCTCGCGCTGATCGACGCGAACCCGACCGTGCGCGCGCCCGAGCTCGCCGCGCAGGTCGGCCGCGACACCCCGACCTTCAAGCGCGACGTCCGCAAGCTCAAGGAGCTCGGCCTGACCGAGAGCCTCGACATCGGCTACCGGATCTCGCCCCGCGGTGCGGCCGTCATCGACGCGGAGAGCGGCACGACCCGCGACCGTGAGCGGCCCGACGGCATCCCGCTGCCGCGCATCGGCGCCCCGGCGACGCGTGCCCTGCGGGCGCAGGGCGTGTGGACGTTGGAACAGGTGCGGGAGTGGCGCGAGAAGGACCTGGCGGCGCTGCACGGGGTCGGTCCGGTCGCCGTACGGCTGCTGCGGTCGACCCTCGCCGAGCACGGCTGGGCCTTCGCGGACTGAGCGCCGATAGCCTCCGCTGGTGACGTTCACGGTCGGCGACCTGCTCGCGACGGATGCCCTCGGCACCCGCTCGCTGACGCCGGGCGTGGGGGAGCGGCGCCCGGTGGAGTGGGCGCACACCTGCGAGCTGGCGGAGCCGTGGCAGTGGGTCGGCGCGGGCGCCCTGGTGCTGACGACCGGTCTGGGCGTGCCCATCGAGGCCGACGAGCAGTGCGCCTACGTCGAGGGCATGTACGCCGCCGGCATCGCCGCGGTCTCGATCGGCGCGGACCTGTCGGCACCGCCGCTGACGGACCGGATGCTCGCGCGGGCGACCGAGCTGGGCCTCCCGGTGCTGGAGACGGCCCACGCGGTGCCCTTCATCAAGGTCGCCAAGGCGGTCGCCGAGGCCAACAACCGCGAGCACCTCGACCAGGTCCGGCTCGCCGAGCGCCGGCTGCACGGGTCGCTGCTGCTGCGCGACCTGCTCGACGCCTCGATCGGCGCGGAGTCGGCCGAGCGGTTCCTGGTACCCCACCGGGTCGCGGCGCCGTACCTGCTCGCCGGGTGGCGCGGGGACGGCTCGGCGGAGACCTTCGACCGCACGCACGCGACCCTGCGTCGCGACGACGTCGCGCACCTGCTCACCGCCACCGACGGCTTCGTGCTGGTCCTGGCGGGCGCGACGGACACCATCGACCCGGCGATCAACCCAGCCGGTCCGATCGCGATCAGCCGCAGCTTCGAGCGGATCGAGGACGTGCCCGAGGCGTTCCGCCAGGTCCGGCTCGTCCTCAGCCGGACGCCCCCGACGCACGAGGGAGCCGTGCGGTTCGAGGACTCCCGGCCGACCACGCTCTTCCTCCCCGACGACCCGGTCCGGCTCCGGGACGCGGTCGACCGCACCCTCGGCGGCCTGTTCGCGTACGACGCCGCGCGCGGCACCGATCTCGTCACCACCCTGCGGGTCTTCCTCGAGGAGAACCGCAGCTGGGTGCGGGCGTCGCGGCGGCTCTTCGTGCACCGGCAGACCCTGGTCTCGCGGGTGGCGCGGATCGAGGAGGTCACCGGGCACAGCCTGAGCACCACCGACGGCGCCTCCGAGCTCTGGCAGGGGATCCGCGCCGCGGTCGAGGTCGGCGACCTGCCCGCGTGACAGCGCCCGTCGTACGTTCGTATGACGCCACCCCGCGATCAGGCACGACCGTCGTCTTCCCGCCGGCCCTCGCCCCGTGGTTGCCTGGGCCCGTGCAGCCGCTCGAAGGGGTCCTGGTCGCGGATCTGAGCCGGGTCCTCGCGGGCCCGCTGGCGGCCGCGACCCTGGCCGACCTCGGCGCCACCGTGATCAAGGTCGAGCGGCCCGGCAGCGGCGACGACACCCGGCACTGGGGCCCGCCCTGGACCGACAACTCCAGCTCCTACTTCGAGTCCGCCAACCGGTCCAAGCAGTCGGTCGAGCTCGACCTGGACGACCCGGCCGACAACGCCCTGGCCCGCGAGCTGGCCCGCCGCGCCGACGTCGTCATCGAGAACTACCGCGCCGGCGCGCTCGACCGCCGCGGCCTGGGCTACGAGCAGGTCGCCGCGACCAACCCGGGCGTCGTCTACGCCTCCATCTCGGGCTTCGGGACCACGAAGGGTGCCGACCTGGCCGGCTACGACTTCCTGGTCCAGGCCGTCGGCGGGCTGATGAGCATCACCGGCGCGCCCGGCGAGCCGACGAAGGTCGGGGTGGCGCTGGTCGACGTACTCACCGCCAAGGACGCGACCATCGCGATCCTGGCCGCCCTCCGCGAGCGCGAGGCGAGCGGCCGCGGGCAACGCGTCGAGGTGAACCTCCTGTCCAGCCTCCTCGGCTCGCTGGTCAACCAGGCCTCGGGCTACCTCGCCACCGGCCGCGCGCCGACCGCGATGGGGAACCGGCATCCCTCGATCGCGCCGTACGAGACCCTCGCGGCCGCCGACGGCCTGATCGCCGTGTGCTGCGGCAACGACGGCCAGTTCCGGCGCCTCGCCGACGCGCTCGACGCGGCCGGGCTCGCCGACGACCCGCGCTTCGCCACCAACCCCGCCCGGGTCGAGCACCGCGACGACCTGGTCGCCGAGCTCGAGAAGCGGCTGGCGACCGCCGACGTCGCGGAATGGGCGGAGACGCTGGCACGGGCCGGAGTCCCCGCCGGACCCGTCGGCACCGTCGCGGACGCCTTCGCCCTCGCCGAGCGGCTCGGCCTCGACCCCACCGTCGACGTCGGCCCCCAGGCGCCACCGCAGGTCCGCAGCCCGCTCCACCTGAGCCGCACCCCCATCAGCCGGTACGCCGCACCCCCGCGGCTCGGCGAGCACAACGACGACGTCCGCCGCTGGCTGGCGCAAGGAGACACCCCATGAGCACGAACCCCCTCGACCTGCTCGGCATCGACGACCTGCTCAGCGCCGAGGAGAAGGCCGTCCGCGCGTCGGTGCGCCAGCTCTGCGCCGAGCGCGTCGACCCGTACGTCGCCGACTGGTTCGAGCGCGGCGAGATCGACGACCTCCGCGGCCTGGCCAAGGAGCTCGGCAGCCTCGGCCTGCTCGGCATGCACCTGGAGGGCTACGGCTGCGCGGGGATGAGCGCCACCGAGTACGGCATCGCCTGTCTCGAGCTCGAGGCCAGCGACTCCGGCATCCGCTCGCTGGTCTCGGTCCAGGGATCGCTCGCGATGTACGCGATCTGGAAGTGGGGGAGCGAGGAGCACAAGACCACCTGGCTGCCCCGGATGGCCGCGGGCGAGGCCATCGGCTGCTTCGGCCTCACCGAGCCCGACGCCGGCTCCGACCCGGGCGGCATGCGCACCCGCGCGCGCCAGGAGCCCGGTGGGGACTGGGTCCTCGAGGGCCGCAAGATGTGGATCACGAACGGCTCGGTCGCCGACGTCGCCGTGGTCTGGGCCCAGACCGAGGAGGGGGTGCGCGGCTTCGTCGTACCCACCGACACGCCGGGGTTCTCCGCCCCGGCCATCAAGCACAAGATGTCGCTGCGCGCGTCGGTGACGAGCGAGCTGGTGCTGGACGGCGTACGGCTTCCGGCCGATGCGGCGTTCCCCGAGGTCCGCGGCCTCAAGGGTCCGCTGAGCTGCCTGAACGAGGCCCGGTTCGGCATCGTCTGGGGATCGATGGGCGCGGCCCGATCGGCGCTCGCGACCGCGCTGGAGTACGCCGGCCAGCGCACCCAGTTCGACAAGCCGATCGCGTCCTACCAGCTCACCCAGCAGAAGCTGGTCGAGATGAACCTGGAGTACACCAAGGGCCTGCTGCTCGCGCTGCACCTGGGCCGCCGCAAGGACGCCGGCACGCTGCGTCCGGAGCAGGTCAGCGTGGGCAAGCTCAACAACGTCCGCGCCGCGCTGGAGATCTGCCGCACCGCCCGGACGGTGCTGGGCGCCAACGGCATCTCGCTGGAGTTCCCGGTGATCCGGCACGCCAACAACCTGGAGTCGGTGCTCACCTACGAGGGCACCGTCGAGATGCACACGCTCGTCATCGGACAGGCGATGACCGGGATCGCCGCCTTCCGCTGAGGAAGCACGGGTCGTCAGGTTGAGCGGTGCGCTTGGTGGCCCGCTCAACCTGACGACCCGGTTACAGCACCAGGTTGAGCAGCAGCACCAGCACCAGCCCGGTGACCGACAGGATCGTCTCCATCAGCGACCACGTCTTCAGGGTCTGGACCACGTCGAGGCGGAAGTACTCCTTGACCAGCCAGAAGCCGGCGTCGTTGACGTGGGAGAAGAACAGCGAGCCGGAGCCGATCGCGAGCACCAGCAGGGACAGCTCGACCGAGCTCATGCCCGGCAGCAGCCCGGTGACCAGCGCCGAGGCGGTGATCGTCGCGACCGTGGCCGAGCCGGTGGCGAGCCGGATCAGGACCGCGAGCAGCCAGGCCAGCAGCAGCGTGGAGACGCCTGCGCCCTCGGCCCAATGGGCCAGCTGGGTGCCGATGCCGGTGTCGACCAGCGACTGCTTGAACCCGCCGCCGGCGGCGACGATGAGCAGGATGCCGGCGATGGCGGGCAGCGACTTCTCGACCGTCTCGGAGACGGTGCGCAGGCTCATGCCGGTGCCGCGGCCGAAGGTCACCATGGCCACCAGGACGGCGACGAGCAGTGCGATCAGCGGGGTGCCGATGATGTCGAGCCACTTCTGGGCGGTGTTGTCGGGGTTGTCGATGGCGATGTCGGCGATCGCCTTGCCGAGCATCAGCACGACGGGCAGCAGCACGGTGGCCAGGGTGATGGCGAAGGACGGGCGGCGGCCGGTGCTGCCGAGCCCCGCGGGATCGGAGGCCCCCGATGCCTCAGCGGCCGGCGAGGTGGCGTCGTACAGGTCGGGGGCGGGGACCGGGACCCACTTGCCCGCGAAGGTCCCGAACAGCGGGCCGGCGACGATGACGGTCGGGATGGCGACGAGTACGCCGAGCGCGAGCGTCGTGCCGAGGTCGGCGCCGACGGCGCTGATCGCGACCAGCGGGCCGGGGTGCGGCGGGACCAGGCCGTGCATGGCCGAGAGGCCGGCCAACGCGGGGATGCCGACGGTGATCAGGGAGACCTGGGCGCGCCGGGCCACCAGGTAGATGACCGGCATCAGCAGCACCAGGCCGATCTCGAAGAACATCGGCAGGCCGATCAGCGCACCGACGGCGGCCATCGCCCAGGGCAGCGTGCGGACCGAGGAGCGGCCCACGATCGTGTCGACGATCTGGTCGGCGCCGCCGGAGTCGGCGAGCAGCTTGGCGAACATGGCGCCGAGCGCGATCAGGATGCCCACGCCGGACGCCGTCGAGCCGAAGCCGGTCGTGAACGAGGTGATCACGTCGTTCACGTTGCGCCCGGCGATCACCCCGACGGCGAGGCCACCGACGAGGAGCGCCAGGAACGGGTGCAGCTTCAGCTGGGTGATCAGCCCGACGATGACGGCGATCGAGATCAGGGCCGCGGCCACGAGCAGGCCGCCGGAGGCGACCGGCGGGACCGGTGGGGTCGGCGCCGCGGCGGCGATGGTCAGGGGGCTCATCGGTTCTCCTCGTTGACGGGCTCGGTGGGGGTGGGCAGGTCGGGGTGCAGCGACAGGTAGCGGTCGACGATCGCGTCGATGTCCTGGTCGACGTCGATGGCGACGCCGCGCTCGTCGGGGGCGAGGCCCTCGAGCGTCGCGAACTGGGAGTGCAGCAGCGCGGCGGGCATGAAGTGCCCGGGGCGCGACGCCTGTCGGGCGGCGATCACCTCCGGCGTACCGCGCAGGTGCAGGAACTCCACCCGCGGCGCGTGGTGGCGCAGCCGGTCGCGGTAGGTCCGCTTGAGCGCCGAGCAGCTCAGCACCGCGCCGTTCGCGTCGTGCTCGGCGAGCCAGAGCCCGAGCGCCTCCAGCCAGGGGGCGCGGTCGTGGTCGTCGAGCGGGTGGCCGGCGGTCATCTTGGCGATGTTCGCGGCCGGGTGGAAGTCGTCGGCGTCGCCGAACGGCAGGCGCAGGCGCTGGGCGATCGCGGCTCCGACCGTCGACTTGCCCGAGCCCGAGACGCCCATCACGACCAGGAGCGGGGGGAGGGGGTGCTGTGGCATGGCTCACAGGATGGTTCAAAAGGCATCCGATTGCAACACCTGGATCACAAAAAGGTTGCCGATTGTTTCCGGGAGCCGGGTTTGCGAGGATGCACCTCATGACCGCCGACCCGCTCCGCCTGCACCAGAGCGTGCGCGACGAGCTGGGGCGCCGCATCGTGTCCGGCCAGCTCGCCGCCGGGGCCGTGCTCAACCTCGACGCCGTGCAGAGCGAGTACGCCGTGTCCCGCCCGGTCGCGCGCGAGGCGGTGCGCGTGCTGCAGTCGATGGGCCTGGTCGCGACCCGGCGGCGGGTCGGCATCACCGTCCTGGCCCGCCCGGCCTGGAACGTCTTCGACCCGCTGGTGATCCGCTGGCGCCTGGACGGTGACGGCCGGGTCGAGCAGCTCCAGTCCCTCTCGGAGGTACGCCGCGGCATCGAGCCGATCGCGGCCCGGCTGGCCGCCGAGCGGGCGACCCCCGCCCAGCACGGCCGGCTCGCCGGCGCGGTCGCCGACATGGTGGTGCACGCCGCGTCCGGCGACCTGGAGGCCTACCTGGTCGCCGACACCGACTTCCACCGCACGCTGCTCGACGCGTGCGGCAACGAGATGCTGGCGGCGATGAGCGACGTGGTGTCCGAGCTGCTCGCCGGCCGCACCCACCACCACCTCATGCCCGCGACCCCGAACGCGGACGCGATCCGGCTGCACGAGCAGGTCGCGCTCGCCGTACGCACCGGGGACGGGGACGCCGCGGAGTCGGCGATGCGCGCGATCATCGACGAGGCGGCCGAGGCGCTCCGTGCTCAGAACGCGGTCCAGCCTCCGTCCACCGCCAGCACCTGACCGGTGACGTAGCTGCTCGCCGCCGACAGCAGGAAGACCACGACAGCGGCGAGCTCCTCCGGACGCCCCGGCCGGCCGAGCGCCGTGTGACCCGAGACCCAGGAGCGCAGGTCGTCCGATTCCAGGTAGCCGTTGGTCGCACCCGGGAACCACCCCGGCGCCACCGCGTTCACCCGCACCCCGCGCCCGCCCCACTGGGCCGCGAGCTCACGGGTGAGCCCGTTGAGGCCGGCCTTGCTGGCGTCGTACGCCGCCAGGCCGAACCGGTCGAAGCTCGCCAGCGACCCGATCGACGACACGTTGACGATCGCGCCCTCGCCGCGCTCGAGCATGGCCGGCGCGACCAGCTGGCAGAGCCGGTACGGCGCCAGCAGGTTGGTCCGCACCACCTGCTCGACGAGCTCGGGCGACTCGGCCTCGGCTGGTCCGGACGCGGCGATGCCGGCGTTGTTGACCAGGGCGTCGATGCGGCCGAACCGCTCGGCGACGGTGGCGACCAGCGTTTGGCACCCGGCTTCCGCGGTGATGTCGCACGACACCGCGAGGACGTGATCTCCCAGCTCCTCGGCCACGGCGGCCAGCCGGTCGCCGCGGCGGGCGGCGATCGCCACCCGTGCCCCGGCGGCCCGGGCGGCCCGGGCGATCTGCACGCCCAGGCCCTCCGACGCGCCGGTGACCACGACGACCCGGTCCTCGAGCTGACGGCTCATCGCACGAGCTCGTAGAGCGCGTTGAACGGGTTGTCCATCTCCACGCGCCGCACCGACGCGAAGCCGGCCTCGGTCGCGAGGTTGCGCAGCACCGGCTCGGGCAGCCCGAGCGTGCCGAGTCCCTCGCCGCCCTCGGCGAGCGAGGTCGTCATGCAGTAGAGCAGGCTGAACCCGTAGAGCAGGGTCGCGATCGGGCCGACGTTCTCAGTGGTGTCGGCCGAGCAGCTGATGTCGAGGCAGAGGAAGCGACCGCCCTCCCGCAGGCCCTCCCGGATCGCGCGGAGCAGCGTGCGAGGAGCGACGGCGTCGTGGACGACGTCGAAGGTCGTCACGACGTCGAACATCTGCGGCAGCCCCTGGCTCGCGTCGAGGACCTCGAACCGGACTCGGTCCTCGACCCCGGCGCTCCGGGCGTTGGCGCCCGCGGCGGCGACGGCATCGGGGGACACGTCATACCCCACGAAGCGGGAGGCGGGGAAGCGCCGCGCCAGCGTGATCGACGCGCGGCCGGCGCCGCAGCCCACGTCCGCCGCGTCGCAGCCGCGCTCCAGCAGGGCCAGCGTGGCGGGCACCAGCGGCAGCCACTCCGGCACCAGGAGGTGCTCGTGCCACGCGGCGGTGAAGCGGGCGGTTCCGAGGGCGACGTCGGGGTGGAGGTGCTCGAACGCGACCCCGCCGCCGTCACGGAAGGAGGCCGCGACGTCGTCGTACCGCTGGATCGCGCCGAGCAGCTCCTGGTGGACGCCGCCGAAGAAGCCGGGTCCCTCCTCCGTCGCGAGGGTCGGCACGTGGGCGGCGGGCAGCGTGAAGGTCTGCGCGAGCGGGTCGAAGGTGAGATAGCCGGCGGCGTGCATGCCGTTGAGCCACTCGCGCACGTAGCGCTCGTCGAGGCCGAGCCGGGCGGCGAGGCCGGCGCTGGTGGCGGGACCGTCGGCGGCGAGGGAGCGGAACAGGCCGGTGCGGTCGCCGAGCGCGGCCATCACGACGGTGGCGGCCGCGGCCGTGTCGGCGAGGACGCGGCCGGTGAACGCGCCGGCGGCCTCCTCGAGGTCGGCGGGAGCGTCGAGCTGGGTGGTCATGGTGGGTCTCCGATCGGTAGCGGGTGGTACCCCTCTGGCGTACACCGGGTGTTCACTGGTCGTGAACGATCTCGGGCCGGCTTCCGAGGAGGCACGCGTGGACCTGGTCGGCCGTGCGCGCGAGGTCGCCGCGCTCGACGCCGCTCTCGCACGGGCGGCCACCGGGGCGCGGCAGCTGGTGCTCATCGCGGGGGAGCCCGGCATCGGCAAGACATCCCTGGTCGAGGCGTTCCGCTCGGTCGCCGTGGGGGCCGGCGCCACGTGGCTGTCGGGCGCTGCATGGGAGGACGGAGCTCCGTCGTACTGGCCCTGGATGCAGGTGGTGCGGGCAGCCGAGCGCTCCGCGCCCGAGGAGGTACGCCGACGGGCGGCCGTGCTGGGTCCGCTCGGTCCCGCCCGGGCGTCGGCCGCGGTGGACCGGTTCGTCCTGCACGACGCGGTCGCGGAGCTGGTGCTCGCGCTGGCGGGGTCGGGGCCGGTGGTGGTCGCGCTGGAGGACCTGCACGCGGCCGGTCCGTCGACCGCCGAGCTGCTCGAGGACGTGGTCCGCGCGACGGCCGGTGCGTCGGTCGTGCTGGTCGCGACCTACCGCCCGGCCGAGGTGGCCGCAGAGCCGGGCACGGCCGAGGTGGTCTCGCGCCTCGAGGGCGCTGGGACGGTGCTCGAGCCTCGGCCGCTCGGCGACGCCGACGTCGGGTCCGTGCTGGCCGCCCAGGGGCTGCGCCCGGACCGGCCGCTCGTCGATGCCGTGCTGGAGCGCACCCAGGGCAACCCGCTCTTCGTCGTGCACACCGCGCGTGGGCTGGCGGCGGGCGGATCGGCCGCCGAGACCGGGCTCCCGCTGGGCCTTCGCAACGCGCTGCGCCGCCAGGCAGCGATCGCCGGGGAGGGCGCCGAGGACGTGCTGGAGGCGGCCGCGGTCCTCGGCGAGGAGCTGACCGCCGCGACGCTGGCCGCCACCACCGGCCGCGAGCCTGCCGAGGTCCAGGCGGCGCTCGACCGCGCCGTGGCGCTGCGGCTGCTGCGACGTGACGCGATGGGCAGGCACACCTTCACGCACGCCCTCGTCCGGGAGGCCGTGTACGACGGGCTGCCGCCCGTTCGCGCAGCCGAGACCCACCTGCGGGCGGCCCATGCCCTGGTCGCCGCTGGCGCAGGCCCGGAGCGGCTCGCGTGGCACTTCGCCGCGGCCTGGCCCGCGGGTGGGGTCGCCGAGGCGGTCCGCTACGCCCGGCTGGCTGGTGACGACGCGAGCCGCGCCTCGGCGCACGGCGAGGCGGCTGCGGCGTACCTGCTCGCGCTGACGGCGCACGACCGGCTGCCGTCCCCCGATCCCGCCGCGCGGACGGAGCTGCTGCTCGCCGTGGCCGACGCCCGGCTCCGGGCGGGCCGGGCCGACGAGGGGCATCGGGTCGTGGCGCAGGCGCTCGCGCTCGCGAGCTCCCTCGACGACCCGGAGCTCTTCGCCCGTGCCGCTCTGCTGGCCGCGACCGGTCTGGCGTTCAACGCCGTCCAGCTCGACGCCATCGACCTGCTCCGCGAGGCCGACCGCCGGTTCGGCGACGAGGCGGGCGACGCGCACGCGGCGGTCGTCGCCCGGCTCGCCGAGCTGGTCGCCGTCGAGGACCGCGCGGAGGCGCTGCGGCTCGCGGTCCGTGCCGGCGAGCTGGCCCCGGACCTGCCGGCCGCTCTCGCCGCGCGGCTCGAGGTGGAGTGGGGTCGGCACGACCCGCACGACGCGCTGCAGCGGGCGCAGCGGCTGGCGAGCCTGGTCTGCGAACCGTCCCTGGCGGCGAGGGCGGCCACCTGGGTGATGGTGTTCGCGCTCGAGCTGGGCGACCTGACCACGGCCGCCGGCGCGGTCACGGCGCTGCAGCACCTCGCCGACCGCTCCCGGCAGCCCGCCCTCGCCCACCTCGCGGCTTCGCGCCGCGCGACGATCGCGATGGTGCGCGGCGATGCGGCCGGAGCGCTCGCGGCCGTGCGCGAGGCGCGGGACCTTGCGGCGCGGTTCGGTCTGGCCGACGGTGAGGCGGTGGCCTGGGGACAGCTGTTCACGGTCGGGCGGATGGCGGAGCTGACCGAGGAGGAGCGTGGTGCGATGGAGCGGACCGCCCGCGAGCTCGCGGTGGCATCGCCGTACCCGATCGCACACGACGGCGCGGTGGTGCAGGTGCTGCTCGGCGACGGCCGGGAGGCGGAGGCGCGGGAGGTCTTCGAGCGCCTGATGGGACTGCTGGACGGGCTGGAGCACGACCTGCTGCGGACCTGGTCGCTCGCGCTGCTCGCCGAGGACGCCGTGGCGCTCGGCGACGCGAAGGCGGCGGCGCGCATCCACGACGAGCTCCTCCCGTACGCCGGTCGCCTCGTCGTCGCTGCCGGGGGAGTCGCCTGCCTCGGCCCCGTGTCCGACCACCTCCGTCTGCTGGCCGGGATCGGCGTGGTCGGAGCCACCATGGAGTCGGCCGACGGCATCGTCACGCTCCGGCTCGGTGCCGACGTGGTGCGGCTGCCGACGAGTCTCGGCCTCACCCAGCTCGCGGTGCTCCTGGCGAACCCTGGCAGCGACATCGCCGCGACCCTGCTCGCCGCACCCGCAGGCGCCGAGGTGCCGCGCGCGGGCAGAGCCGAGGAGGTGCTCGACCGGCGCGCGCTCGCGGCGTACCGGACCCGGCTCGCGGAGATCGACACCGAGCTCGAGGAGGCGCGCGGCTGGAACGACGACGGCCGTGTCGGACAACTCGAGGACGAGCGCGACGCCCTGGTCGCCGAGCTCCGTGGCGACCTCGGGCTCGGCGGCCGTCCGCGCCGGTTCGCCGACGAGGCCGAGCGGGCGCGGGTCAACGTCACCCGCGCGATCCGCTCGGCGATCCGCCGGGTCGGCGAGCGTGCCCCGGCGATCGGCGAGCACCTCGAGCGCAGCGTGACGACCGGTGCGCGCTGCCGCTACGACCCCGGTCAGACCGCCCTGAGGTAGGCGAGGACGGCGAGGACCCGGCGGTGCTCGTTGGTGGACTCGGCGATGTCGAGCTTCATCAGCAGCCGTCGTACGTGGGACTCGACGGTGCGCTCGCTGATCACGAGCCGCGCCGCGATGCCGGTGTTGGTGAGCCCTTCGGCCATCAGCCCGAGGACCTCGAGCTCGCGCTCGCTGAGCGACTCCAGACCCGAGCGCTGCCGGCCGGCCACCAGGTTGGCGACCACCGTCGGGTCCAGGGCCGAGCCGCCGGCGGCGACCCTCCCGGCCGTGGCGAGGAAGTCGTCGACGTCGAGCACCCGGTCCTTGAGCAGGTAGCCGAAGCCGGGGTGCTGGACCAGCCCGACCGAGTGCACGGTCTCCACGTGCTGGGACAGCACGAGCACGCCGAGGCCGGGCTGCGCCGCCTTGAGGTCCGCGGCGGCCCGGATGCCCTCGTCGGTGTGCGTGGGCGGCATGCGTACGTCGAGGACGACCAGGTCGGGCGACCACTGCCGGACGAGGTCGACGAGGCCGTCCGCATCGCCCACCGAGCCGACGACCTCGTGCCCGCCGTCCTCGAACAGCCGCGCCAGGCCGGCGCGCAGGAGGACCTGGTCCTCGGCGATCACGACGCGCACGACAGCTCCGCGAGCAGCGTGGTGCCGTGACCGGGCTCGGACCGGACCGACAGCCGGCCGCCGAGTGCGGCGACCCGGTCGCTGACCCCGACCAGCCCGCCGCCACGGGTGAGCGTCGCCCCACCGACGCCGTCGTCCTGCACCCGGACCAGGAGCATCCCGGTCACCTCCTCGATGCACACCTCCACGTGGCTGGCTCCGCCGTGCTTGGCCGCGTTCGTCACGCCCTCGCACGCGATGAAGTACGCCGCCGTCTCCACCGCCGCCGGGAACCGCCGGTGCGGTACGACGACGGCCACGGGCAGCCGCGTGCGCTGGACCAGCTCGTGCAGCGCGGACTCCAGGCCGTCGTCCAGGACGCCGGGCCGGATGCCGCGCGCCATCTCGCGCAGCTCGCGGATCGTGTCGGTCAGGTCGTGGACGACCTCGTCCAGCTCGGCGCCCACCTCGGTGGCCGCGCCGCCCAGCCGGTGCTGGAGGTGGCGCAGGGCGAGACCCACCGCGACGAGGCGCTGCTGTGCGCCGTCGTGGAGGTCGCGCTCGATGCGATGCCGCTCGGCCTCGGCGGCCTCGACGATCCTGCGTCGCGACCTCCGGACCTCCTGCAGCTGTTCGCGCAGCTCCTGGCGCAGCTGCACCATCTCCAGGGCCAGCCACGCCTCCCGCTCGAGGGCCGGCCGGACCGCGGCCTGCTTCTCCGCGGAGCCCAGGCGTGCCGTCGCCTCGGCGAGCACCTGCTCGACCTCCTCCGGCTCGCGGCGGCCGGAGCGCAGGTCGGCCATGAACCGGGCCACCAGCCCGAGGGCGTCGTACCGACCGCGGTCGAAGGCCCGGTCGACGTGCTTCTGCAGCCGGTCGCGCAGCGGCCGGAAGGCGAGCGCGACGGCGAGGGTGGCTCCCGCGGTCGCGACCGGCGAGCCGTGGCCGAACACGACGCCCAGGCCCACGACGAGCCCCGCGAAGGCGGCGGCGAGGACGGCGGTGAGCATCGCATAGAGGACCGTGCGGCTGACGATCAGCTCGATGTCGTAGAGGTGGTAGCGCCAGATCGCCGCCAGCGCCGCCAGGGGGAGGGCGGTGAGGACGAGCGCGTCGGCGATCCGCACGACCACGAAGCTGTCGAACAGCGGGCTGCTCGGGACCAGGGTCGCGACCATCACGCCGGCGGCGAAGACCATCCACTTCAGCTGCTGGCGCTCGACCCCGGTCGCGGCCCGCATCCGCTGCACCATGGCCAGGATGCCGAGGGCCAGGGAGCCGGTGAGGCCCGGGAACCCGAGCCAGTACAGCAGGTCCGACGGCACGGCAGGTGCGTGCACGGGGTTGGTCCCGGTGACCAGCTGCGCGGCGACCCGGGAGCCCGTGGCCCAGCCGGCCAGGGTGAGCCCCGAGCCCAGGCAGCCGAGGGGGAGGACCCAGGGCCACAGCCGGCCCGTGCTCGGCAGCGTGCCGTCGGGGAAGAGGACCAGGATCGCCGGCAGGACCGCTCCGCTGACGGCCCACGTGCAGCTCGCGATCAGGTCGACGATCGCCGCGCCCGGCCAGTGGTGCGGCGTACCGGTGAGCGCGTAGTCCTGCGCGAGGTCGGTGACGACGGCCTGCAGGAGGCCGTTCACGACCAGGAGGACGCCGATCCGGTGGCGCGGGTGGCGGGCCAGGATGAGGACGCCGGCCACCGTCGTCGCCAGCGCGTAGACGGCGTACACGAGCGTGTCCCATGCCGGCTCCCGGCCCCAGGAGAGGGCGACGGAACCGGCCTCCGCGGCGACGGCGACGAGCAGCACTGCCCCGTGTGCCGGCCGGACTCGCGTTCCCACCTTCGCATCCTGACGCAGCGACCCGGTCCGCGTATTCAGTATCAGCACGGAGCTGCAGGTGCAGCGTCCGCCCGGACGCGCGCAGGGGCGGGCCGCGGGTTCGATGGCGTCATCACTCTCGACCCGAGGAGGTCACCATGTCCGTCATCACCCAGCAACCCACCACGACCCGCCGCCGGCTGCGGGCAGCCGTCCTGCTGCCTGCCGTGGCTCTCATCGCGGCGGCCGCCTCGCAGATCGACGCGGCCGTCATCACCAACGCCTATCGCTCGGTCAGCCCGGCGTCGGACAAGACCCTGAACTTCCCCTGGTACGGCGGCCTGGCCGGCCAGATCTCGACCTGGTGGTCGTTCGCCGGGCTGTTCCTGATGGTCGGCTTCGCGGCCTTCGCCCGGAGCCGGGCGGTCGGGGCGAGCCGGTCCGGCCGGATCGGGGCGTGGACCGCTGTCGTCGCCGCGGCCGGCATCGTCGTGGCCAACTTCTTGTCGGCTGCGAACGCTGACGCGATGGAGAACAACGGCATCGGAGGAGCGATCGGCCTGGTGTTCGGCGTGTCCACCGTGCTGCTCGGCGTCGGGTTCACGACGGCCGGGGTGGCGACGCTGCGTGCCGGGGCGTGGCAGGGGGTCGGGCGGTTCGCGCCGCTCGTGAACGGGATCTGGCCGCTGGTGATGATCGGCCTGATCATCGCCGAGCAGGTGCAGCTCGCCGTCGGGATCATGGCGGCGCTGCAGGTGTGCCTCGGTGCCGCGCTGATCGCCGAGGACGCCTGATCCCCCGCTCGGTCCCGGGGTGGGGAGCCGGGTCCCCACCCCGAGGGGCGCGTCAGGCCATCTCGGGCACGTGCAGGTGGGCGTAGGCGAGGTCGAACTCGTGCACCTCCACCACCATCCCGGACGCCTCGTCCGCGGCCCGCTCGCGCATCTCGTCGGCCATCTCGCGGCTCGCCTCCATGGCGGCACGCGACTCCCACGCGGTCGTCGCGCAGGCCAGGCCGGCCATCCGGTCGATCATGAGGCTGGCGCTGCAGAAGCCGTCCATCTGCTCCAGCCGGGGGAGCAGCGCCACCCGGAAGGTCTCGGCGACGGTGTCGACGTCGCCCTCGATCCAGCTGACGCGGCAGCACTCGCCGTGGTGCGTGCGATGCATGGCGACGATCTCCCAGGAGTCGACCTGCATGGACGCGCCGAGGACATCGCGGCCGCGCTCGCGGATCGGGCGCAGCACCGCGTCGCTGTCGTTCATCATCTCCTCGCTCTCCCAGGAGCTGGTGGTGATGCAGTAGCCGGTGTCGCGGTCGACGAGCAGCGACATGCCCAGGCACCCCGCGGTCCGCGAGAGCATCGGATCGACCTCCGACTCGACCATCCTGATGCCCGCGTCGATGTTCTCGGGCCTGCCGTGGAACGTGGTGGAGCGTGCGTACACGACCCTCTCCCTTCAGGAGCTGGGGCGACGCCCGACCGGCACCGCCGGTACCTCCCTGCATACTCCTCGGATCAGCGACCCGCCAGACCCGGGCCGGTCCCGATCAGACGCGGACCGGCACCGGTCACGCCACGCTGCGGCAGAAGTCCGCGATCGCGTCGACCATCGGGTCGAGGGCCGCTCGCTCGATCGGGTAGTGGCCGCCCTCGGGCAGCAGCACCGTCGAGACGGGGACCTTGGTGATCCGGTCGAGGAACGGCTCGGAGAGGTCGAGCGGCGTCCACCGGTCCGCGGCCGGCTGGGTGAGCAGCACCGGGCAGACCGCGAAGTCCTCGGGCGCCACCGGGTGCGCGTAGTTGAGGTAGGAGTCGAGGAAGGCGATCGACACGCTGTTGCCGGCCGAGGTGCGGTCGGCGTAGCAGGCCCGCTTCGCCTCCCGGCTGTTGACCAGCGCCCGCATATTGCTCACCCACCGCATCGGCACCCGGAGGCGGCGCAGCGGAGTGCGGGCGAGCGTCCGCATCAGAATCGCCCCGACCGTGCCGGTGACCGGGTCGAACGCCGTGTCCCGGCGTACCCTCGCGGAGGACTGGTCCAGGAAGGTCATGCCGACGATGCCGGCGACGTCGCCGTTGACCGCCGCCACGTGGTAGGTCTCCATGCCCCCGGCGGACAGCCCGTAGAGCACGATCGGCCGGCCGTCGCGCTCCTTCTCGACCAGGTCCGAGCCGATCCGCACCCAGTCGTCGTAGGTCACCAGGGCACCGGGCGCCACCTCGGTGACGCCGTACGTCGGCATGTCCACCGCCACCGTCTCGAAGCCGCGCTCGGCGAGCGGGTGGCCCAGGATGGTGGTCATCTGCCGGCCGTTGGTGCCGACGCCGTGGAACAGGATGACCTTCACCGGCGCGGCCGGGTCGCGATAGGTGTCGAGGTGGATCCGGTGCCCGTCGTGCTCCCACCACTCCTCGGCGGGCTCGGTGACCGGGGTCAGCCGGTAGGGCGCGGGGAGGAGGTCCTGGATGGTGCGCCAGGCGGTCTGGTGGGCGTAGCTCATCGGGCGCTCTCCGCACCGCCGGCCTGCGGCGTGAGCAGGAACTTCTCGCCGGTGGCCATCCGCCCGTAGCGGCGGACGATCGCGGGGTCGACGGCCTCGGCGAGGCCGATCTCGTCGGTGTAGTGGCTGGCGAAGGTGGTGGTGATCTCCTCGGCGACCTTGGCGCGCATCCGCATCATCTCCTCGCCGCCGACCCGGCCCAGGTGGTCGCCGAGCAGCCAGCCGCCGGCGCCCCAGGTCATGCCCACTGCCGGCGGGATCGTCGTGGCGCTCCGGTCGAGCCGGCCGTAGACGTAGAGCTGCTTGCGCGTCCCCGAGCCGTACGGTCCGGTCGCCGGCGCCTTCGCGAGCGCTGCCGCCTCCATCGCGGCCAGGATCTGGCCGCCGAGCGCGCCGCCGCCGACCGCGTCGAAGGCCAGGGTGGCGCCGGTCTCCCCGATCGCCGCCTGCAGCTGGTCGCGGAAGTCGTCCGCGCCGGAGTTGACGACGTACGCCGCCCCGATCGACCGCAGGATCTCCTCCTGCGCCTCGCTGCGCACCACGTTGACCAGGCCGATGCCCTCGGCGAGGCAGAGCCGGAGCAGCATCTGGCCGAGGTTCGACGCGGCCGCGGTGTGCACGAGCGCCGTGTGGTTCTCCAGGCGCATCGTGGACACCATGCCGAGGGCGGTCATCGGGTTCACGAAGGCCGACGCGCCCTGCTGGGCCGTGACGCCGTCGGGGAACGGGTACACCTGCAGGGCCGGGAGCTTGCGGTACTGGGTGTACATCATCCCGCCGAAGGCGCTGACCAGCCTTCCCATCAGGTGCTGGGCGTTGGCGCCCGCCGCGACGACCACGCCGGCGCCCTCGTTGCCGAGGGTGAGCGACCTGCCGACCCGGTCCGCCACCGCGGGCAGCACCTGGCGGGGCACCGTGGCGGTGGCGACCGGTCGCTCCGGCGTACCGCCGCTCTCGAGGGTCGCCAGGTCGGCGGGGCCGAGGAGCTGCGCCAGGTCGGAGGGGTTGATCGGCGCGGCGTCGACCCGGACGACCACCTCGTCCGGGCCCGGATCGCCGACCTCCCGCTCGTCCAGGGACAGCTGCAGCTGCCCGTCGGCGGTGATCTCGGAGCGCAGCTCGAGCGAGGTGAAGGTCATGTCCGCACGCTAGCGCCAAAACTTCTTCCGAAGTCGATGTCGAAACGGGAGGATGCCGTTCGACGTACGGGGGAGAAGGGCACCGAGACAGCGGTGGCCACCACACGAGGGACACGAAGGAGCGAGCGATGCCGCGGTTCATGGGATTCGTCAGGATGGAAGAGGGACAGGGCATGCCGCCGCAGGCGCTGTTCGACGCGATGGACACCTACATCGGGGAGCAGGCGCAGCTCGGCCACTTCCTCGACGGAGGCGGCCTGTTCGGCACCGAGGACGCGGTCAACTTCGTGGTCCGCAAGGGCGAGACCACGCGGGTCGACGGCCCGTACGCCGAGTCCAAGGAGGTCGTCGGCGGGTGGGCGATCCTGCAGTACGACACCCTCGAGGAGGCCATCGCCGGCCAGGCCGAGTTCGCCGAGCTGCACGCGAAGTACTGGCCGGACTGCCAGATGGTCGCCACCCTGCGGCAGATCTCGGACGCGCCGCCGGAGGCCGCCGCCGAGTGACCCGCGGCCATGCGGCCGGCCCCTAGGCTGGCCGCATGGCCGAGACCACCGCGGAACCGACCACGACTGAGGCGATCACCGCGACCTGGCGCGCGGAGTCCGCGCGACTGGTCGGCGCCCTGACCCGGATGACCCGGGACCTCGACCTCGCCGAGGACCTCGCCCAGGACGCGCTGCTGAGCGCCCTCGAGCGGTGGCCCGCCGACGGCGTACCCGCCAATCCCGCGGCGTGGCTGATGACCACCGCGAAGCGGCGTGCCATCGACACGTTCCGGCGCGCCGACACGCTGCGCCGCAAGACGGCCGAGATCGGCCACGAGCTGAGCGAGGAGGACGGCATGCCCGACCTCAGCGATCAGGTCGACTTCATCGAGGACGACGTCCTCCGGCTGATCTTCCTGTCCTGCCACCCCTCGCTCACCCCCGAGTCGCGGGCGGCGCTGACCCTGCGCCTGGTCGGCGGCCTCACCACCGCCGAGATCGCCCGCGGGTTCCTGGTGCCGGAGAAGACCATGGGCCAGCGGATCTCGCGCGCGAAGCGGACGCTGGCCGAGGCCGGGGTGCAGCTCGAGCTGCCCGCCGGCCAGGAGCGCCTCGACCGGCTCGACGACGTGATGGCGGTGATCTACCTGGTCTTCAACGAGGGGTACGCCGCCACCGCGGGCGAGGACTGGATGCGCCCCGAGCTCACCCGCGAGGCGATCCGGCTTGCGCGGATGCTGGCCGGACTGGTGCCCGACGAGCCCGAGGTCCACGGCCTGCAGGCTCTGCTGGAGCTGCAGGCCTCGCGCGGCGTGGCCCGGGTGGATCCGGACGGCCGGCCGGTGCTGCTCGAGGACCAGGACCGACGGCTCTGGGACGACCTGCTGATCAAGCGCGGGCTGGACGCGCTCGGACGCGCGGAGGGCCTCGCCGCCACCGGCCGCCCGGTCGGCCGCTACTTCCTGCAGGCCGAGATCGCCTCGTGCCACGCCCGCGCGCGGTCGGCGGAGGACACCGACTGGCGCGCGATCGCCGGCCTGTACGACGTCCTCGCCGAGGCCGCGCCCGGCCCGGTCGTGGAGGTCAACCGGGCCGTCGCGCACGGCCGCGCGCACTCGCCCGAGGCCGGGCTGGCCGTGCTCGACGCGCTGCCGGCCGGCGCCCTCGCAGGTTCCCACCTGCTGCCGAGCGTGCGTGGCGACCTGCTCGCTCGCGCCGGCCGGCACGACGAGGCGGCAGCGTCCTTCCGTGAGGCGGCGGCGCTCACCCGGAACCCCGCGGAGCGCGAGCTCCTGCTCCGCCGTGCCGCAGCGAGCGGACCCGTCCCACCGGCCTGACCGAACCGTCTCCCCGGCGCCGGTGGTCCCGTGTCTCGGGACCCGCGGCCCTGCGGCGGGACGTCCGCGGTCAGGAGACCGGTACGTCGGGCCCGGGCACGAACGAGGAGAGCTCGTGCTGGAGCGCGGCGTTGAGTGCCGACTTCGCGGAGGCGGGGTAGTGCCACACGTACCAGTACTCCGCCTGGGACAGCACCACCGCGCGCTCGTAGTAGATCGAGCCGTCGGCTTCGTACCCGGTGACGACGAAGCTGGTGCCGTCGGTGATCCCGGAGGAGTAGCTCGGGGCCCGGCCGGTGGCGACCGTCAGCCGCCTGACCTCGCGCTCCTGCCGCGTCAGCGCTGTGACCCCGGGATTCGCCTGCTTGGCGACCCGCAGCGTGATCCGGGTGTCGTCGGCGACGAACCGCTGCTCGTCCGGGTCGGCGTCGGCGACCCCGGTCATGGCGGTGGGGACGTCGATCGCGTAGCCGGCCGCGGGGTTGCGGCAGGTCGCATAGCGCGTCCACGACCCGATGGTCGACGGCGTGCGCGTCACGCAGGTGCTCGCCACGCCCGAGACGGATGTCGAGGTGGAGGTCGAGGTCGGGGATGACGCGGCCGAGGAGTGCCGCCCGCCGTGGGGCGACGGGGTCGTCCCGGATGCGGCGACCGCGTGCGAGCCGTTCGACCGGATCACCAGGACCGCCAGCAGCCCCGCGATGGCGAGCAGGACCACGACCCCGGCCACCCCCAGCACCGCGCGGGCCCGGCCGCGGCGCGTCGGCGCCGCCGGTGGCACGGGGTACATCGGCGCGGGGTACGCCGGCACGGTGGCCGCCGCGGTGGGAGCCGAGCCGCTCGCGGGGTGGCTGCCCGGAAGGAGCGTCGGGGCGGCAGGCTGTGGTGCGGCGCTCGGACGAGTGCTCGGCGCGGGCAGGACCAGCTGCTCGGGCCGGGGCCGCGTGGCCGGGTCCTTGCCGAGCGCGGCGCCGACGATCGGGCGCCAGCTCGGTTCGACCGCGTCCAGGCTCGGCGGGTCGTTGCGGATCCGGAGCAGGACCGCGTCGGTCGCGCCGGTGCCGAACGGGTGGGTGCCCGTCGCCGCGAACGCCACGCACAGCCCCCACGCGAAGACGTCGGTCGCGCCCGTCGCCCGGTGGCCCTCGACCTGCTCCGGTGCCATCCAGCCGGGGGATCCGATCCGGGCACCGGTCTGGGTCAGCGATGCGACGTCGGCCGCCTGGGCGATGCCGAGGTCGACGAGCACGGCGCCCCGCGACGTCATCATCACGTTGGAGGGCTTGATGTCGCGGTGGACGATCCCCGCCGCGTCCAGCGCTGCGATGGCCTCGGCGAGCTCGGCGGCCAGCCGGGAGCAGGCCTCGCTGCTGAGAGGCCCGCGCCGGCGTACCTGATCGGCGAGGGTCTCGCCGTCGAGCAGCGTCGAGGCGAGCCAGGGCGTGGGCCCGTCCATGTCGTACTCGAGGACCTTCGCGATCCGGTCGGACTCCGCGAGCTGCGAGATGACGATCTCGCGGCGGAAGCGCCGGCGGAACTCCGGATCGGCGGCGTAGCCGGCCGTCACGACCTTGACCGCGGCGTGTCGCCCGTCCTTGGTGCCGTGCCAGACGGTGCCCATGCCGCCGGCACCGAGCTGCTCGTGCAGCTGCCAGCCGCCGATGGCGGGCGGGTCGTCAGACGTACGGTGCGACACGGTGCGGCCTCCGGTTCGAAGCAGCGCGCCCGAGCGCTGGGAGCTGGCGCGGCCACTGTAGTGGTGACCGCGCCGGCCCGCCGCGTCGGATCAGACGTGCTCGCCGGAGTCCGGGAGCCCCCGCTCGATCGCCTCGATGATCTCGGGCCGGAGCCGCTCCGCGGAGATCACGGCGTCGACCGAGCCCACGCGCACGGCCCGGTGGATGTCGTGGACGCCGTCGAACTCGCCGGCGACCTCGTTCAGCTTCTCCGCGCGGATCGACGCCCGCAGCCGGCCGAGCTCGATCGCCAGGCGACCCCGCTCGGCGGCCGTGGCCTCGGCGAGCGCCTGCTCGAGCTCCTTGACGTGCGGGTCAGCGGCGGTGCGCTTGTCGACCTCGGCGGAGAAGACCACCGCGGCCGCCGGCGCGCCGCCGATGACGGATGCGAAGGAGCCCTCGAGAGCCAGCACCGTCATCCGCGGGTTGAGCGCCTTGGAGAACACCACGAACGCGCCACCGTGGTAGCGCGAGATCACGACGAAGACGATCGGGCCGTCGAAGTTCGTGATGGCACGGCCGATCTCGGCGCCGTACTCCAGCTGCAGGTTGCGCATCGAGTCGGGTGAGCCGTCGAAGCCGGACAGGTTGGCCAGCACCACGAGCGGCCGGTTGCCGCTGGCCGCGTTGATCGCGCGCGCCGCCTTCTTCGAGGAGCGCGGGAAGAGCGTCCCGCCGGTGTAGGTGTCCGGGCCGTCGGTGGGAGGGAACCCGCGCCGCGGCACCGGCTTGGACTCGATGCCGATCAGGCAGACGGGGTGGCCGCCGAGGTGGGCATCGAAGACGACCGCCGTGTCGGCGTCGGCCATACCGGCCCAGCGCTCGAGGGTCTCGTGGTCCTGGTCGGCGACCGCCCGCATGACCGTGCGGATGTCGAAGGCCTTCTTGCGGTCCGGGTTGCTCGCCACATCGAAGATCTGGCCCACCGTGGTGAAGTCGCTGGACGGGTCGGTGTGCGGGAAGTCGCGGATGTCGCGGTCGGCCGGGTCGGTCGTCGCCATCCGCCGCGGACCGGACTCGCCCGGGACGACGTAGGTGTGCTCGTAGTGCGCCATCAGGACGTCGAAGGCGCCGGGCAGGTCGGCGGCCCAGTACTGCGCCTGGCCGTTCGCGCCCATGACCCGGTCGTAGCCGCCGATGCCGAAGTTGTCCTCGGCCGAGACGCCGCCGGAGAAGTCCAGCGACTGCTTGCCGGTCAGGACCATGGCGCTGTCGGGCGTCATCACCAGGATGCCGCGCGTGTGCATCAGCATCGTGGCCTCGGCGTTCCAGTACGGCTGGGCGCCGACGTTGATGCCGGCCACGACGACGTTGATCTCGCCTCCCGCCTGGGTGAACTCGATGATCCGGCGCAGGCCGGCGGCCACCCAGTCCATGTTCTCGGTGCCGGAGTCCATGGAGATGCGGGCTCCGGCGGAGAGGGCGTACCACTCCACGGGCACGCCCATCTCCTCCGCGAGGTCGATCGCGGCGATGACGCGACGGCACTCCGCCTCGGCGACCGCGCCGAGCGCCTTGGTCGGGTCGCCGCACAGGACGACGCGGGTGACGCCCTCGGGGTGCAGGGCGGTGGGTGTCGAGACCACGCCGGCGAGGATGCCGGCCTTGTTGCGGCCCCGCGGCCGGTCGACGGGGACCAGGGCGTGGGACTCGTCGAGGTCGTGCTCGACGAACGTGCCCTGGGGCCCGGTCAGCAGCGGGAGGAGCTCGTAGGGGTACACCAGGCCGCGGCGGCGGGCCCGCAGCACCAGGCTGTCGTAGGTGTCGAGGGTGCGCAGCGGCTCGGTCGGCGGCGCCTCGATCGAGCTGACCACCCGGCCACCCGGGCCGGCTGCGAAGCGGATCGACATCGGCACCGGCGCGCCGTCGGGACCGGCGACACGGCCGACCGCCAGGACCTCCGCGATCCCGGCGGCGTCGGTCAGCGGGGTGATCTTGCGCTGCAGGCCGGTGATCTGGTCGAGGTCCGCGTCGACGACGGGCCACACGTGGACCCAGACGTGGTTGAGATCGAGCTTGACGCCGGCGGCGCCGCGGGAGGTGCGTGCCCGGCGTACGGCCTCGAGGCAGTTCTCGATCGCCCGCTCCGCATGGGGTACGCCGGTCACCTGGCCGTCCTCGTCGCGGACGACGACCAGCTGCCGCACCTGCGCGAGGGCGACCAGGCGGCGGTCCTCGGGGTTGTCGCGGCCCACGCACTCGTAGAGCAGCACGTCGTGGGGCGCGTCGAGCCGGGTGATGTGGAAGTCGCGCAGGCGCCACAGGTCCAGGCGGCGGGCCACCATCGGGTGCACGCCGTGGACGAGCTCGTCCTCGACGACCTCGCCGGAGTCGTCGGTGCGGAAGGTGAAGTACTCGACTTGGCCCTGGTCGGCCGGGCAGACCGCGACGGTCACCCGGCGGGACACCGCGAGCAGCCCGGATGCGGCCAGCGCGTCGCGGAGCGCCGCGGTGACGGCCTCGGCGGAGTCCGGCGTCGACGGCCGGTAGAGGAACAGGTCGGCGACGACATCGGTGGGGTCGCTGGTCTCGCGCAGAGCCGCGGTCAGCTCGCGCACCAGCGCGGAGGCCGGGTCGGTCAGCTCGTCCCAGGTCCCGGTCGTCGTGACCAGGTGGCGGGGTGTGCCGTCGATCTCGTAGGTGGCACCGACGAACGCACGGCCGTCCCGCTCCGAGACGCTCACGTCGCCGACGGTCTCGCGGTAGTGGCGCCGGGTCATCACCTCGAGCATCGGCTCGGGGCCGCGGGAGCCCGCGGCGATGCGCTCGCCCAGGAAGGCCACGATCTTCTCCGGGATCGCGGCCAGGGCCTCGATCCGGGCGGAGCGGTCAGGGGCGTCGGCGAGGGCGAGCGCGGCGACCTCGTCGCGTACGCCGGCGACGACCTCCTCGCGCTCGGCGTCGACCAGCGGCTGGTCGAACCAGCGGAACCGGATGCTGCGGGCCAGGTCGCCGACCACGGGGAAGCGACGCTGGGTGGCGCCCTTCAGCCGCTCGAGCTGGGCGCGTACGTCGGCGGGGTCGGCGCCCGCGGGGGTGGGCTCGTCGATCCAGCGCTGCAGGAGGGCGACCACCACGTCCGCGTCGGTCGCCGGCCCCTGCTGGGCGAGGAAGATCCGGAACACGGCCTCCTCGAGGGCGGGCGTGCGGTCCAGGCCGGTCACCCCGTAGTGCGCCAGTACCCGGCACAGCCGCTCGCGGAAGTGGTCGGGCAGGCCGCCGCGGTCGGCGTCGAGGCTGCGCAGGTAGGAGTGGAAGTGCTCGCGCGAGCTGTGCACCCGCAGCTCGTTGCGGCGCTCGTCGTCGGCCGGCCGGTCGCGGTGCAGGTCGGCGATGTCGGTGAAGAGGGTGACCAGCGCGACGTCGTCGGCGATGAGGTCCTCGCCGGAGGCCCGCAGCTCGTCCCTCGCCGTCAGGTACTCCTTGAGCGTGTCGCGGCGGTCCGCGGCCGGCACGTCGTACCCGAGGAGCTGGGCCGCGATGGTCGCGTGCGCGCGCTCGGCGCGCTCGCGCAGGGAGGCGGCGGTGCCGTCGACGGGCAGGACCAGGTCGGCGCACTCGGCGTCGGCCCCGCCCTCGGCGCCGGACTCGTCGACGAGCGGCTCGATCCGCAGCAGCGGTGCGCCGGTCTCGACCTGGCTGCCCGTGATCACCAGCAGGTCGCGGACCCGCGCGGTGACCGGGGCCGGGATGACGGTCTCCATCTTCATCGACTCGAGCACCACCAGCGGGGCGCCGGCCTGGACGACGTCGCCGACGGCGGCCGGCGTCGCGACCACGAGCGCGGGCGCGGGCGAGCGCACCACGCCGCCCTCGTCGCGGCTGATCCGGTGGGCGACCCCGTCCACCTCGACCAGGTGCACGGTCCCGTGCACGGCCGAGACGATCCGGTGCTTGCGGCCGCCCACGACCAGGTGGGCGTGGAACTCGTCGAGCCACTCGATCTCGACGTCGGCGGTGGCGGAGCTCGCGCCCGCGGCCACCGTGATCCGGTAGCGACCGGGGGAGAGCTGCAGCGTGGTCAGCCGGTACGTCGTACCGCGCAGCTTGACCTCGACGGGCTCGCCGACCTCGTGCTGGGCCTGCGGCCGGCCGCCGTGGGCGGTCTCGAGGAAGCGGGTGCGCTCGACCGCCAGGCTCTCGTCGTAGGCGACGACGGCGGCGGTGAGCAGGGCGATCTCGCGGTGCGCGTCGGAGACGAGCCGGCCCTCCTCCCGGGCCCGGTCGATCCAGGCGGTGTCCGCCCACTGCGGCTCGCCCGACACGACCTCGGGCTGCTGCAGCAGGTCGAGGATGAAGGCCTTGTTGGTGGTGCCGCCCTCGATGACCACGGTCGTCTCGGCCATCGCCCGGCGCAGGCGGGCCAGCGCCTCGTCGCGGTCGCGCCCGTAGGCGATGACCTTGGCGATCATCGAGTCGAAGTCGGCGGGGATGACGTCGCCCTCGCCCAACCCGGTGTCGACGCGTACGCCGGGACCGCTGGGCAGCTCGAGCAGCGCGACCCGACCCGGCGCGGGCGCGAAGTCGCGATCGGGGTCCTCGGCGTTGAGCCGGGCCTCGATCGCGTGGCCGGCCTCGACGGGCCGCTCGCCCTCGAGCGCACCGCCGGCGGCGACGTGGATCTGGGCCTTGACGAGGTCGACCGAGGTCGTCACCTCGGTGATCGGGTGCTCGACCTGCAGCCGGGTGTTGACCTCGAGGAAGGCGAAGGACCGCTCCTCGGGCTGGTAGAGGAACTCCACGGTGCCCGCACCGGTGTAGCCGACGGCGACGGCGAGCCGCTCGGCCGACGCCTTGAGCTGCGCGACCTGGTCGGGGGACAGCAGGGGGGAGGCGGACTCCTCGATGACCTTCTGGTTGCGGCGCTGCACCGAGCAGTCGCGGACGCCGAGGGCCCAGGCGGTGCCGTGGCTGTCGGCGATGAGCTGGACCTCGACGTGGCGGGCACCGGTGACGACCCGCTCGAGGAAGACGACGCCGCTGCCGAAGGCACGCTCGGCCTCGTCGCGGGTGCGCTGGTAGGCGTCGGTGAGCTCCTCGGGCGTGGTGACCTTGCGGATGCCGCGCCCGCCGCCGCCGGCGGAGGCCTTGAGCATCATCGGGTAGCCGATCCGCTCCGCGGCCTCCAGCGCCTCCTCGAGGGTGTCGACCGGGCCGTTGCTCCAGGGCGCCACCGGTACGCCGACCTGCTCGGCGATCCGCTTGGAGCCGATCTTGTCGCCGAGCTGGCGCATCGCCTCGGCCCGGGGGCCGATGAAGGTGACGCCCAGGCGGTCGCACAGGTCGACGAACGCCGGGTCCTCGGCGACGAATCCCCAGCCGACCCAGACCGCGTCCGCGCGGGTGGCGACCAGGGCTCGCTCGAGGACCGCGAGGTCGAGGTAGGGCCGGGCCGACGCGGGACCGATCCCGTACGACTCGTCCGCCTCGCGCACGAACGTGGCGTGGCGCTCGGCGTCGGTGTAGAGGGCGATCGAGGCGAGGTCCTGACCGGCGGCGGACAGATCGCGGACGGCGTGGATCAGCCGCATCGCTGCCTCGCCCCGGTTGACGATCGCGATTCGCGAGAACACCAGGTACCTCCGGGGGGTCAGGGGAGCGCCCGGGGAGGGACGCGTCGGCCGCCAGTGGTGGCTGCCGGACACATCCTCGCAAAATATGAGGAAAGGCTCAAATATTACATGAGGATTGACTCATATTGTTTACCGAACCGACATGTGCGGAGCGGGGCGGGACTCACTCCACGATCGGGGTGACCGGCTCGAGCACCGGCCGCTTGGGCAACCGGTTGTCACCGGTCGACTTGCCGGTGAGGTGGCGGTAGAACCACGGCACCCAGAAGCGCCCGAGCCACTGGCCGTCCTCGAGCCGGCTGCGCCACCACGCGCGCGCCGACAGCGGCGGCAGCGGGTCCTGCCACGACGCGTCCGGCCGTACGCCGAGCACGTCGGCGAACGCCGTCGCGAGCCGGGTGTGC
Organism: Nocardioides ultimimeridianus; assembly: GCF_054777895.1. Taxonomy (NCBI): domain Bacteria; kingdom Bacillati; phylum Actinomycetota; class Actinomycetes; order Propionibacteriales; family Nocardioidaceae; genus Nocardioides; species Nocardioides ultimimeridianus. The sequence continues at coordinate 16,016 of NZ_BAAHAB010000009.1, read as the reverse complement.
CCCGCGGTGTTGAGGTGCAGCCTGTCGAAGCTCCACCAGCGCGGGTCGTTGACGGCCGGGTAGGCCTCGAAGTCGACGAGCACCACGTCGTGGCGCTCGGCCGCGTCGCGGATCGCGGCGTTGAGGGCCCGCACCCGGGGCGTCAGGTGGCGGGCGATGCCGAAGGCCGCCCCCGGGTCGGGGAAGGTGCAGCCGATGACGGTGGCGCCGATGCCGCGGAGGGCGGCGTACATGTCCTCCAGGTCGGTCATCGTCTCGGCGAGGTCGAAGGAGCCGAGTACGTCGTTGGCGCCGGCCATCACGCTGACCAGGTCGGGGTTCAGCGCGAGCGCGGGCTCGAGCTGGTCGGCACGGATCCGCTTGGTGCGCCGGCCGCGGATCGCGAGGTTCGCGTAGAGCAGGTCCGGATTGCTCTCGGCCAGGTAGACGGCGAACCTGTCGGCCCAGCCACGGATGCCCCCGTGCGCGTCGAGATCGTTCAGCCCCTCGGTCTGGGAGTCTCCGAGGGCGACGTACCGGTGGAACAACACGGACCCATTATTCCTCGGCGGTCCACTGCCCGCCGCGAATCAAGCCTCGTGGCCCTCCGAGATGGCGATCTCGGAGGGCCACGAGGCTTGATTCGCGAGGGTGCTGCATACTGGCCGCACATCCACACGGGAGCCCGCGGCAGCGGGCTGAGAAGGGGCTGAGTCCGCCCCGACCGTCGAACCTGCTCCGGATCATGCCGGCGAAGGAAGTGACCGATGCGGCGCCTGCCCCGTATTTTCTGCCTCGTCTCCGACGAGCACGACCTGTCCCTGCTGCCCGCGATCGCGGAGGCCGGGGCCACCGGCTTCCAGGTGCGCGCGAAGTCGCTCGGCTCGGCCGCGCTGCTCGACCTCACCCGGGACGTGCTGGCCGCGGTCGCCGGCCTCGGCGCGGTCGTCGTGGTCAACGACCGCGTCGACATCGCGCTGGCCGCGGGCGCCGACGGCGTCCACCTCGGCGCCGAGGACCTGCCGGTCGCGCTGGCGCGCGAGCTGGCGCCGGACCTGCTGATCGGCGCCACCTGCCGCACGCGCGCGGACGTGGAGGCGGCACGGGCCGCGGGCGCCGACTACGCCGGCCTCGGGCCGGTGTTCGCCAGCGGCTCCAAGCAGGTCGCCGGCGGGCCGCTGGGCGTCTCGGCGGTGAGCAGCGCGGCCGGGGTCCTGCCGCTCGTCGCGATCTCCGGCATCGACGCCGGCAATGCCGGCGCCGTGATCGGCGCCGGCGCCCACGGGGTCGCCGTGATCGGAGGGATCTGGAGCAGACCCGATCCCGTGGCCGCTGCGAAGGAGCTCGTGGCGGCGGTCGGCTGATGCGGGTCCGGATCCTCGGGGCCGGCATCATCGGGCTGTCCGTGGCCGACGAGCTGCTGCGGCGCGGCCACACCGTCGAGGTCGTCGACCCGGCTCCCGGCACGGGAGCGTCGTACGCCGCCGCCGGGATGCTCTCGCCCTCCGGCGAGCTGTGGCACGGCGAGGAGGCGCTCTTCGCGCTCGGCCTGCGCTCGCTCGCGCTGTGGCCGGGCTTCGGGGCCCGGCTGGGCGTGCCCCTGCTCGCCACGGGCACCCTGCTCGCCGCCGCCGACGCCGGCGACCTCCAGGAGGTCGATCGCCAGCTGGAGCTGCTGAGCGCGCAGGGCGTCCGCGCCGAGCCGCTCGGCAGCCGCGACCTGCGCTCGCGCGAGCCGCGGCTCGGTCCGGTCGCGGGCGGGGCCTGGCTGCCCGACGACCACAGCGTCGACCCCCGGAGGATCGTGGCGGGGCTCCTGGACCGGGTCCCGGTGGTGCCGGCGGCCACCGGCCGCTGCGACGTGGAGGTGGTGGCGACGGGCGCCCGCCTGCCGGCGCCGTACACGGGGCTCGTCCGGGGTGTGCGCGGCGAGATCCTGCGGCTGCGCTGCGACGACCCGCCCCCGCAGGTCGTGCGCGGCCTCGCCCACGGCGAGCACGTGTACGTCGTGCCCCGCGCCGCCGACCGCGAGGTCGTGGTCGGCGCGACCAGCGAGGAGCACGACGCCGAGCCGGTCCCCACCGTCGAGGGCGTACGCCGCCTCCTCGACGCCGCCTGCCGGCTGCTGCCGGGCCTGGACCGGGCGGAGTTCCGCGAGGCGACCGCGCGGGACCGGCCCGCGACGCCGGACAACCTGCCGCTGATCGGGCCGGCCGAGGACGGGGTGGTGCTCGCGGCGGGCCACTACCGCAACGGCGTCCTCCTGGCGCCGCTCACCGCACAGCTGGTCGCCGACCACCTGGAGTCCGGCGCCGTCGAGCCCGGCGTCGACCCGCGCCGCTTCACCCGAGAGAGGACCGCCCCATGAGGCTCATCGTCAATGGCGAGGACAGGCTGCTGGAGCCCGGCAGCACCGTCGCCGACCTGCTCGCCGATCCCGCCGGGCACGCCGTCGCGCTCAACGGCAGCGTCGTCCCGCGCGGCCGGCACGCCGACACCGCCCTGCGTGACGGCGACGTCGTGGAGATCGTCACCGCGGTGCAGGGAGGTTGAGATGGAGCTCGTGATCGCGGGGGAGACCCTGACCTCCCGGCTCTTCCTCGGCACCGGCGGGCTGCCGCGCACCTCGCTGATCGAGCCGATCCTCGACGTCGCCCGCCCGGGCATGGTGACCGTCTCGATCCGCCGCGCGTCGGGCAGCTCGGAGTCGGGACTGCTCGGCATCCTGCAGCGGCACGGGGTGCGGCTGCTGCCGAACACCGCCGGCTGCCGGACCGCGCGCGAGGCCGTCATGACGGCCGACCTGGCCCGCGAGGCGCTCGGCACCGACTGGATCAAGCTCGAGGTGATCGGCGACGAGGTGTCGCTGCTGCCCGACGCGGTGGAGCTGCTGGACGCCGCCGAGCAGCTGGTCCGCAAGGGCTTCACCGTGCTGCCGTACACCACCGACGACCCGGTGCTGGCCCGCCGGCTCGAGGACGCCGGCTGTGCCGCGGTGATGCCGCTCGGTTCGCCGATCGGGTCGGGGCTCGGCGTCCTCAACCCGCACGCGATCGAGGGGGTCCGCGCGGCGGTCAGCGTCCCGGTCGTCCTCGACGCCGGGGTCGGCACGGCCAGCGACGCGGCCCTGGCGATGGAGCTCGGCTGCGACGCGGTGCTGGCTGCCTCGGCGGTCACCCGCGCGGAGGACCCGGTGCGGATGGCGTCGGCGATGCGGATGGCCGTGGACGCCGGGTACGACGCCTGCCGGGCCGGCCGGATCCCGCGCCGCGCCACGGCCCGGGCCTCGTCACCGACGGCGGGGCTGATCGGATGAGCCTGGACCTGACCGGCGTCCGCCTGATGCTGCTCACCGACCGCTCCCAGCTGCCGCTCGGCCGTGGCCTGGTGCGCACGGTCGCCGAGTGCGTCGAGGCGGGGCTCACCCACGTCGTGGTGCGCGAGCTCGACGAGCCGCAGCCGGCCCGTGCTGCCCTCGTCGCGGCCCTCGTCGACGTGGGAGCGAGCGTCATCGCGGCCCGCACGCCGCTGCACGGGGCGGCTGCCGTCCACCTGCCTGCCTGCGCGCAGGCTGGCGGAGCAGACAGAGGGGCATGGGGTCGCTCGTGCCACTCCGCCGACGAGGTGGCGGCCGCCGAGGCCGAGGGGGCGGTGTACGCCTTCCTCAGCCCGTACGCCGAGGGCGGCTCCAAGCCGGGACGCGACCCGCTCGCGCCGGACGCCTTCGCCGGCCACGCCATCCCGGTCTACGCGCTCGGCGGCATCGCGCCCACGAACGCCCGGGCCGCGATCGATGCCGGTGCCCATGGCGTGGCCGTGATGGGCGCCGTGATGCGGGCGGCCGAGCCGGCGGACGTCGTCCGCGAGCTGCTGGAGGCGGTCCGATGACGCCGCCGGTCGTGCTCAGCATCGCGGCCACCGACTCGGGCGGCGGCGCCGGCCTGGCCGCCGACCTGGCGACCTTCGCGGCCCTGGGCGTGCACGGCACCTGCGTCGTCACCGCCGTCACCGCCCAGGACACCGTTGCCGTCCACGCGATCCATCGGATCCCGCTGGAGGTCGTGGCCGCCCAGCTGGACGCGGTCCTCGCCGACCTCGACCCGGCCGTGGTCAAGACCGGGATGCTCGGCAGCGCCGACGTCGTGCGGCTGGTCGCCGAGCGGTGCGCCGGGCGCAGGATCGTCGTCGATCCGGTGCTCCGGGCGACCACCGGCGCCACGCTCGCCGACGACGCGGTGGTCGTCGCCTACCGCGACCACCTGCTCCCGGTCGCCACCGTCGCCACCCCCAACCAGGACGAGTGGCGGGCCCTCGGCGAGCCCCAGGGCAGCCACCTCCACGTCACCCGCGGCGGCGACGTCGACACCACCAACGACCACGGCACCGGCTGCACGCACGCGAGCGCGCTGGCGGCGTACCTCGCCCTCGGCGACGCCGTCGCCACCGCCGCCGCACGGGCCGACGCCTTCGTCGCCCGGCAGCTGCTGGCCGGCAGGTCCTGGCGCCTGGGCCGCGGACGCGGCCCGGTCGCGCACACCGTCCCGAACCCCCCACCAGAGGAGATGACCGCATGACCATCGAGATCACCGAGACCGTCGAGACCACCGAGACCAGCCCGTTCCACCGGCCCGTCCACGCCGCCCACCGCCGGGTGCTCAAGGGCGAGCTGAGGGTCCCGTTCACGCGGGTGGAGCTGACCAACGGCGAGTCCTTCGACCGCTACACGACCGAGGGGCCGGGCTCGGATCCCGAGGTCGGCCTGCCCCTGCTCCGACAGGGCTGGATCGAGGAGCGCGGCGACACCGAGGAGTACGACGGCCGCGAGGTCGAGCTGCTCGACAACGGCCGCACGGCGCTGCGCTCGGGCGTGCACCGCGACCAGTGGCGCGGCCGCGCCTCCACGCCGCGGCGGGCGAAGCCGGGCCGCAACGTGAGCCAGATGCACTACGCCCGCCAGGGCATCATCACGAAGGAGATGGAGTTCGTGGCCGTCCGCGAGGGCTGCTCTCCGGAGCTGGTGCGCGCGGAGGTCGCCGCGGGTCGCGCGATCATCCCCAACAACGTCAACCACCCCGAGTCCGAGCCGATGATCATCGGCAAGCGGTTCCTGGTGAAGGTCAACGCCAACATCGGCAACTCCGCGGTCACCAGCAGCATCGCCGAGGAGGTCGAGAAGCTCACCTGGGCGATCACGTGGGGCACCGACACCCTGATGGACCTGAGCACCGGCGACGACATCCACACCACCCGCGAGTGGATCATCCGCAACAGCCCGGTCCCCATCGGCACCGTCCCGATCTACCAGGCGCTGGAGAAGGTCAACGGCGAGGCCGACAAGCTCACCTGGGAGGTCTTCCGCGACACCGTGATCGAGCAGTGCGAGCAGGGCGTGGACTACATGACCATCCACGCCGGCGTACTGCTCCGGTACGTGCCGCTCACCGCGAACCGCGTCACCGGCATCGTGTCCCGCGGCGGCTCGATCATGGCCGGCTGGTGCCTGGCGCACCACGAGGAGAACTTCCTCTACACCCACTTCGACGAGCTCTGCGAGATCTTCCAGCGGTACGACGTCGCGTTCTCCCTCGGCGACGGGCTCCGCCCGGGCGCGACCGCGGACGCCAACGACGAGGCCCAGCTCAGCGAGCTGCGCACGCTGGGGGAGCTGACCCAGCGCGCCTGGGAGTACGACGTCCAGGTGATGGTCGAGGGCCCTGGCCACGTCCCGCTGAACCTGGTCAAGGAGAACGTCGACCTGCAGCAGGACTGGTGCCACGAGGCGCCCTTCTACACGCTCGGCCCGCTGGCCACCGACATCGCGCCCGGCTACGACCACATCACCAGCGCGATCGGCGCCGCCACGATCGGCTGGCACGGCACGGCGATGCTCTGCTACGTCACGCCCAAGGAGCACCTCGGCCTGCCCAACCGCGACGACGTCAAGACCGGTGTCATCACCTACAAGCTGGCCGCCCACTCCGCCGACATCGCCAAGGGGCACCCGCACGCCCGCGACTGGGACGACGCGCTGTCCAAGGCGCGCTTCGAGTTCCGCTGGCGCGACCAGTTCGCGCTGTCCCTCGACCCGCACACGGCCGAGGCGTTCCACGACGAGACGCTGCCGGCGGAGAACGCCAAGACCGCGCACTTCTGCTCGATGTGCGGCCCGAAGTTCTGCTCGATGCGGATCAGCCAGGACGTCCGGGAGCGGTTCTCCGGCGAGATGACCCCGGAGGACGCGGCGATCGGGATGAAGGAGAAGTCCGCGGAGTTCATCGAGCTCGGCCGGAGCGTGTACGTGGAGCCGGCCGAGCGCTGACCCTCAGCCGACGGCGGTGGGCTCGAGCGCCGGGCCCACCGCCTGCCGCGAGGAGACGCCGAGCTTGCGGTAGACCGCCGTCAGCTGGGACTCCACGGTCTTGCGGGTGACGAACAGCGCCTGCGCGATCTGGACGTTGGTCAGCCCCTCGGCGGCCATCCGCGCGACCCGCAGCTCGCTGGGCGTGAGTGCCGCCGGTCCCGTCGTACGCCGGCGGCGTACGACCCCGCCGCAGCTGGCGATCTCCTGCTCGGCCTGCCCGGCGAGCCGGAGGGCGCCGCACCGGTCGGCGAGGTCGAGCGCCGCGGCCAGCACCGGCCGGGCGGCGGCCCGCTGCCGGTCGTGGCGCAGGGCGCGCCCCTGTGCGAGCAGCGCGCGGGCCAGCTCCAGCGGTGCGTCGGCACGGCCGAGGACCTCGACGGCCTGCTCGATCCGCTCGAGCGCAGCCGTGCCCTGCTCCACCAGACCCTCGGCCAGGAGGGTCAGGCCCGTCGCGCGCGGGATGCCCCAGCACTCGTCGGCGGCCCGCTGCTCGGCGAGGAGCTCGGTCGCACCGGCCCGGTCCCCGAGCCGGTCCAGCGCCACCGCCATGGCCGGACGCCACCGGAAGCCCGGGTTCGTGGCACCACCGCCGCGGCTCGCGATGGCCTCGCCGATGGCGACGACCTCGGTCCACCGTCCCTGCTCGGCCCGCAGCAGCATCTCGGTGTACGCCGCCGCGTCGGCCGCGGTGTTGCCGACCGGCCCGGCGCCGGCGACCTCGCCGAGGAGCGCGTCGGCGGCGTCGAGCTCGTCGCGGTCGACGAGCACCCGGCCCAGGTACGCCGCCGCGGCGACCCGGGGGAGCCACAGCCCCGACCGGTCGGCCGTGCGCCGCGCGCCCTGCCCGTGCGCCTCGGCCTCGCCGAGCCGGCCCGCCAGCCAGCCGGCGTAGCACCCGACGACCGACCAGGTCGCGAAGCTGGCCTCGGAGCTGAGGTCGGCGGCCCGGCGCAGCCCGGCGTCGACGGCGTCGTCCGCCTCGCGGTGCCGGCCGGTGATCAGCAGCACCATCGCGGTCAGCCAGGCCGCCGCGGTCTCGCCGGACTCGTCGATCAGCCGGAGTCCGCCGAGCGCACGGACCGCGAGCTCGGCGCACGTGTCGCCGGCGGTGCGGCCGTCGATGACCAGGTGGTAGGCGAGCGCCCCGAGGAGGCGGCGCTCGGCCGGGGTGGCGCCCGCGACGCCGGTGGCGAGCGCCTCGGTGCGCCGCCCGGCATCCGGCATGGCGGCGTACTGGAGCAGGCCGGAGGCCACCTCGCCGGCCCGCAGGTCGAGCGCGAGCTCGCTCTCGTCCGGTGGCAGCTGCGCGAGGACGTCCGCGATCCAGCGCGGGGCCGGCGGCCGGCCGAGGAGGATGCGCAGGCTGGTCAGCGCCGAGGCGGCCTGGGCCCGGACGCGGACGTCGGCCCCGCTGGCCAGCACGTGCTCGAGCCGCTCCTCGGCACGCGGGTCGAGCAGCCGCAGCTCGGCCTGGGCGAGGGCGAGCTCGGTCGACGCGCGGAGCTCGGCCGGCGGGGGCTCGAGCAGGGCCCGCGCGAGCAGGGTGTGCGCCTCCCGGGCGGCACCGCCCATCAGCGCCGCACCGCCCGCCGCGAAGAGCTGTCCGGCCGCCCAGCCGTCCGCGAGCGGCGGTGCGAGGAGCAGGTGCTTGGCGACCTGCTGGGTGTCGGCGCCCTCCGCGGCGAGCATCCGGGCGGCGGCGGCGTGGGCGTGCGCGCGGGCCTGCGCCCCGAGCCGGTCGTACGTCGCCGTCCGCACCAGCGGGTGCACGAACGACAGCGGCCTGGTCGGCGCCAGGATGCCCGCCTCGGCGAGCTCGTCCGCACCCGCCGCCGCCTCGGTCACGTCGAGCCCGGCCAGCGCGGCGGCGTGCCGCAGCTCGGCCCCCTCACCGAGCACAGCCACCACCTCCGCGACCCGCTGGGCGGTCGCGGACATGCCTCCCAGGCGGCGCCCGACGCTGCGGGCGACCGCATCCGGCCGGGCCCCGGTCACGTCGGCGACCTGGAGCCGGGGGAGGTGGCGCAGGCTGCGCAGCAGCTCGTGCACCAGGAACGGGTTGCCCGCGCTGACCTCGGCGCAGGCGACGCAGACGGCGTCGTCGACCGGCTCCTCGCGGACGGCGCGGACGAGCTCGGCGACGGCGCCGGCGGACAGCACCTCCAGGGGCAGCTCGGTGGCCCGCGGGACATCGAGCAGGTCGGCGACGTACGCCGGACGCGGGCCGCCCGTGCGCAGCGACGCGGCCACCACCACGGGCAGCTCGTCGAGGCGTGCGGCGAGGTGGCGCAGCCACCGCGAGGAGGCGTCGTCGGCCCAGGCGAGGTCGTCGACGAGGAGGAGCAGCGGCTGCTCCGCGGCGAGGTTCGCGACCAGCCAGGTGAGCGCGTAGGCCGCCTCCTGCGGCGAGACCGGCGCGTGCTCGGCGCTCGGCAGGACCACCGCCCGCGCCACGCGCGCGGCGTCGACGAGCATCCGCTCGGCGAGCTCCGGGTCGCCCCGGAGCAGGCCCTCGAAGAGCTGGCGCACCACCCCGAACGGCAGGTCCGTCTCGAGCTCGTCCGCCCGCGCCCGCAGCGTCCGGAGGCCGGTCGCCGCGCCGCCGAATCGTTCCAGCAGCGTGGACTTCCCGATGCCGGCCGGCCCGGTCACGAGCAGCAGGGAGCCCAGGCCGCCGCGTGCGTCGTCGTACGCCGCCCGCGCCGCCGCGAGCTCGGTCCGCCGTTCCAGCGCCCCGTCCACGCGAGGGAGCCTAATCAGCGGCCGAGGAAGTCGTGGGCGATTCCGGACCAGAGCCGGGTGGAGAGGTCCAGCGACTCCACGTCGATGCGCTCGTCGTGTCCGTGGAACATGGCGGCGAAGTCGCGGAACGAGATGCGGTCGCTGAACAGCCCGTAGCCGTAGGCGACCGACTCGCGGTCGCGGAAGAACCGCGCATCCGTGACGCCGACGAGCAGGAACGGCACCGGACGGGCGTCCGGGAGCAGCGCGCCGGTGACGGTGTTGAGCGAGTCCCACAGCGGCGTCGTCGTCGGGGACACGGAGGCCGCGTGGAAGCGGTCGGTGCGCAGCTCGACGGAGGCCATCAGCTCGGGCCCGATCGCGTCGGCCAGCATCGCGGCGACGTCGTGCTCCTCCACGCCGGGGAGGGTCCGGATGTCGACGGTGATCTCCACCCGGTCGGCGATCACGTTCGCCTTCACCCCGCCCGACACCATCGTCGGCGCGAAGGTCGTGCTCGTGGTCGCGTGGATCAGCCGCGCGAGGCCGAGGTCGGCCTCCGCGCTCGAGCAGTACGCCGCCAGCGCGTCCGGGTCGAGGAACATCCGCTGCACCTGGTCGGGCAGCCGGCACCCCTCGATGAAGGCACGCCACGCCCCCGCGACGGCCGGCCGGTGCTCGACCGCCGCGATGCGCTGGACCACCGCGGCGGCCTTGACCAGGGCGTTGTCGGTGCGCAGCGGCATCGACCCGTGCCCCGGCGTACCGCTGACGACCAGGGTGATCCAGCCGAAGCCCTTCTCGCCGACCATCACCGGCAGCAGGGTCTCGTCGGTGCCGGGCATCGGGAGCGCCATGCCGCCGGTCTCGGTGATCACGTAGTCGGCCGCGACCGACTCGCGCTGGTGCTCGAGCAGCCACTCGGCGCCGTACGTCCCGCCGCCCTCCTCATCGGCCACCGCGAGGTAGATCAGCGAGCCGCGCGGCCGGAAGCCGCTGTCGGCGAGGTCGCGCACGGCCACCGCCATCGAGGCGGTGTGGTTGAGCATGTCGACGGCGCCACGGCCCCACACCTCGCCGTCGACCAGCTCCCCTCCGAACGGGTCCCGCCGCCACCCCTGCTCATTCGCCGGTACGACGTCGGTGTGCCCCATCAGCAGCAGCGACGGCGCGTTCGGGTCGGTGCCCTCGATCCGGGCCACCAGGCTCGCCCGGCCGGGCGCCGGCTCGTAGCGCTCCAGGTCGACGCCCGGGCCCTCGAGGAGGGCGGCGAGGGCATCGGCGTTGCGCGACTCGCCGGCGGAGGCCCCGGTGCCGTCGTTGACGCAGCGGTTGCGGATCAGGGTCTGGAGCAGCTCAGGGGTGGCGGTGGTCGTCATGGGTCGAGCGTGCGTCGCGAGCCCCGGCCGCGGCATCGGGGAGGCACTCCGAAGATCCGGCTGAGGGTCTCAGCCGCCACAACTGGGAATCCGCCCGATGCGAGCGAGGACGTCTTAGGGCGAGCGTGACGCCGACCCCGCCAGCCACCAGGAGACCACCATGACCACCACCCTCCACGACCACGTCCTCCGCCCGACCGCGAGCCGCGGCGACCACCCGGCGCTGGTCGACGCCGCCACCGGATCAGAGACGACCTACGCCGAGCTCGGCGTCTCGGTCCGCGCCCTCGCCGGCGCGCTGCACGCCCGCGGCCTCGTCAAGGGCGACGTGGTCGCCCTGTTCGCGCCCAACAGCCCCGCCTTCCCGGTCGCGTTCCTCGCGGCCTGCCGGGCGGGGCTGACCGTGACCCCGGTCAACGCGCTCGCGACGACGGCCGACGTCGAGCGCCAGCTGCAGGACAGCGGGGCGCGGCTGCTGATCACGGTCGAGGCGTTCCTGGACCGCGCGGCGCCGGCTGCGGGGGCCACCGGCGCCGCGCTCCTGCTCTGCGAGTCGATCCCGGAGCTCGTCGGCGAGGGGCACCGGCCGCCCGACATCGCCTTCGACCCGGCGACCGACGTGGCCGTCCTGCCCTACAGCTCCGGCACCACCGGTACGCCGAAGGGCGTGGTGCTCACGCATCGCGGCGTGGTCGCCAACCTCGAGCAGATGCAGGCCTACCTCGCGCACACGCCGGACGACGTGCTCCTCGCCGTGCTGCCGTTCTCGCACATCTACGGCATGCAGGTGCTGATGAACCTCGGCCTCGCCGCCGGCGCCACCGCGGTGACGATGCCGCGGTTCGAGCTGGGCGCCTACCTGGCGGCGCTGGCGTCGTACCGCGTCACGCGTGCGTACGTCGCCCCGCCGATCGTCGTCGCGCTGGCCAAGTCGCCGCTGGTCGATGACCTCGATCTCTCCGCGCTGCGGGCCGTGCTGAGCGCCGCGGCACCGCTCGACGGCGCGATCGCGCAGCTGGCGAGCGCCCGGCTGGGGGTGCCGGTCACGCAGGGCTGCGGCATGACCGAGCTGTCCGGCGCGAGCCACCTGGTGCCGTTCGGCGAGCACGGCAAGCCCGGCTCGATCGGGCGGCTGGTGCCCGGCACCGAGGCGCGGCTGGTGGACCCGGACACCGGCACCGACACCTCCGGCCGTGGCGAGCTGTGGCTGCGCGGACCGCAGGTGATGGCGGGCTACCTCGACCGGCCCGAGGCCACCGCCGAGACGCTCGACGCCGACGGCTGGCTGCACACCGGCGACATCGCGACGGTGGACGCCGACGGCGACTGGTTCATCGTCGACCGGGTCAAGGAGCTCATCAAGTTCCGCGGCTACCAGGTCGCGCCCGCCGAGCTCGAGGCCGAGCTGCTGACCTCGCCGGACATCGACGACGCAGCCGTGGTCGGCGCACAGGTCGGGGGAGAGGAGGTCCCGCAGGCGTTCGTCGTCCGCGCACCGCACGCGCCGGACCTGACCGCGGACGACGTCATCGCCTACGTGGGCTCCCGCGTCGCGCCGTACAAGCGGGTCCGGGCGGTCGAGTTCGTCGAGGCGATCCCGAAGGCGCCGTCGGGGAAGCTGCTGCGCCGGGAGCTGCGCTGCCGCCTTGCGGGGTGAGCGAGCGCCACCCCGCCGGACTCCCCGTCCCGTAGGCGGGCCGCTATTAGGGTGAGCGCCGTGCCCCACCCGCTCCGGCCGTTGCCGTACCACGTCGCGGTGACGTCGATCCTCGAGCGGGAGGTGCCGCGGGCGTTCGCGGCCCTGGGCGATGCCCCGGCGGGCGGCGCCGAGCTGGACCAGGCGCTGCTGCGGTCGACGTACCGGCTCGATGTCGCCAGCCACCCGGAGATCCACGCGCAGCTGGGCCGCGCCGCGCAGGCGCTGGGGATCGAGGTGCCTGTCGAGCTGTACGCCGGCGAGTCCGACGGGCGTCCCAACGCCGAGCTGGTGCACGTCCACGACCGGGCGATCGTCGTGCTCACCGGCGGCCTCTCGGAGCTCCTCAGCGAGGACGAGCTGTGCGCGGTGCTCGGGCACGAGCTCGCCCACCACGTGCTCTGGACCGCGGACGGCGGGCGCTACCTGGTGGCGGCGCGGCTGCTGGAGGCCGGCGAGCTGGACGCGCGCACGAGCGGGGAGTACCTCGAGACCGCGCGCCGGTTCCGCCTGGCCACCGAGCTGTACGCCGACCGGGGTGCCCTCATCGCCACCGGCTCGGTCGAGCCGTCGATCGGCGGCCTGATCAAGCTCGCGACCGGGCTGCGCCACGTCGACCCGGCGGCGTACCTGCGCCAGGCCGCGGAGGTCGACCTGACCTCGGGCAGCGGCGGGCAGACGCATCCCGAGAACGTGCTGCGCGCATGGGCGCTGCAGGAGTGGCAGGTCGCGGGCGACGACGCGGAGGATCAGGTGGCCGCGGCGATCGGCCCGCCGCTCGACCTCGCCGCCCTGGACGTCCTCGGTCAGGACGCGCTGCGCGACCTGACCCGCGAGCTCGTGCGGCAGGCGACCCTCGTCGAGGAGCTGCGCTCACCCGAGGCCGCCGAGCTCGCCGACCGGTACGGCGCCGCGATGCCGCCCGCCGCCTCGCCGCTCTCCGAGCTGCCCGAGGACGACCTCGGCGCCCTGCCCCCGGACACCCGCCGCTACCTCTGTGCCGTCCTGGCCGACCTGGCCACCTGCGACCCCGACTCCTCGCGCGCGGCGCTCGCGGGGGCGGTCGCGGTGGCGAGCGTGAAGGGCCTCGACACCGACCTGGTGCGGTTCCTGACCGCCGAGCTCGGCCTCGGTGACCGCGAGCGTGCGGCCGTGGTGGCCGATGCCCGGCGCCTGGTCGGCGGGGCGGCCTGATGCGCGAGCTGATCCGCCGGGCCGTCGAGCTGGGCGGGCTGCCGGTGGACGACGCGCTGGCCCTGGTCCTGCCGCTCCTGGAGCAGGTGGCCCGCGCCCACGAGATCGGCCGGGTGGCGCCGCTGCGGGGGCTCGGCGACCTGTCCGTGACCGCCGAGCACCGCATCGAGTTCGACGAGCGCGCGGCCCTGCCGCCGCAGTACAACCGGCCGGTGCTCGAGCAGGTGGAGCGCGAGCTGGCCTCCCGCGCCTTCGACGTACGACGCGGCGCGGACCAGCTGGTCGACCTGGCGACCGGCGTACGGGCGACCTCGCCCCAGCCCGCGGAGGCGGCGTACACGCGGGTGCGCCTGGTGCCCGGCTTCCAGCGCTGGGAGCACGAGATCGAGCACCACGACGAGCTCACCGACATCGGCAGCCTGGGGGAGCTGCTGGCGGCGCTGCTGTGCGGGCTCGACCTCGCCGACGAGGACGCGCTGCACCGACTCGACCGCTACCGGCGCAACCTGTTCGCCCTGGCGCCCGGTCTCGACCCGGTGGTGGCCGGCGTGGTCGCCTCGATGGTGGAGCCCGACCGCCGGCGCCGCGCGCAGGACCTGCTCGACGTGACCGAGCGGCTGCGCACCTACCGCGACCAGCCCGAGGACTTCGACCTGGAGCGGGTGCTCGGCGAGGGGTCCGCGGACCGTCGTACCGTCGTCCTGGAGCACCTGCGCGAGCGGCTCTTCGACCTCAGCCGGCGCAACCCGCTGCTGTACTTCCGCAGCACCGGGCGCACGCTCAACCTCACCCAGGCCTCGGTGCCGCTGGTGCTCGACGTCCGCTCGGTGCGCGCCGAGCAGCTGTTCACCTGGGGCGGTCCCGCCTCCGCGCGGCTGGTCGACGGCAAGGCGGTGGACCTCGGTGCGCTGGTGCGGTGGGACGACGCGCCGTACGCCGAGCAGGCCGTCGACGCGCTCGTCTCCCAGGCCCGCCGCGACCGGGCGGAGTACGGCCAGGACCAGCTGCGCCTGGTCGTGGCGTTCCTGCGCTGGCATGACGTCCACGAGGACCCGGACACCCCGATCCTGTCGCCGCTGGTGCTCGCGGCGGCCGAGCTGTCGAAGGTGCGCGGCGTACGTCGCTCGTTCAAGCTGCGGCTGGTGGATCCCGAGGTCGCCGAGGTGAACCCGGTCCTGCGCCACCAGCTGCGCGACCGCTACGGGTTCGAGCTCCCCGCGACGGTCGATCTCGGCGACCCGGACGCCGTCGACGGGCTGCGCCGCGAGATCGAGCGCCAGGCCCGGACCACCGAGCAGGGCGTCACCGTGGACCTGGTCGACCAGCCCCGCATCGAGCTGATCCGCTCGCGCGCGCAGACCGCGCTGCAGGCCTTCCGTCGCCGGCGCAGCGGCGGCCGGCCGAGCATCGGCCGGCGCCACTACGCCTACTCCTACACCCGGCCCTCGTGGCAGCCGCTCGGCGTGCAGATCTTCGAGGACCGCCTGGTGCGCTCGCCCCTGCCGCTGGCCGTCGAGCTCGGCGACGAGCCGGCGCCGCGCACGAGGGCGGTCGGCGAGGTGGAGCGCGAGCTCTACACGCTGTCCGACGGCGAGACGAACCCCTACCGCTGGGAGGTCGACCTCTGCGCGGTCACGCTCGCCAACTTCAACTACCGCACGCTGAGCCTGGTCCGCGACTACGACGCCCTCCTGTCCGCGGAGGCCGGGGCGCAGCCGGTCTTCGACGAGCTGTTCTCCGCCGAGCCGCGGCAGGCCCCCGTCGCCGCGGCGCCGCTGCCGCTGCCCGACCGCCATCTCGTCGTGACGGCGGACGACTCCCAGCTCGCCGCCATCGCCCAGGCCCGCGCCGCCGACAACTTCGTCATCCAGGGTCCGCCCGGGACCGGCAAGTCGCAGACGATCACCAACCTCGTCGCCGACTACCTGGCCCAGGGCAAGCGGGTGCTCTTCATCTGCCAGAAGCGGGCGGCCCTCGACGTCGTGCACGCTCGGCTGCGGTCGCGCGGGCTCGACGAGATCTGCACGCTGGTCCACGACAGCCAGGCCGACAAGAAGGCCTTCGTGCACGGCCTGCGCGACACCTACGAGGCGTGGAGCGCCGCCGAGGACGACCTCGCCGAGCGCGAGGCGGAGCGCGACCGGCTGATCGCCGAGCTGGTCCGGATCCGCTCCGACGTCGAGGGGTACGACGCCACGCTGGCCGGTCCGGCGCCACGTGGTGACCGCGTCATCGACCACCTCGACCGCCTGGTGGCGCTCCGCGACGCGCGCTGGGGCGAGGACCTGACGGCCGACCAGCAGCAGCTCGTGCCGGCCCCCGAGGCCTGGCGCTCGGCCCGCGGCGCGGTCGACCGGCTCGGTGACGCCCTCGCGCGGGCCGGGCAGGACCGGATGCTCGCCCGCTCACCCCTCGCGGCCGTGAGCGCCGCGGTCCTGGAGGGCGTGCGACCGGAGCTCACCGTGGGCGCCGCCGCGGAGGCGCTGGCCGAGTTCGCCGCGCGGCTCCGCAGCCTGCTGCAGGAGGCCGCAGGGCCGGAGCCCGGCGCCCTCCGGGTCGCGGAGGTACGCCGGATCGCCGAGCTGCACGCGCTGATCGACCCGCTCGCGCGCCGCGGTGCGCTCGGGGTCCTGTCCGCGCGGTCGGTGGCCGCGACCGAGCTCGGGGACGCCGCGGGTCGGCAGCG
>NZ_BAAHAB010000008.1:0-35224 GCF_054777895.1 Nocardioides ultimimeridianus | reverse complement strand
GACCGGTCCGCCCAGGCCACCAGCGCGCCGATCCCGAGCACGACGATCCACGCCGAGGTGGGCCGCCGCGGGCCGCCGGCGCCCGGGGCGGTCGCCCGCGCCGGCACCAGCAACCACATCGCCGCCGCGGCCGCGGCGAGCGCCCAGCCGGTCATCGCCGCCGCTCCTCGATCAGCCCGGCGAGGGCGTCCGCCGCCGCACCCACCGTGAAGCGACCGTCCGGACCGACGCGGCAGGCGGTGACGGTGCGGACCAGCCCCGCCTCGGTGCGTTCGAGGACGGCGATCTCGCCGAGCCGCCGCCCGCCACGGTCGCGCACCATGTGCAGCACCACGTCGAGGGCGGACGCGAGTTGACTGTGCGCGGCCTCCCGGCCCAGGCCAGCGGTCAGGGCCAGCGCCTCGACGCGCGCCGGGACGTCGGCGGCCGAGTTGGCGTGCAGCGTGCCGCAGCCGCCCGGATGCAACGACTAGTGTTCAGTGCAGTGGAGGTCACCCAATGAGCAAGCGCGTTCCAACCGTAATCATCTACCTACGCCTGAGCCGCGATTCCGACTCCTCGACGTCGATCGCAGCGCAGCGCCGCCGCTGCATGGCTTACGCGAAGGCCCGGGGCTGGCGCGTGCTCTTCGTGTCGGACGAGGACGTAGACGTCTCCGGCGCGAAGCGCCTAGAGGACCGGCCCGGAATGGCGCGCGTCCTCGCCGCCCTGCCAAGCGCGGACTACGTCCTCGCGTGGAAGTTGGACCGCTACGCGCGCTCCGTTCTGGAGTTCTCGCGCCTCATGCACGCGGCCGAGGAAGCGAGGACGTCGCTCGTCACCGAGGACGGCACGCTCTCGCCGGAGACGTCGAAACTCGTCGTGCAGGTGCTCTCGGCGTTCGCGGAGTACGAGCGCGACATGATCAAAGCCCGGATCGCCGGGAACAAGGAGCACCTTCGCGAGGTCGGCTCGTGGCTCGGCGGGGCTGCCCCGTACGGCTACAAGATCGTCCGTCGTGGCCGAGGCGCGTACCTCGACCTCGACCCCGAGTCGGCCGCCGTCGCGCGCGAGTGCGCCGACCGCCTGATCCATCACGGCGCAACGCTCGCCGGGCTCGCTCGCGAACTCGACGAGCGCGGCATCCTGCCCCCGGCCGACCACGCACGGAAGCGTGACGGCCGTCCGGTGCGCGGCACGAAGTGGAGCCCGACGACCCTTCGCGACGTCCTGATCTCACCCGTAGCGCGTGGCTACCTCGTCAAGGCAGACCCGAACAAGCCCCGGACCGCACTCCACCTCGTGCCGGTGCTCGACGCCGACGGAACGCCGCACCGGGTCGGCCCGGAACTCCTCGACTCGGCGACGTGGGCCGCCGTGCGCGACGTGATCGAGTCGCGCTCCGTCGGCCGGGGCTCGTCCCGTGCGGGCCGCGCCATGCTCCTGCACGTCGCCTCGTGCGCGCTCTGTGACGGGCCGATGTACCGACAGACCCGCGCCGTCAACGGCGTGGACTATTCGACGTACGTCTGTCCGAACGGGATCGGGAAGCACGGCTCGCACGAGTCCAACATCGTGCAGTCGGCCGGACTAGAGGCACAGGTCGAGGACGCCTTCCTCCGTGCCTTCGGACGAACCGTCCTCATGTCCCCGGCGATCACCGAGGGTCGCGACGTCGGCCGCGAGATCCGCGAGACCGAGGAGGCTCTCGACAACCTCGCCGGGAACCTCGCTGCCCTTCCCCCTGGTGGTCGCTCGGCGCAGACCGTCACGGGGCAGATCACGGCGCTCGAAGCCCGCCTAGAGAACCTTCAGCGCGAGGCCGAGGTCCCGACCCGGCGCGAGTGGATCTCGGACGGCACGACGGTCGCCGAGGAGTGGAGAAGCCGCGACACGATCGGCCGGAACACACTCCTCCGCGACTTCGGCACGCGGGTCGCTGTGACCCCGCTCCCGAGGAGCGCGGAGCGCCGCTTCACCCGCGATCGGTCCGAAGTCACCTTCGACGGCCCGGCATGGTTCCGCGAGGACCCTGCCCTCGCCGAACTAGAAGCGATCGCCCGCGTCGAGGACGGCACGTCGAGCGGGCCGAGCGTGTCGGACGTCCGCGAGACGATCTGATCATGGCCGTACTGACCACCACACCCGCACACCTAGAGGAGACTGGACCCATGAGCACGATCACCATTCCCGCCGACTACCCGGTCCGGCCCACCGACGGCACCGGGCCGAACGATGCGACGTGCGGGGAGTGTGGCCTGTCATGGGACGACTCGATCTCGACGTCGATGACGCCGGTCCCCGCTGGCCGCTGCCCGTTCGAGTACTTCCACGAGGACGCCGACGAGGACTGACACAGCCCCGTCGCTGCACGCGAGAGCCCTGCCCGGTACGACGCCGGAGCGGGGCTCTCGGCGTTTCCCGGCGATGTAAGGGGCACCGCTGCCCGTTTACACGCGCTCACGCCGGGCCGAAGGCCGCTCGAAGCGCCGGAGGACGACATCGAGGAGTGCAACAACGCGTAAGGGTGACTCTTTCTATCCCTTCCTGTTCCGGCTTATAGGTCGTCTCTCTCATACAAGTAATAGAATAGGGAGAAGAACTGTCACCCTTACGCGTTCTTGCACTACCTCGCCCGCTCCGGCTCGCAGCCCGCCCTCCTCGGCGTTGAGCAACGCTCGGCCCGCTGGCCCACTACTCCCCCGAGCAGAAGCCACGATGCGGGCGGATTACTCCTTCGTGAGCACGTCGGCCGGTCCCGGCCATTTGCTCCCCTGAGCCAAGGCACGACGTCAGGCCCTTTCCAACCCTGCACGTCGCGCCCTCTCAATCTCCCCGGTCCGGCGTGTCTTGGCGGTCGCGCCGGACCGGGTCGAGGTCTCCCGGACCTCACGCACGCAACCGCCTACCGCCAACACCGCCAACCGCCGAAGGACCCCAACCGCCATGTCTGACCTGAACCCCGTCGAGGCCGCGATCCGCGACCACGTAGACACTCGCTATCCCGAGTGGCACAAGCGCGCCGAAGAGCCCATCGAGTCCCGCTCCGGAGCCCGTTACCGCCCGTACGACGTCGCCTCACTCCTCGCCCCGGCGCTGGTCGCCGTAGGCCTCTTCCTCTTCGACAACGGCTACGGCCCCCGGCTCCTCGTGTCGGCGTCGGGGAGGCAGTTCACCCGTGACTCGATCCGCGACATGATCGCCGCCGCCCTCGCCGCTCACCCCGACGGCGCTCTCCGCGCCTCCGTCGGCGGGCCGACGTTCTGGGAGCACGTCTACGGCCGTCTCCCGGACTACGACGGCGAGAACGAGATCCAGCGCGTCAAGCCAGAGGCGACCTCGACGAAGACGCCGGGCGACTACGTCCGCGAGTACCGCGCCCGTCAGGTCGAGAACGAGCGCGCCTCGGCGCGCGCCTTCCTCGAAGCGGTCCGGGACAAACTGCCCGACGGCGAGCGCGTCGCTACGACGGCCCTCTACGACGCCGCACGCGCCAACATCGGCCGCAAGATGACCGAGGCGCGCGAGGGTGTCGGCTCGTGGGCTGTGTCCGACGAGGACGGCCCGACGTGGGCGCTCCCCGGTAAGCGCCTGTTCTACGACGTCGCCGACGACGTCCTCGGCGCTCGTCGCCGCAACGGCCGGGGCTACTTCTTCGTGATCCGCCACGTCGTCCGCCGCCTGAAGGAGGCAACCGTGAACGTCCTTCTCCGCGCGACCGAGGTCCTCGGTCACGGCCCCCGCACCGCCGAGGAGGCCGAAGCGTTCGCCGACGCCGCCGTGGCCGAGGCTCTCGCTCTCGCTCCGGCGACGAGGCCGGAGTCCTACGACCCGCGCCTCCTCGCCCTGCCGCGAAGCGTGCTCTTCGCCCTGGCGGAGCCCGGCGACCACTCGCGCCGCATGTTCGCGACGGTCGCGACCGAGCACCTGAGGCGCAACCCCGACGCGCGTCCGGCGATCGTCGAGGTCGCTCGCGCGCTCCGAGACGGCGACCCGGACGGACTCGTCGAGGAGGCCCGTGCGATGTGCGCCGACGCCCTGATCGAGGAGGCGAGCGCGTGACGGCCCGACTCTGCCGGGTGTGTGGGCTCGCTCTGCCCGAGCAAACCGGCCGAGGCCGCCGACGCCTCGCGCACACCGGGACGTGCACGGCGAAGCGCAACCGCTCGCGGGACGAGGCTCGAAGGTGGGATCGCCTCGCCGCGCTCCTCGGTCGCCGGACGGATCTCCCCGGCGCTCGCGACCTGCCGGAGACCGACGTCGCGCCGGACGACCTCGACGCCGTACGGCTCGCGAGCGCGGGCTATCACGACGCCCTCGCTCCGATCCTCGACCCGTACGACGCCGACGGCCGTCGGATCGAGCGGGAGGCACTCTCCGAGGCGCGCAGCGCAGGCCTGCCCCGCGACGCGCGGCCGACGCGCACGCCCGCCCCGTGGGAGCCACAGAGGGCACACGCTGCCGCGCATCGCGCTGCACGTGAGCGCCGCGACGAGATCCTCGCCGACTCAGGCGAGAGGGACGCGAACCTCACCGGCCCGGCCGTCGATGCGGTCGTCCGGTGTCTCGACTGCCCGGTCCTGGCGCACCTCGGTTACAGAGGGACGTTCACCTCGGCGTCTCTGCTGAACCTCCGCGCCGTCGCCGAGGACCGTCGCCTTCAGCGGACGTTGCGCGCTGTGGATGACCTCATGCGGCACTAGATCCGCCCCTTACTAGTGGAGCGGCCGGGTACCGCCGCTCGCCTTTCCCGAGGGTGGAGACGGAAGAGCCCCGCACTGTTCGAGCGCGTTCGCGTGCTCCGGTGCGGGGCTCTTCGCTTGCCCTCTTCCGTCCCGCCCTACCGAAGCCGAAAGGAGCGCACCTATGGATCTCTGCCCTGTGTGCGGTCGCGAAGTCACGCAACCCGAGACCGGCCGACCTCGCATCTACGACCGCGACACCTGCAAGAAGCGCGCCTACGAGCGCCGCCGCGACGCGCGCCTACTCGCGCGCGTGCGTGCTCTCGCCGCGACCGTCACTGACCTCGACCGACCCGAAGGAACCGAAGCATGACCACACCCCTGACCCTGATCGAAGGCCTGATCGCTGAGGCGCAGAAGGCCGCCGACCGCGTGAAGGCCCAACGCGACGAGCGCGCCGCACGCGCCGCCTCGCAGGACTCCGCCTACGCCGCTCTCGGCGCTCTTCTCGGCGCTCCTGAGCCCGAGTCCCGGCCGACGGCCGCCGAGCCCGTGAGCGCCTCTCAGAGCGCCGCAGAGACCGCGCCGGAGCCGATCGACTGGACCGAGACCGACGCCCGCGTCGTCGCCACGAAGGCGACGGCCGAGACGCCCACGCCTGACCCGGCTCCTGCCGCGTCTTCCGAGCCCGGCACCGATGCCGCGTTGCTCGCGATGCTCAACCCCGCCACCGAGGAGAACTGACCATGACCGCCACCGACACGACTCTCCGCCTCCGGCAGGTCACTTCCGCTCTTCACCTCCTGAGGGACTACGGCGGCACCGTTCCGCCCGCGCTCGACGAGGCCCGCGACCTGATCCGCGCCGCTCGCATCCTGACGGCCGAGACTCGCATGAGCCCGACGGCCGTCGCCGCTCGCTCCGTGCTCCTCGCGCCCGACCGGGCGAAGGCTCTCGAAACGGCCGCGAAGGCTCGCGCCGTCGAGGCCGCTCGCATGGAGATCGCCTCCGGGCTCTCAGAGGCCGCCGCCGACAACGCCGTGCGCGTGTTCGTCGAGAACGCCGACGAGATCGCCGACGCGATTCTCGCGAGCCCTCGTCTCGCTGAGGCCTTCGAGCGCGTGAGCGTCGCCGTCGAGCGCGTCCCGGCGTCGGCCGCCGCCTCGCCTCGGCCGGACGACCTCGACGCCCTGGCAGACGTCGCGATCCTCCGTCGTGCCTCGGCTCCGTTCGACCGGCTCCTCGTCTCGCTCGTTGCGGTCGGTCTGTTTGCCGAGGACTACGGCGTCGAAGGAGCGGCCGGGCTCCTGTACGCAGACCCGACCGAGGCCGATCCCCTCGCCGTTCGGCGCGCGCTTCGTGGTGTCCGGCCCGGCGTCCCGGATCTGTCCGTGTGGACCGTGTCCACGACGAAGGCCGCCTCGCCGGAGCCGTTCGCCCCTCAGGGTGTCCCGGCCGCGATCCTCGCCGGTACGCCCGGCGTCCGACTGTCGCTCGCGACGTCGGCCGAGGAGTTCCACCGCCGCATCTCGCACGTGCTCCGGGAAGAGCCCGCACCGATCACCCTCGGCGCGGACGAGGGCAAGCGCGCAGGACTCGTCCTGTGACCGGGGTCGAGGACGGACCCGTGCGCGACGAGCACGGCCGCATCCTCGACGGCGTCACGTTCGACTCGACCGACGAGGAGATCCGCGCGGCCGTTGCCCGGCGTGACGCCGAGGACGCCCGTAACGTCGAGGTCCTTCGCCGGATGCGCCGTGACTTCGGCTCGGCGTCGTACGTCGGCGGACCGCCCGACCGCTGGCGGCCGTGAGCCGCACTGCCTCCGGTAAGTGGAAGGCCACCCGTGCCCGCGTCATCCGGCGTGCACGGGTGGCCGCACGCGAGGCCGGGCACCCGGAGTGGACGGCGTGCGCGCTGTGCTCGCGGCCGGTCTACTTCGATGCGCCGTGGAAGTCGCACGGAGCCGCACAGGTAGACCACGTCGTGAGCCCGCTCGATCGACCCGATCTCGAGTTCGTCCTCTCGAACCTTCGAGTCGCGCACCGGTCATGCAACGCGAGCCGAGGCAGGCCCGGACACGCGCGCCGCGTCGAGCGACGAAGCGCAGTCGATAGCGAGCCGATCCGGTCCTCCCGCGACTGGTGAGCACCCGCGACCCCTGGGGAGGGACCCCCTCGACACCGCCCCGGGTCACTCCCCCGGCATTGAGCCCCCTCCCCGAGACCTTTTCCGCCATTCGGCCCGAGAAAGGACCGAGCACCCATGACTGACCCCCTGAAGGGCTCTGACAGGCGCGCCGCGCTCGAAGCCCTCCGCGACCGCCTCGCCGACGGCATCGAAGCCGCGAGCCCGAGAGACCTCGGACCCCTCGGCCGCCTCTACGCGCAGGTCCTCCGCGACCTCGCCGACCTGCCCGCCCCACCCGAGAGGAGTCCTCTTGCTGACGCCCTCGCCGCCGCCGCCGAGGCTTAGGCGCCAACCACCCGGCAACACCGGCCGCGCCGTCGCCCTGGCGCGCATCATGGCCGCACTCGGCGCGCCTCCTGACCCGTGGCAGGCCGACGCGCTCGTCGCGATGATGCCGACCCGCCCTGACGGCTCTTGGGCCGCCTCCCGCTCCGGCGTGAGTGTCTGCCGTCAACAGGGCAAGGGCTGGCTGATCGAGGCCCTCGTCCTCGACGCCCTCCTCGTCCGTGGCGAGCGCGTCGTCTGGACCGCCCACCTCGTGCAGACCGCCGCGAACGGCTTCGAGCGTCTCCTCGCCTACTTCGAGAGCCCGGAACTCTCCGGTCTCGTGCGCCGGATCGTCCGCACGAACGGCCGCGAAGCCGTCTACCTGCACAACGGCGGAAGCGTCCGGCTCGTCTCCCGCTCGAAGTCATCGGGCCGAGGCCTCTCCGCCGATCTGCTGATCCTCGACGAGGCGCAGGAACTCTCCGACGAGACCTTCGCCGCGCTCCTCCC
The DNA here is from genome assembly GCF_054777895.1 of Nocardioides ultimimeridianus. NCBI lineage: Bacteria > Bacillati > Actinomycetota > Actinomycetes > Propionibacteriales > Nocardioidaceae > Nocardioides > Nocardioides ultimimeridianus. The sequence goes on along the minus strand of NZ_BAAHAB010000008.1, from coordinate 27,596 downwards.
TGTCGTCTCGGCGTCGCCCTCGCCGCGAGTCGCGCTCTTCGGCTCGCCGGTCACTCCGGCCGCCGACGGCACCGTGTTTACACGCTTCCGCGACTCGGCGATCGCAGGCCTCGACGACGATCTCGCGTGGGTCGAGTACGGAGCCGAGCCGACCGACGACTTCAACGACGAAGCCGTGTGGGCGAAGGCTTGCCCGGCGCTCGGTCACCGGCTCCGCGTCGAGACCGTCCGCGCCGAGCGCGCCGCGATGGAGGACCGGATCTTCGGCGCGGAGCGCCTCGGGATCTGGTACGGCGACGCCCTCGCCTCCGTCATCCCGGCCGAGGTCTGGCAGGCCCTCGAAGACGACGAGGACCCGGTCTCTCGCCCCGTCTTCGCCGTGGACGTCTCGCCCGACCGATCCCGCGCAGCGATCGCCGTCGCCGCCTACCTCGACGACGGCCGGATCTCGCTCCAACTCGCGGCATCCGGCGACGGCACGGCGTGGGTAGCGGAGCGTCTCGCCGAACTGAAGGCGAAGCACCGGCCCCACGCGATCGTCCTCGACTCCGTCGGCCCGGCGTCCTCGCTCCTCCGCGACATGCGCCGCGCGCACGTCGGCCGGATCACCGAACTCTCGACGACCGACGTCGTCCGAGCCTCGGCCGATCTCTACGACGCCGTCACGGCCGGGACGATCACGCATCCCGGCGAGCCCCGCCTCGACGCGGCCGTGTCCGGCGCGACGCGTCGAAAGGTCGGCGAGGGCTGGGCATGGGACCGCCGAGGAGACGCGGACATTACGCCCCTCGTCGCCGCGACCTTCGCCCGCTTCGCCCTGACTCGCTACAAGCGCCCTGGCGAGTCCGCCCCATCAATCACCGTCATTCAGTGAGGAGACGCATGTTCCCGTTCAGCACCGCGACCCGCGAGGAGTGGGTCGCCTACAACGAGGCCGAGGCCGAGTTCGCCGAGTCCATCGGCGAGCACGAGCGCGCCGCGCAGCACCGCGCCAACATCGAGGCCGCCGACGCGATGGAGTGGAGCAAGTGACGAAGCCCGACCCGGCCTTGACCGCCGCCGAGCACTACCTCCGCGCGACGGCCGCTCTCGCCGCCGCGAGCGATCCGGCCGTCGTCCGGCGCGGACAGCCCGTCGTCTCGCGATACCTCGCCCTCGCGGACGTACACGCCCGCCTAGCCGCTCTCCCGGCATCGCTCGCCGAGGAGGCCGCCGCGCTCTACGCCGAGCGCGTCGCAGAGGCCGCAGCGGAGGCCGAGGCGAAGGCCGCCGAGCGTGAGGCCGAGCCCGCCGAGTGGCTAGTGAGTCCGTCGTGACCGGCCGGTGCTGCACCCTCTGCCGGACTCCGATCACGGCCGACAACGGGCTCGCCGACCGGCGAGCGTCGGACGGCTTCGCCGCTCGTTGCCGCACCTGCCATGCCGAAGCGGCACGGCTTCGCTACTGGTCGAACCCAGCGCGCTACCGGGCTCGGATGCGAGAGCGATACGCCGCCAACATCGAGGCCGAGCGCCAACGAGCGCGCGCCCGCAACCGACGCCGGAAGGAAGGCACCGCGTGACCCAACGAGGACACACCCGGGACCGTCAAGCCCGCGAGCGAGCCACACGGGTACGCGTGCGCGATCTCCACGCCCGCGCGCAGGAGGTCGCACGAGCGATCGCCTACGTCCGCGCAGGAGGCCCGATCGGCGACGAGCCCGTTCGCCCCTACCTCCGCGAGGTCGAGGAACTCGAAGCGATTCACAACGCCTTCGCCTCCGTCGGAGAGTTCGACGATCTCCCGGTCCGGCGCGTCCGGAGCCTGCCCGAGCAGACGATCCGCGACTCGCTTCCCTTCCTCGTCCGCAAGTGACTTCCCTCCCGCTCCCGAGACCCCGAGAGGAGGTTCCCGCATGTACTCGATCCACGAACTCGCCTCGCTCCTCGGCGTCTCGCACGACGCCGTGATCGCCGAGGCCGCGACCCGCGCGCACGTCGGCGTCGGCTCCGGCGTCCGTGTCTCGCACAAGGTCGCCGAGGCGATCGCGACCGCGCTCGGCAAGAGCCTCTGAAGTAGCAAGAGCCCCGGCTCTCCCCGCACCGAAGCGGAGGAGGCCGGGGCTCTTCGGCGTTTTTGCCCCCTACGCCGCGCGAGCGCGCATCGTCGCGAGCACGAGTCGAGCCTCGGCCGCCGCGAGCGTGACGGTCGCGAAGGTCTCCTCGCCGCAGTCGAGCCCGACGAGCGCCTCGGCGTCCTCGGCCCCGAGGTCGAGCATGTCCTCGACGAGATCGTCTACCTCGTCGGCGAACGAGGTCGAGTCGAAGATGTCCTCGTCGGGGTCGATCGTGTGCAGGAGTTCGGCGGCAAGAGTCTGAAGAGTGTTCACGCCGGGAACCGTAGATCATTGTCTACTCCGTCGGTAGACTATGCGTAAGACGCCTTACGCGACTCTCGGATCGAATGCCGCGCTGACCTGCACCGACGCCCGCGCGATGCCCTGAGGATCGACCCACGTAAGGACGGCGTGTCGTCCGAGTCTCGTGTATGGTTTGAGCAAGCACCCGCCCTCGTGGCCGGTGTTCATGGCGGCGAGGAGGTCGACGACGGCGGCGTCGCGGACCTCGCCCACCACCAGCCGGTCCGGTCGCATCCGCAGCGCCTGCCGGACCAGGTCGCGCAGCACCACCGCGCCGCCGCCCTCGATGTTGGGAGGTCGCGCCTCGAGGCCGACCACCTGGGGATGGTCCGGCCGCAGCTCCGCGGCGTCCTCGGCGACCACGATCCGCTCGCCCGCCGGGACCTCGCCCAGCAGTGCGGACAGCAGCGTGGTCTTGCCGCTGCCCGTGCCGCCGGAGACCAGGAACGCCAGCCGCGCCCGCACGACCAGACGCACCAGCTCGGCGGTCTCCTCGGTCAGGGTGCCCGCGGCGCGCAGCTCGCCGAGGGTGAAGCCGCCGGCCCGCGGCACCCGCAGCGAGATGGCGGTGCCCGGGTGCGCGAGCGGCGCCAGCACCGCGTGGCAGCGGGTGCCGTCGGGCAGCCGGACGTCGGCGTACGGCGCCGCGTCGTCCAGCCTCCTCCCCCCGCTCGCGACCAGCCGTTGCGCGAGCCGCCGGCACTCCTCCTCGGAGCCGATCCGGATCTCGGTGAGCTCCGGTCCGTCGCCGCGGTCGATGCGCACCGGGCCGGCCCCGTTGACGAGCACGTCGGTCACGCCGGGCGTCCTGAGCAGCGGCTCGAGTGGGCCGGCTCCGACCATGTCCCGCCGCAGCGCCTCGTAGACGGACAGGACCGTCGCGTCGCCGACCGGCCGGCCGGTGGCACGCAGGGCCTCCGCGACCCGGTGCGGGGTGAGCGCGCCGGGCGTGTGGGCGAGGTGCGAGCGCGCCGCCTCCAGGAGCGGGGTGAGCGCGCGGTCCATCACGACCGGGCCTCGACGGTCGCCAGGACCTCCGCACAGGCCCGCGCCAGCGGACCGCGACCCGACCGCAACGGCCCGAGGCCGAGGTCGATGCTCTCGTTCACCGCACGCTGGTCGCGCATCTGTGTGACGACCGGCAGCCGGACCGCCCGCGCGACCTCCGCGGCGCTGAGCGACTCGCCGCGCAGCACGAGACCGACGTGCGGGTGCTCGCCGAACCGCGCCCGCATCCGGGCAGCGCCGGCCACGCCCGCGACCCCGGCCACCGTCATCACCAGCAGCTGGTCGCAGCGCGAGGCGACCTCGTCGATGAGCCGGTCGGGGGTGCGGGGCAGGTCGAGCACCACCGTGCGGTGACCGCGCCGCGCGGCCGAGAGGGCCTCCCGCACCGCGAACGCCTGGAGGGTCTGCGGCGTGGCGTCGACGTACCAGGACAGCACGCCGAGTCGGCCGCGCCGGGGCAGCGCCTCGCGCAGGGCCCGCGCCGACAGCCGGCCGGTCGTCGTGCACAGCGCGTCCCAGCGGAAGCCCTCGGTGCTCTCCATGCCGAGGACCCGGTCCAGGCCCGGGCCCTGCGGATCGCAGTCGATCACCGCGGTCTCCCCCGCGCGCTGGGCCCACTGCCCCAGCGCGCAGGCGAACGTGGTCGCGCCGGCGCCACCGGTGCCACCGATGACGCCGATGACGCGGCCGCGCTCGGGCCGGTCCTCGGTGATGTCGGCGAGCAGCTCGACGACCCAGCCGGCGGAGACGGTCACGTCGACGACCTGCCGAGCGCCGAGCGCGAGTGCCAGCGGGTAGGCCCGGTCCGGCGCCGGCCCGCGGGTCACCACATAGGTGTGGTCGCGCGTCTCGGGGGCGACCTCGGCGAGGGCCTCGGCGAGGTCGGCGCCGACCAGCACGACGGGGGCGCGCGTCCAGCGGCGTACGGCTTCGAAGGGGTCGCGGGCGACGTCGGGCGCGACGTCGGCGGCGGCGCTGAGCTGCATGAGCTCGTTGAGCAGGTCGTCATCGGTGGTCACCAGGAGGGGTGCGGGTGGAAGGGGTGTCGTGGTCATGGCCATCTCCTCGCCAGCCACCGACATCGCCACTCCACGGCCGCCGCGGCCTGTGGACAGAGACGGTTCTCCACAGCCGATCTGCCCGGAACTGCGCTGTTTTGTTACGTGAGTGACACCATGGCCGCATGGCGGGCCGAGCAGCGGCGTTCTTCGACCTCGACAAGACGATCATCGCCAAGTCGAGCGTGTTGGCGTTCAGCAAGCCGTTCCAGGCCGGGGGGCTGATCTCGCGGCGCTCGGTGCTGCGCTCGGCGTACGCGCAGTTCCTGTTCATGGTGGGCGGCGCCGACCACGACCAGGTCGAGAAGATGCGTCAGTTCATGTCCACCCTCGTCGCCGGGTGGGACGTCGCCACCGTGCGCGAGATCGTCGCCGACACGCTGCACAACGTCGTCGACCCGATCGTGTACGACGAGGCCGTGCGCCTTATCGAGGAGCACCACGCCGCCGGCCGCGAGGTCGTCATCGTCTCCACCTCCGGCAGCGAGGTCGTCGAGCCCATCGGCGCGATGCTCGGCGCGGACCGCGTCGTCGCGACCCGACTGGCGGCCGAGGACGGGCGCTACACCGGCGAGATCGACTACTACGCCTACGCCGAGGAGAAGGCGAACGCGATCCGCGAGCTCGCCGCCCTGCGCGGCTATGACCTCGCGCGCAGCTACGGCTACAGCGACTCGATCACCGATGTGCCGATGCTCGAGGCCGTCGGCTTCCCGCACGCGGTCAACCCGGACAAGGAGCTGCGCAAGGTCGCGGCCGAGCGCGGCTGGCCGGTGCTGGTCTTCGTCAAGCCGGTAGCGCTGCAGTCACGGCTCCCGCTGCCGCCACCGAAGCCCACTCTCGCGGCGCTCGCCGTGGGTGGCGTGGTCGCGGTCGGAGCGGCGGTCTGGATCGGCGTACGCCGCTCCCGCGAGACCGCCTGAAGCACCGCCTGAAGCACCGGCCGGCTCTGCGCCGGATGCGACACAGTTCTGTCCACGGTGCCCTCCGCCGACCCAAAAGACAAGCCTTGAACCGCGGCCCAGCCCGGCGTAGAAAGGTCAGCAGAACTCGATAGAGCAACACGTGACCCAGGTACCCACGCGGCGATCTACCCTTCCTAATTGGGCGCTGACCGGACGGGACACTCCCGAGGCAGTAGTTGACCGATGCACGCCTGGTAGCCAGCGGATCACGTGTCAGCAGTGGCACCCGGGAGGCATGACCGCCCGGGTGCCACTTGCGTTTTCGTCAGCTCGAGATCGACTCGACGTCGTAGCGACGCTCCCGCCCGTCCCGCGTCCACACCGGGTCGCCGGTGGCCAGGCCCTGGGCGCGCAGCTCGCGCTTGAGGACCTTGTTGGTCGCCGTGCTGGGCAGGGCGGCGGCGATCCGCACGTGCCGGGGCCAGGCCTTGGGCGACAGGTCGGGCTGGGCGGCCAGGAAGGCCGCGAAGTCCTCCGGCGTCAGGGACGCACCGGAGCGGAGCACCAGCGCGCACATCAGCTGGTCGCCGACGTCGTCCGCGACGGCGTACACGGCCGCCTGGGAGATCGCGGGGTGGCGCAGCAGCAGCTGCTCGACGGGCGCCGCGGCGAGGTTCTCGCCGTCGACCCGCAGCCAGTCGTCGGTGCGGCCGGCGAGGAAGACGAAGCCGTCGGCGTCGCGGTAGGCGAGGTCACCGGACCAGTACATGCCCCCGTCGAGGCGCTCGGCGGTCGCCCGCTCGTCGTTGTAGTAGCCGCCGAAGAACCCGGCGCCCTGGGTGTTGACCAGCTCGCCGACGGCCTCGTCGAGGTTGGTGATCCGCCCGTCCGCGTCGTACGTCGCACGCGGGCACTCGGTCCGCGTCACCCGGTCGTAGACCGCGACCCCGTCGAACGGCACCCCGATCGAGCCCGGCGGCGTGGCCTCGTCGCGGGTGATGATGATGGCGTTCTCGGTGGAGCCGAAGCCGTCCCAGACCGAGCACCCGAACCGCCGCGCGAACTCGCCGATGTCGCGCTCGGAGGCCTCGTTCCCGAAGGCGAAGCGCAGCGGGTTGTCGGCGTCGTCGGGCCGCTCGGGCGTCGCGAGGACGTAGGCGAGCGGCTTCCCGACGTAGTTGAGGTACGTCGCGCCGTACCGCCGCACGTCGCTGAGGAACCCGGTCGCGGAGAACTCCGCCACCGCCAGCGCGGCGCCCGACGCCGCGGCGACCGCGAATCCGGCCATCACCGCGTTGCTGTGGAACAGCGGCATCGAGCAGTAGACGACGTCCGCGCCGCCCAGGCCGTACTTCTCGGCCAGGACCGAGCCCGCCATCGTCACCATGAAGTGCGCGACCTGCACGGCCTTGGGCTCGCCGCTCGTGCCGGAGGTGAAGATGAGCATGAAGGTGTCCATCGCCCCGACGTCGGGAAACCCGTCGGTCGTGGTCGCGGCTGCGCCCACCCGCTCCCGCCAGTCCGTGGCGTCGGTGTCGATCACGGTCGCCCCGCCGAGATCGAGCCCGGCCAGCAGCGGCAGGTGCGCGCTGTCGGTCAGCAGGACGGCACAGTCGGCACGGCGTACGTCGGACGCGAGCGCCTCTCCGCGACGGGTCGTGTTGATGCCGGCGGTGACGTGCCCGCCGATGGCGCCGGCGGCCAGGGCGAGCGCCATCTCCGGGCTGTTCGGGAGGAGTACGCCGACGTGCGGCCGCCCGACGTCCCCGGCCAGCTCGCGCAGGGCGTGGGCCCGGGCCGCCGCTCCGGCGATGACCTCGCGCCACGACCAGGTCAGGTCGCCGTGCTTCATCCCGGTGTCCTCGCTCCCGGCGTGCTGCAGGAGGAGGTCGCGGACGGTGTCAGGCACGGGCGCTCTCCACTGCAACCGGAGAGGTCGCCGGAGAGGTCGCCGGGGCGGCCACCGCCAGGTGCCGGCGCAGGAAGTGCAGGGCATGCGCGACGGCTGGCTCGTGGAAGGGCTTGCCGGCGAACAGGTCGAAGTGGTCGGCGGGGTAGTGCCGCACCTCGGCCCGCCCCGCGAACGCCGCCTTCATCGCGGCGTGCTGGGGCGCGCTGCGGTCGAAGTCGGCGACCTGCACCAGCCACGGCGCCTCCAGCGAGGCCGCCGCCCTGAGCGGTGCCCGCGACCCGAGCTCGAGGACCACGTCGGCCGCGATCTCGTTGCGCCAGGTCGGCCCGGCGATGGCGAGGTAGTCCTCGAGCGCGCCGTCGAGGGTCAGCGCACCGGGCTCCCCGGGACGCGCGACGACGGGCATCATCGCGGGGCCCCGGCCGGCCCGGCGGCGTACGGCGCTCGCGAGGCCGCGGCCCGTCGAGGCGGCCAGCCGGCCGGCGCTGTGGTGCCGCGTGGCCAGCCGGGCGGCGGCCAGCCCGTCGACCATCGGCACGACGGAGACCACCGCGGCGACGTCGGGGCGGGAGGCGGCGACCGACACGACGTGGCCGCCGGCCAGCGAGACGCCCCACACCGCGACCCGCGAGGGGTCGACGCCGGCCAGCGCCTTGGCCGCGTCGATCGCGGCGTGCCAGTCGGCGACCTGGTCGGCCAGCGACACCGTCTGGCGCGGCGAGCCGGCCGCCACGTCGGAGGCGCCGAAGCCGCGGTAGTCGAAGGTGACCGCGTGCAGCCCGGCGGCCGCGAACGCCTCGGCGAACGGGAACAGGCCGGAGTCCTGGGTGCCGGCGAGGCCGTGACCGAGGACGACCACGGGCGCGCCCTCCGGCCCGGGGAAGTGGGTGGCGGCGCAGCGCACGCCGGCGGAGCGGAAGTCGAACGAGGTGCTCACGAAGTGCTCCCGTAGATGCTCTGGATCCAGATGTGGGTGATGGCGTCGATGTGCGCCTCGCGCTCGGGTCCGACCCCGAGGGCGTGCCGCTCGACGGCGTGGTCGTTGAGGTCGAGCAGCACGGCGGCCAGGGCCGACGCGTCGACGCCGGCGGTGGCGTGGCCGACCGCGCGCTCGCGCTCGATCATCTCCGCGACCATGCCCGCGAACTCCGCACGCCCGGCGTCCCACAGCTCGCGGACGGCCGGGCTGGCGGCGCGCGCCTCGAGGAGGGCGCGGTAGGTGTGCGGCGTACGGTCCACCGACGCGAACAGCGTGGCGATGACGGTGCGGATGCGCTCGCGCGGGTCGCCCTCGGCCTTGACCAGCAGGTCGGTGGCGTCCGAGGCGTCGTCGTACAGCTCGGCCATCAGCGCCAGGACGGCGGTCGCCTTGCTCTCGAAGTAGAAGTAGAACGCCGACCGGGTCACGCCCGCGCGCCGCGAGATCTCCGCGACGTTCACCTCCTCCAGCGTCTGCTCGCGGAGCAGGTCGTCGAGGGCCGCCAGCAGGGCACTACGCCGTTGGTCCCCACGGTTGACGCTGCGCCGGTCGACCATCCGTGCCCACAGGCGCTCGTCGCTCATCGGCGTACCCCTGCCCGGGCGAGGCCCGCGGGGATCTCCTTGACCCGCAGGTCGTGCTCGTAGAGGAAGTAGTCGAGCTGCTGGGTGTGCCGCGGCCGCTGCACCATGTGCGCGGTGTACTTGTGGGTGTCCTCGTCGATCACCCGCTCCATCTCGGCCACGCTCGGCGGCGTGTAGCGCCCGACCAGCCAGGCCGCCACCAGCCGCGTCTGGCACTCGACGAAAGGGAACAGCGTCGGCGTGGACTGGGCGAAGCCGATGAACGCGACGTCGTCCATGCCGGGCTTGAAGATCCGCTTGTAGAGGCGGATGTGGTTCTCCGGCGCGCTGATCACGTCCTCGTCGAAGAACGGGAAGGTGATGTTGTAGCCGGTGGCGTGGATGACGACGTCGAAGTCCTCCGACGTGCCGTCCTCGAAGTGCACGGTCGGCCCGTCCCACCGCGAGATGTCGCCCTTGGCGCGCAGGTCGCCCGACCCGAGCCGTAGCGGCAGCTCGACCGACTGGGTCGGGTGGGCCTCGAAGAACTTGTGGTTGGGCGTGGGCAGCCCGTAGTCCTCGGGCCGCCCGGCCGTCATCGGCTGCATCACCTGGACGAACTTGCGCTGCCACGCGAACGGGATGTGCGGCGAGGTCCTGTAGTACTTGTCGGCGGGCTTGCCGGCGAAGTACTTCGGCACGATCCACGCGCTGGAGCGGGTCGAGATCACCACCTCGTTGTCGAGGGTCCTGCTGGACAGCTCGACGGCGATGTCGGCGGCACTGTTGCCCAGCCCGATGATCAGGATCCGCTTGCCGGTGAGGTCGTACGGCGTGCGCGGGTCGATGTAGGCGTGCGAGTGCATCGTCAGGCCGGTGAACTCACCGGGCTTGTCGGCGAAGCGCGGATCCCAGTGGTGCCCGTTGGCGACCAGGAGCACGTCGAAGCGGCGTACGCCGGTCCGCTGGGTCTCCAGCTCCCAGCCGCCCTCAGCAAGGCGGCGGGCGTGGACGACCCCGTTCTCGAACTCGATGTTCTTCCGGATGTCGAAGGCGTCCGCGTAGGCGTCGAGGTAGTCCTTGACCTGGGTGTGGTGCGGGAAGTCCGGGTAGTCCGCGGGCATCGGGAAGTCCTTGAAGGACAGCTGGTGCTTCGAGGTGTCGATGTGCAGCGAGCGGTAGGCGCTGCTGTGGCCGTTGGGGTTGCCGAAGGCCCAGTTGCCGCCGACCCGGTCCGAGGACTCGAAGGTCGCGAACTCCACGCCGTAGTCGGCCAGCATCTTGCTCATCGTCAGGCCGCTGATGCCGGCGCCGATGACGGCGACCGTGGGTCTGTTCATCCGTGCTCCTCGACCGATCCTTGACAAACGGGGGTGATGGCGGTCACGTTAGGCCGGTCATTTGACAGGTGTCAACAAGTTCAGACGAATGTCAGGAGCGGTGCCATGCAGCAAGTCGTCGTCATCGGAGGCGCGTCCGGGATCGGCGCGGCCACCGCCCGGGTCCTCCGCGCGGAAGGCCACGAGGTGGTCGTGGCGGACCTGCCCGGGACGGGTGCGGACCTCGACGTGGACGCACCGACGAGGCGGCGGTCGAGGCGCTGTTCCAGCGCGTGGCCGGCGAGGGGCCGTTCCACGGCGTCGTCAACTGCGCCGGCGTCAGCACCCTGGCACGCGTCGTCGACCACGACGCCGCCGAGTGGCGGCGGATCGTCGACGTCTGCCTCACCGGCGCCTTCCTGGTGCTCAAGCACGCCGGCCGCACGGTCGCCGACGGCGGGTCGCTGGTCTCGCTCTCCTCGCTCAACGCCCGCCAGCCCGGGACCGGCCTGGCGGCGTACTGCTCCTCCAAGGCGGGCCTGGTCGCACTCACCGAGGTGACCGCGCTCGAGCTCGGGTCGCGCGGGGTGCGGGTCAACGCCGTGGCGCCCGGGCTGGTGATCACGCCGCTGACCGCGCCCGCCATGGACATCCCAGGGGTCCGCGAGGACTACCTCGACAACACCGCCCTCGGCCGCTCCGGTGAGCCCGAGGAGATCGCCGAGGCGATCGCGTTCCTGCTCTCGGACCGGTCGCGCTGGATCACCGGCGAGACCCTGGACATCAACGGCGGCGGGCACCTGCGCCGCTACCCCGACCTGGTCGGCCTGGTCGAGAAGGCCTTCGCATGACCCGGACCGCGATCGTCACCGGCGGCGGCTCCGGCATCGGCGCCGCACTGGTGCGCGCGCTCGTCGCCGAGGGCGCGTACGTCGTCTGCGCCGACCTCGACCTCGACGCCGCGACCCGGGTGGCCCGGGACGCCGCGGGCGGCGGGACCGCCGTCGCGCGCCGGGTCGACGTCACCTCGGCCGCCTCCGTGCAGGCAGCCGTCGACGCGGTCGTGGCCGAGCACGGCCGGATCGACCTGCTCTTCAACAACGCCGGCATCACCTTCCTGGGCAACACCGAGGACCTCACCCTCGAGCAGTGGAACGCGATCATCGACGTCAACCTGCGCGGCGTCGTGCACGGCGTCCACGCCGCCTACCCGCGGATGATCGCCCAGGGCGGCGGGCACATCGTCAACACCGCCTCGATGGGCGGGCTGATGGCGGCCGGCCTGATGACGTCGTACGTCGCCACCAAGCACGCCGTCGTCGGCCTCTCCCTCGCGCTGCGCACCGAGGCCGCCGCGCACGGGGTCGGCGTCACGGTCGTCTGCCCGGCCGCGGTCGACACCCCGATCCTGGACAAGGGCGAGATCGGCGCCTACCGGGGCCGCGACTTCTACCTCGAGGGGCAGGGCGTGAAGCGGCCCGTGGACCCCGACGTGCTCGCCCGCCGGGTGCTCGCCGCGGTGGCCGCCGACGAGGCGATCGTGGTCGAGCCACTGCAGGCGCGGATCGCGTGGCGGCTCGGGCGGCTCGCGCCGGTCGTGGTCAACCGGATGGCGACGCGGTTCATCGCGCAGCAGCGGGCCGGGGCGCGGTCGTCAGGTTGAGCGGTACGGGAACCGCACCGCTCAACCTGACGACCCTCACTCGGCGGTACGCCGCAGCGGGCTGGCCTCCGCGGCCGCGGCGTACGCCTCGGCGGAGTAGAGCAGCCAGGAGTGGCGGCCCGCGGGGCTGCCGGCGGCCCAGCCGCGCAGGTTGGACTCGTACTGGGCGCGCAGCGCCAGGTGGGCGGCCTCGGGCACGATGAGCGACTTCTCGTCGACCCCGCGCGCGACCAGGACCAGCCGCTCGACGGCCCGGGCGACGATGCCGTTGTGGCTCGGGAAGGGCGCCGCGGCGGCCAGGTCCGCGTGCACGATCGCGGCGATGCCGAGGGCCGGCGCGTCCGAGGGCGTGGTGATCAGCTCGGCGACGGCGCGCAGGACCTCCGCCGACGAGGCGTCGCGCGGCCGGCCGAGGCGCTCGGCCGGGAGCGACGTGGCCGCGGCGAGCGCGTGGATCCGCGCCAGCGCCTGCAGCGGCTGGGCACGCAGGGCGGGCGCGAGGCCGAGCAGCTCGGTGGAGAGGCGTACGGCGTCCTGGGCGATCTCGTCGCCCTCACCGGCCCGGACCTGGGCCAGCGTCGACCCGGAGCCCTCCAGTGCCGCGCTCGCGTGGGCGCCGCGCAGCAGCGACTCGGCGGTCATCTCGGGGCTGGTACGGCGCAGCCCGCGGTCGCGGAGCACGACGTCGATGCCGTCCCGCGCTCCGGCGTACGCCGACGGCACGCCCTCGAGCGACTGCAGCCAGCCGGCGGTGGCGGCGGGGAGGTCGGTCACCCGCCCAGCCTAGGAGCCGTCAGCCGACGGGCGTGAACCGGATCGGGAAGCGGATGGCGCCGGTGTTGCCGCTGACCGGCAGCCACTCCCCCGGGCCATCGGGGACCGCGTCGGGCATCCGGGCCGCGAGCAGCGGCAGCGCGACGGCCATGTCGATGCGGGCCACGAAGTGGCCCAGGCAGTGGTGCACGCCGCCGCCGAAGCCCATGTGGGTGGGCCGCGGCGAGGTGATGTCGAAGTCGGTCACCGGCATCGCGCGCGGGTCGGTGCCGACGCTGTGCGAGAGCAGCTGCACGATGCCGCCCTTGGGGATCAGCAGGCCGTTGATCTCGACGTCCTCGAGGGCCTCGCGGGTGATCCAGGTGACCGTGGGGTTCACCCGCATGACCTCCTCGACGGCGTTCGGGCCGAGCTCGGGGTCGGCGCCGAGCAGCTTCCACTGGTCGGGGCGGGCGAGCAGGGTCTGCAGCGCGAGCCCGAGCTGGTTGCGGGTGGTCTCCATGCCCGCGAACACCAGGAAGACCAGGGCGACGCCGAGCTCCTCGGCGCTCAGCCGCTCCTCCTGCTGGGCCCGCACGAGGTCGCTGACCAGGTCGTCGGTCGGGTTTGCGGTGCGCGATGCGACCACGTCGGCGACGTACCCGTAGAGGCCGTCGAGCGCGCCCTCGATGCGCGGCAGGTCGGCCTTGAGGTTGACCCCGAAGCTCTTGCCGAGGTCGTCGGCCCAGTGGGCGACCTGCGGCCACTCCTCGTCGGGCAGGCCGAGCAGCCCGCAGATGATCCGCGAGGCGTAGGGCTCCGCGAACTCCGAGATGAACTCCACCTCGCCGCGGGCCGCGAAGCCGTCGATCAGCTCGCCTGCGATCTGCTGGAAGCGCGGGCGCATGGCCGCGATGGGCCGCTGCTTGAACGCCGGGAACAGCAGCCGCCGGATCCGGGTGTGCTCCTCGCCCTCGAGCGCGAGCAGGGTCTTGGCCCACCAGTCGTGGAAGGGGCCGTCGTGCACGCCGTTCTGCGCGGGCCACTGCGCCGTGCCCTGCTGGAAGCGGCGGTCCTTGAGGATCGCGTTCGCCTCGGCGTACCGGAGCACGGCCAGGCCGTAGTTGGTCTCGGCGTACCAGCTCTCCTCACGGGCCTCGTGGACCTCCGGCGACGTCACGTCGAAGGAGAGGTCGCTGAGGTCGAAGCGCGGGATGTGCATGGGGGCATCGTCGCGAGCGCCGCGCAGGTGCGGCAAGCCGGGGTCCGCGGAAGACCGTCTCGGATCCGAGACCTCAGGAAGCAGGAGGTACGACGCGGTCCGCGAACGCGGCCACCGCCTCGGCGAACCGGTCCGGCTCGGCCAGGTGCGCGAGGTGGCCGCCGCCGGGCGGCATCACGACGAGCTCGAGGTCGTCGAGATGGTCGGCCAGGTGGTCGCGCACCGGCGCGGGCGGGTCCTCCGCGGCGACGTACAGGACGGGGGCGGTGACGGCGTCGAGCAGGCCGTCCACCAGCGCCTGCATCTCGGCCGGGGGCATGGTCAGGGGCGTGTGCCAGTGGTCGAGCACGAGCGCCTGCTCGACACGGCGGGTGCCGGCGACCCGGCTGCGCTCCGGCTCGGGCAGCCGGGCCACGCCGATGCTCTCCTCGAACGGTGCGAACGCGCCGGCGAAGTCGGGCCCGCGCAGCGCGTCGCCCAGCTGCCGCACGAACCCGGCGAACTGCCCGACGACCAGCGGCTGGTCGACGTCGACGACCCCGCGGACCGGGAACTGTGCGGCATAGCCGATGGCCGTCATCGTGCCGGCGGAGTGTCCGATCACCACCGGCTCCTCGACGCCGAGGCCCGCGAGGGTGGCGTGCAGCCGCTCGACCACGACCGAGGGGCTCGCGCCCGAGCCGGTCGAGTCGCCGTGGCCGGGCAGGTCGACCGCGATGCATCGGAAGCGGTCCCGCAGCCGCTCCACCACCGGGTCCCAGGTACGCCGGCTGAAGGTCAGCCCGTGCACGAGCACCAGCGCCGGGCCGGCGCCCGTGTCGTCGTACGCGAGGAGGTCGTCGTCCGTCATGGCCGCACTGTAATGCGCCATCCACCCCCGCGGCGCTGCCCGTTTTTCGGGCCCGCCGGGCGTAGCCTTGCGCTGATGTCCGAGCAGAACTCCCCTGATCTCGCCCTGTCCTTCGGGGGCGTGGTCGACGCGTACGACCGGGCCCGTCCCGGCTACCCGTTGGACGCTGCCCGCTGGCTGACCGGCGACGCCGACGACCGGCCGCTGACCGTGCTCGAGCTCGGGGCCGGCACGGGCAAGCTGACCGAGCAGCTGCTCGCGCTCGGGCACGACGTGCACGCCACCGAGCCCGACCCGCAGATGTTCGACCGGTTGACCCAGCGCTTCCCGGAGATGCGGGTGACGCAGAGCAGCGCCGAGGAGATCCCGGTCCCCGACTCCAGCATCGACGTCGTGGTGGTGGGCCAGGCCTACCACTGGTTCGACAAGGAGATCGCGCTGCCGGAGATCGCGCGCGTGCTCAAGCGCGGCGGCCACCTGGCGCTGGCGTGGAACATCAAGGACGAGAGCATCCCGTGGGTCAGGCGGCTCGGCCGCCTGCTCGGCGTCTCCGAGGCGGAGCGCACCGCGGGCCCGGACGAGGCACTCGAGGCGTCGCCCTACTTCGGCATCCCCGACGAGGCGATCTTCAAGCACTGGCAGATCGTCGACCGTGACTCGATCCAGGACCTGGCCCTCTCCCGCTCCACCATCTCGACGCTTCCGCAGGGCGAGCGCGAGGCCAAGATCCGCGAGGTGCTGGCGTTCTACGACGACTTCGGTCGCGGATACGACGGCATGCAGCTGCCCTACCTCACCAAGTGCTACCGCGCGATGGTCGCGGTCAAGCCACACCGCGCACCCCGACCCGCGGTGGAGGTCGCCGCCGAGGAGCCCGGCGAGAGCCTCGCCGACGTGACCCGGGAGAACCCGGCCGTCGTCGACACCATGGGTGCGGGGCTGTACGCCGGCGAGGAGACCGTCCCGCTCGCCGCGAACTACGTGCGCGACTACGACACCGGCAGCCTGCCCGCGCAGGACATCCCGGGCATCTCCGAGCCGCCCGCCGACGACGACTCCGGCGTGCTGCTCATCAACTTCCGCTGAGTCCGGCCGGGCTCAGGCGGCGGCGCGGATCAGGTCCCGGGCACGGGCGGTGATCAGCTCCACCACCCGGCGGTGCGGGCCGAGCACGTCGGCGACGGTGGCCGCACCGGCCGCGAGGGACTCGGCCCGCGCGCGATCGGCGAAGTGCCCCGGAGCCAGCAGGTACGGCGACACGGCGTCCCCTCGCCGCACCACCTCGGCCGGCCGCTGGCCGATGCCGGACAGGGTCGCGACCCGGACCGGACCGCCCCACGCGACCGCCAGGAGCCGGCCCGCCCGCTCGAGGTCGTCGCTCGCGGCCGGGTCGTTCGAGCCGGCGGCCACCAGCACCACGGGCTGCCCGCGGCGGGCGCCGACGGCGACGAGCCGCTCGACCTGCACGGCGGCCAGCAGCGGGTCGGGGCCGAGGGGGCGCCCGACCGGCAGGTCCGGTCCCGCCTGGGTGGGCAGGTCGTGGCGCACGTGGTAGCCGGTCGAGAGCAGCAGCGGCACCACCGCAACCGAACCGGCGGTGTCGCGCGCCCCGAGGTCGGCGACGACGTCGGCGAAGAGGGGCGCGCACAGCTCGACGTACGACGTGGTGGCGACGCACCCGAGCCGGCGCGCCGCCATCGCGGTGAGCTCGGCGGCGACCAGGTTACCGGCGGGGTTGCGGGTGCCGTGGGCGACGGTGAGGAGCCGCGGGGTCCCCGCGAAGTTGTCGGCGGAGGAGCGCAGCGGGGGAGCCGAGAAGTTCGTGGGGTAGCTACTCATTGGGCCACCGCCAGCCGGTAGCCACGCTTCACCACGGTCTGGATGACCCGGGTGCCCAGCGCGGCCCGCAGGCGCGCGACGGCCATCTCGACGGCATGCTCGGAGCCAGCGGTGCCGGACGGCAGGGCGGCCAGCAGCTCGCGACGCGAGACCACGATGCCGGGGTTGACCAGGAGCGCCTGGAGCACGGCGTACGGCGCCGGGGTGAGCTTGACCTCGGCGCCGTCCAGGAGCACGTCGGTCCCGTGCAGCAGCAGGGTGTGGCCGGCGACCTCGAGGCTGGTGCCGGTGGCGCGCGAGGGCAGCTCGAGCTCGAGCTGCTTGACCATGGCCGCGAGCCGGGAGCGCTCGGGGAAGATCGTGGGCACGCCCCACATCTCGAAGGCGGCGGCGGTGACCGGGCCCACGCAGGCGGCGATCACGTCGGCCTGGAAGGCGGCCGCGACCTCGTCGCGGTGGCCGGTGGAGGTGGCGGCCTGCATCAGCGCCGCCACCGCCGGGGCGGCGGTGAACGTGACGGCGTCGACCCGTCGCATCGCGATGTCCTCGACCAGCCCGAACATCGGCTCGGGGTCCTCGGCGCCCTCGACCCGGTAGACCGTGACGGTGGTGACATCGGCGCCCTGACGGCGCAGGGCGTGCGCGGCCATCGACAGCGACTGGCCGTGCTCCTGGACCACGATCCGCAGCCCGGTCAGGTCCCGGCCGCGCAGGTGCGCGAGGACGTCGTCGAGCTGCTCGGACTCCGGTGCCCACAGCTCGCGCAGGCCGGAGCGGCGCAGCGCGCCCACGCTCTTGGGGCCGCGAGCGAGGATCTCGGCGCCGGCCAGGTGCTCGCGGAGCCGGCCGAGCAGGCCCCAGCGATCGGAGGCGGCGAACCAGGAGTTCAGGCCGATGCCGGTCGTCGCCACGAAGATGTCGACCGGGTGGGCCAGGACGTCCTCGGTCGCGGCCCGGAGCGCCACCTCGTCGATGTGGTTGGGGTCCAGCGACAGGGCCGGCGCGTGCACGACCTCGGCACCGCGGCGCTCCAGCAGCGCGACCTGCTCCTCGGCCCGCCGGGCGGCGGTCACGCCGATCCGGAATCCGGCGAGGGGCAGATCGGTCACGACGCGATTGTCTCGCGCCGGGGACCCACCACCACAACCCCGTCGTCGATGCGGACCTCGTAGGTGGGTACGACGACCGCGGGGTCGTCCAGGCAACGGCCGGTGCGCAGGTCGTACTTCTGCTTCAGCAGCGGGCTCGCCACGAACGGGACCTCGGTGTCACCGACCGTGATCGTGCCGACGATGCCGCGGGCGAGGACCGACGCGTGCCCGATCGGGTCGTAGTTCGAGAGGGCGAACACCTCGTCGTCGTAGGTGCGGATCACGGCGACCGCACGTCCGTGCACCAGTGCGGTGACGCCGCTCTCGCGGGTGATCTGCTCCAGCCGGCACACCGACTCCCATTCCTGCATCACGGGGCTCCTACCGGGATTCGCGAGCCCAGGTCGACCGGGCCGTCGGTGAGGGCAGCCTGGATCTGGCCACGCTCCTCGCTGAAGGTGATGTTCGGGTCCGGCGTACCGGGGGCGTTGACGAAGGACACGAAGCGGGCGAGCTTCTGGGGGTCCTCCACGGTCGCCTTCCACTCGTCGAAGTAGCTGTCGACGTGCCCGGCCATGGCCGCCTCGAGCTCGGCGCCGAGGCCGAGGGAGTCCTCCACGACGACCTCGCGGACCCGGTCCAGGCCGCCGACCTCGTCCATCCAGTACGCCGTGCGCTGCAGCCGGTCGGCGGTGCGGATGTAGTACATGAGGAAGCGGTCCAGGTAGCGGATCAGCTCGTCCTTGGACAGGTCGCCGGCCAGCAGCTGGGCGTGGGCCGGGATGGCACCGCCGTTGCCGCCGACGTACAGGTTCCAGCCCTTCTCGGTGGCGATGATGCCGAAGTCCTTGCTGCGGGCCTCCGCGCACTCGCGGGCGCACCCGGAGACGCCGCCCTTGAGCTTGTGCGGGCTGCGGAGACCGCGGTAGCGGAGCTCGAGCTCGATGGCGAGGCCGACCGAGTCCTGCACGCCGTACCGGCACCAGGTCGAGCCGACGCAGGACTTCACGGTCCGCAGCGACTTGCCGTAGGCGTGGCCGGACTCCATGCCGGCGTCGACCAGGCGCTTCCAGATCGCGGGCAGGTCCTCCATCCGGGCGCCGAACATGTCGATGCGCTGGCCGCCGGTGATCTTGGTGTAGAGCCCGAAGTCCTGGGCCACCTGGCCGATGACGATCAGCTTGTCCGGCGTGATCTCGCCGCCGGGGATGCGCGGGACGACCGAGTAGGTGCCGTTCTTCTGCAGGTTCGCGAGGTAGGCGTCGTTGGTGTCCTGCAGCGTGGCGTTGGCGCCGTCGAGCACGTGGTGGTTGAGCAGGCTGGCCAGGATGCTCGCGACGGCGGGCTTGCAGATGTCGCAGCCGCGGCCGGAGCCGTGGGCCTCGATGATCTCGTCGAAGCGGCTGTAGCCGTGGATCGCCACGACCTCGAACAGCTCCTGGCGGGTCATCGGGAAGTGCGCGCACAGGCTCTTGTCGACGGTCTTGCCCGAGGCGGCGAAGAAGTCCTCGACGATCTTCTTGACCACCGGCTTGCACGAGCCGCAGGTCGAGCCGGCCTTGGTGCACTTGGTGACGCAGCCCGCGTCGCTGCACGGGCCGCCGTCGTTGAGGGTGCTCTCGTCGGAGACGGCCGCGACGATCTCGGCCTTGGTCACGTTGTTGCAGGAGCAGACCTGCGCCTCGTCGGGCAGGCCGATCTCCACACCGCCGCGGGAGGCCGGGAGGATCAGGTCCTCGGGGTTGTCGGGGAGGGTCATGCCGGAGGCGACCAGCGGGCGGAGCACGCCGTACTGGCTGGCGTCGCCGACCAGGATGCCGCCGAGCAGCTCGTAGCCGCCGTCGGCCTTCTCCTTGACGACCAGCTTCTTGTAGATGCCGGCGACGGCGTCGGAGAAGACGACCTCGAGGGAGTCCTCGGTCGTGGCGAAGGCGTCACCGAAGGAGGCGACGTCGACGCCGAGCAGCTTGAGCTTGGTGGACATGTCGGCGCCGTCGAAGGTGCCCTCGCCGCCGAGCAGGGTGTCGGCGACGACCTCGGCCATGTCGTAGCCGGGGGCGACCAGGCCGTACATCCGGCCGCCCGGCGCCGCGCACTCGCCGATCGCGTAGATGTGCTCGTCGCTGGTGCGGCAGTGCTCGTCGACCAGGATGCCGCCGCGCTCGGCGATGTCCAGGTCGGCGGCGCGACCGAGGTTGTCCCGCGGCCGGATGCCGGCGCTGAAGACGACCAGGTCGGCGTCGATCGGGTTGCGGTCCTTGAGCGCGAGGCCGGTGACCTTCTCGGTGCCCAGGATCGCCTCGGTCATCGCGCCGGTGTGGACGTTGAGGCCGAGCTTGTTGATGTGGCTGTTGAGCGTGGATCCGGCGGCGTCGTCGATCTGGACGGCCATCAGGCGCGGCGCGAGCTCGACGACGTGGGTCTCCAGACCCAGCTGGTAGAGCGCGTTCGCGGCCTCGAGGCCGAGCAGGCCGCCGCCGATGACGGCACCGATCTTGGCCTTCTTCGACGCCTTGCGGATCGCCTCGAGGTCCTCGATCGTCCGGTAGACGAAGACGTTCTTGAGGTCCTTGCCCGGCACCGGCGGGACGAACGGGTAGGCACCCGTCGCGAGCACCAGGTCGTCGTAGTGCAGGTCCTCGCCGTTGTTGAGCGTGACGATGCGGTGCTTCGGGGAGACCGCGATGGCCTCGACGTTCGTGCGCAGCGTGACGCGCGGGTCGTCGTAGGTACCGCCGGGCAGGAAGCTCAGGGCCTCCGCGCCCCGCTCGAAGAAGGAGGTCAGCGCGACGCGGTCGTACGCCGGACGCGGCTCCTCGCCGATGATCGTGACGTCGTAGGTCTCGGTGAGACCACGCTCGATCGCGGCCTGGACGAACCGGTGGCCGACCATGCCGTGCCCGACCACGACCAGCTGCAAGCGGTGTGCCATCTGATGCCCTTTCCCTCGGTGCACTACCTATTCCACGCGGTTCCGGTTTCGCGTCCGGACCGCTCAGGAGCACCCCGCGGTCAACTACTTCTCACGGCCTCACCGAGACGTGAGATCCCCGTTACGAGGCTGTAACACGCGAGGCCAGGAGCTGGCGGACGGCGTCGCCGCACCCGCCGCACCCGGTGGTGGCACGGGTCTCCGCCCGCACCTGCTCCAGCGACCCGCACGCGCGGATCGCGCCGGCCGAGACGCCTGCGCACTGGCAGATCTCGGCCTCGTCGGGCAGCACCACGGGAGTGCTGTCCCCCTCGGTCACTGCGAGCAGCAGCTCGCCCGGCTCGCGGGGACCGAGCACCGTCTGCCGGTCGAAGTGCTGGGTGATCAGGCCGATCCGCGACAGGTCGCCGACCAGCGCGCCGGCCACGATCCGGCCGTCGCGGACCACGAGCTTGCGGTGCGATCCGCGGACCGGGTTGGTCATCTCGACCACCTCGCCCTCGGCCTGCTCCGGGTCGCCGAGGACGGCCACGTCGAGGTCGGTCGCACGCAGCCGGGCGACGATGCGGTGGCCGTCGTACTTCACCGGGCGGTCGACGAGGACGCGGGCGAGGACCTCGGCCTGCTCCCAGGCGGGAGGCACGAAGCCGGTGGTGCGGCCGGCGTGCTCGGCGCAGTCGCCGATCGCGAAGATCTGCTCGTCGGGGCGGCAGGACGTGCTGCGCAGCCGGTCGTCGACGACGATGCCGCGGTGCACGTCCAGGTCGGCCTTGCGGGCCAGCGACGTGGCCGGGCGGCCGCCGGCGGCGAGGATGACGAGATCGGTGTCGAGGCTGGCGCCGTTGTCGAGCTGCAGCGAGACGCGGCCGTCGATCTCGCGGGTGGGGGCGAGGCCGAAGCCGGGGCCCGCGCCGGCCTCGATCAGCCGCACCACGCGGGCACCGGTGTAGACCTGGGTGCCCAGCTTCTTCAGGTCGCGGGCGAGGAGGCGGCCCGCGGTGCGCGAGACCTGCTGGCGCAGCAGGTGGTCGCCGCCCTCGACCATCTCGACCTCGAGGCCGCGGATGGCCAGCGCGCGGGCGACCTGGAGGCCGAGGAGGCCTCCGCCGACGACGACCGCGCGGCGCTGGCCGTCGAGGGCCCCGATCAGGCCCTCGCAGTCGGAGAGGTGGCGGAAGGCGTGGACCGACTCGTGCAGCGAGCCGTCCAGCCGCACCAGGCCGCGGATCGGCGGCAGGGTGGGGAGGGCACCGGTGGCGAGCACCAGCGCGTCGTACTCGATCACGGTGCCGTCGACCAGCATCACGTCGGACAGCTCGCGGTCGATGCCGAGGACGCGGGAGCCGAGGCGCAGGTCGATGCCGTGGTCGGCGTACCACTGCTGCGAGCGGAGCTCGATCGCGTCGGGGCGGTGGGTGCCCTCGAGCACGGCGGACAGCAGGATCCGGTTGTACGGCGGCGCCGACTCGTCGCCCAGCACCGTGATCGCCCAGTGCTCGGTCGCACCGAGCGCGACGAGCTCCTCGAGCAGCCGTGCCGTGGCCATGCCCGCGCCGACGACGACCAGGCGCCTCATGCGGGGACCTCGAGACGGGCCGCGCACACCTTGAACTCCGGCATCCGGCTGGACGGGTCGAGCGCGTCGTTGGTCAGCTTGTTGGCACCGACCCAGTGGAACGGCACGAAGACGGTGTCGGGCCGGATCGTCGTCACGATCCGCGCAGGGGCGGTCATCTCGCCGCGCCGGGTGCGCACGGTCAGGGCCTCGCCGTCGCGGGCGCCGAGCCGGCCGGCGAGCATCGGGTGCAGCTCCACGAACGGCCCGGTGTCGGGGAGGTCCCTGATCCGCCGGGTCTGCGCTCCGGACTGGTACTGCGCGAGCACGCGGCCGGTCGTCAGGTGGATCGGGTACGTCGCGTCGGGCTGCTCCGCGGCGCCGACGTACTCCTGCACGAGGGCGCGGGCGCGGCCGTCCGGGGTGGCGAAGGACGAGGTGAACATGCGCGGGGTGCCGGGGCTGTCGACCGACGGGCAGGGCCAGAAGACGCCCTGCTCCTCGCGGATCCGGTCGTAGGTGATGCCGGCGTAGTCGGCCTTGCCGCCGGCCGACGCGCGGCCGAGCTCGGCGAAGATCTCCTCCGGCTCCTGGGAGAACCCGACCGGCGCCTTCAGCCGCTCGGCCAGGCCGGCCATGATGAACAGGTCGCTCTGCACGCCCTCGGGCGCCTTCGCGGCCTGCTGGCGCAGGATCACCCGGCCCTCGAGGTTGGTCATGGTGCCGGTCTCCTCGGCCCACTGGGTCACCGGCAGCACCACGTCGGCGAGCGCGGCGGTCTCGCTGAGCACGATGTCGGCGACGACCAGGAGGTCCAGCGACGCCAGCCGCTCGCGGACGTGGTCCGCGCGGGGCGCGGAGACCACGATGTTGGAGGCGAAGACCAGCAGGGCCCTGGCCCCGCCGCCGTCGCCCAGCGAGTCGAGAAGCTCGTACGCCGAGCGCCCCTTGCCGGGCAGCGCCTCCGGCTCCACGCCCCAGACCCGCGCCACGTGCTCGCGGGCCGCGGGGTCGTCGATCATCCGGTAGCCGGGCAGCTGGTCGGACTTCTGCCCGTGCTCGCGGCCGCCCTGGCCGTTGCCCTGGCCGGTCAGGCAGCCGTAGCCGGCGAACTCGCCGCCGGGGAGGCCGAGGGCCAGCGCCACGTTGATCCACGCCAGCACCGTGGCGGTGCCCTGCGCCTGCTGCTCGGCGCCGCGGGCGGTGAGGATCATCGCCTTCCTCGTGCCACCCAGCAGGGCGGCGAGCTCGCGCAGCTGCTCGACGCCGACACCGGTCACGCGCTCGACCCGCTCGGGCCACCAGGCCGCGACGGAGCGGCGTACGTCCTCGAAGCCGGTGGTGCGCTGCTGGACGTAGGTCTCGTCGACCAGGCCCTGCGCGTCGAGCAGGTGCAGCACGCCCAGGGCGAGCGCGAGGTCGGTGCCGGGGACCGGCTGCAGGAACAGGTCGGCGCGCTCGGCGGTGGCGGTACGCCGGGGGTCGACCACCACGACCTTCCCGCCCCGCTCGCGGAGGGCGTCGAGGTGGCGGGCCGCCGGCGGCATCGTCTCGGCCAGGTTGGAGCCGACGAGCACGACCACGTCGGCCTGCTCCACGTCGGCCAGCGGGAACGGCAGCCCGCGGTCGACCCCGAACGCCTGGTTGCCGGCGCTGGCGGCCGAGCTCATGCACCAGCGGCCGTTGTAGTCGATCTGGCTCGTGCCGAGCGCGACCCGCGCGAACTTGCCGAGCTGGTAGGCCTTCTCGTTGGTGAGGCCGCCGCCGCCGAAGACCGCGACCGCGTCCTTGCCGTGCGCGTCCTGGAGCGTCGTGATCCGCTCGGCGATCAGGTCGAGCGCCTCGTCCCAGGTGGCCGTGGCGAGCTCGCCGGTCTCCCGGTCGCGGATCAGCGGCGTGGTCAGCCGCTCGCGGTGCCCCCGCAGCCCGGTCGAGGTCCAGCCCTTGCGGCACAGCGCACCGCGGTTGACCGGGAACTCCTCCCACGGCGTCACCTCGAGCTGCCCCCGGCCCCGCACCTGCAGGGTCATCCCGCACTGCAGGCTGCAGTACGGGCAGTGGGTGCGGATCTCGGTCATGTCGTCCATTTCAGGTCGCAGGCGTTTCGGTTCCGGAGCGGGCGGCCGACCCGCGGTGTCAACTAGTTCTCACGTGCTCACGAAATGGCCGACGCGGGCCTGCCCCGAGGCAGGCCCGCGTCATGGGAGTGGCGTCAGATGCCGGCGTACGCACCCTTGCGGCGCACGTAGACGGTGAAGGTGACGGCCGCACAGGCCACGTAGAAGGCGGTGAAGATCCAGAAGGCGGTCTTCGTGGCGCCCAGCGGGTCGGTGATCCACGGGTTGGAGAAGGTGATCGGGATCAGGAAGCCACCCAGGGCACCGATGGCGCCGATGATGCCGGCGGCGGCCGAGGCCTTCTTCGTCGAGTCGAGCAGCGCGAGCTCCCGCTCCGGGGTGCCCTCGCCGGTCGCGCCGACGGCGTCCTTGCGGAAGATCGCGGGGATCATCTTGTAGGTCGCGCCGTTGCCGATGCCGGTGCAGGCGAAGACGAACAGGAAGATCACCAGGAACACCGGGAACACCGCGTGGTTGGCGTGGATCGCGTGCACCACCGGGTCGGGGAAGGTGAACGACTTCGGGTCGGCCTTGATCTTGGCGAGCGCCTCCGGGGTCGGCGGCGGCGGGAAGCCCTCGAGGTGACCCAGGGTCACGAGGATGCCGAGGGTGCCGACGATCATGCCGACGAACGCGGCCAGCGTGATCCGCGCGCCGCCGAACCTGTCGGCCAGGTAGCCGCCGAGCGGGCGGGTCAGCGAGCCGACGAGCGCGCCGAGGAAGGCGTAGAAGGCGAAGTTGATGCCGATGCCGACGACGGTCGGGACGGGCTGGCGCCAGAAGTTCAGCTTGATCAGCAGCGGCATCGCCGAGGAGTAGCCGATGAACGAGCCGAAGGTGCCGATGTAGAGGAACGCCATGATCAGGGTGTGCTTGTGCTTGAGCACGGCGAGCTGGGACTTGGTGTCGGTCTTGGCGCTGGTCAGGTTGTCCATGAAGAAGTACGCCGCGACGGTCGCGGCGATCGCCAGGCCGGCGTACAGCCAGGCAGCGCGCTCCAGGTGCACGCCGCCCGCGGAGGCCTTGACCAGGCCGAAGGCGCCCGCGCCGCCGACGATGATCGGCAGGAAGAACTGGATGATCGCGACGCCGATGTTGCCGCCCGCGGCGTTGAGGCCGAGCGCGGCCCCCTTGAGCCGGGTCGGGTAGAAGAAGTTGATGTTCGCCATCGAGCTGGAGAAGTTGCCGCCACCGAAGCCGGCGGTGGCCGCGATCAGGCAGAAGGCCCAGTACGGCGTGCTCGGGTGGGTCACGAAGAAGGCGAACAGCAGCGTCGGGATCAGCAGCATGCTCGCGCTGACCATGGTCCAGTTGCGACCGCCGATCTTGCCGACCGCCAGGGTGTAGGGCACCCGCAGCAGCGCGCCGACCAGGTTGGGGATCGCCACCAGGAAGAACAGCTGCTGGGGCGTGAAGTTGAAGCCCTGGGCGAGGAGGAACGCCGACGAGACGCTCCAGATCAACCAGACCGAGAAGCCGAGGTGCTCGGAGAAGATGGACCAGATCAGGTTGCGGCGCGCGATGGGTGCGCCGGTGGACTCCCAGAACTCGGGGTCCTCGGGCCGCCAGTCGTCGATCCAGCGGCCGCTGCGGTGCGCCACTGGTGACGTGGTGGCGCCGGTCGTAGTGGGTTCGGTGCTCAGGCTCATGCGACGATCGTGGGCGTACGCCGTTTCGGCCTCTCGCGTCGCGGCGTACGCCTCTGGTCAACTTCTCCTCACGCGCTCACCGCTGCGCGCGGGTCAGTGATGACGGTGCCGGTGGTGGCCCTTGCCGTGCTTGCGCTTGACCTGCGTGACGTGGTGGTGCACGCGCGGCTTCGGCTTCGTGGTCCTCGCCACGGTGGCCACGCGGTGGGTGGCCGGGGTCGCCGGAGCCGAGGACGCGGGCTGCTGACGGGCGGCCTCGGTGGTCCGCGGCGCCACGGGCGGTACGACGGAGGGCCGGTCGGTGCCGTCCGCGACGCCGACCGCCAACACGGCCGCCAGGAGGGCTACCACGGTTGCCAGCACCGCACCGGCAGCACGACGCCGGCGGGTGGCACCCGGCGTGAACGACACGGTCTCCTCGCCCGGCAGGGCCACCGGCCCGGCGAGCATCCCGGCCACCTCTCCGGCGGCGGGCCGCTCGGCCGGGTCGCGCGCGGTCATCGCGGCCAGCGTGGTGACCCACGGCGTGCCGAGCGAGACGGGGATCGTCGGCGCGGACCGCATCCGCGCGAAGGCGACCTCGACCCCGGTGCCCGCGAAGGCGCGCCGGCCCGTGAGCGCCTCGAGCAGCACCAGACCCAGCGAGTAGACGTCGGCGGCCGGGCCGACGTCCTCCATGGCGACCTGCTCGGGGGCGAGGTAGGCCGGCGAGCCGACCACCATTCCCTCGGTGGTGTGCTCGAGCGCCCGCCCCACCATGCGGGCGATGCCGAAGTCGGCCAGGCAGGCCGTGCCGTCGGGCCGCAGCAGCACGTTGCCCGGCTTGACGTCGCGGTGCACGATCCCCTGGTCGTGGGCGTAGGCCAGCGCAGCGGCCAGCTGCTCGCCGATCGCACGGACCCGGTCCGGGTCGAGCGGGCCGGCGGCGAGGGCCTCGGCCAGTGTGGGGCCGTCGACGAGCTCCATCACGATGAACGGCCGGTCGTCGTCCAGGCCCGCGTCGAGCACGGTGACGATGCCGGGATGGTTGAGCCGGGCCACGGTGCAGGCCTCGTCGGCGAAGCGGTTGCGGTCGGCATCGGAGGCGCGCAGCACCTTGACGGCGATCTCGCGCCGGAGGAGCTCGTCGGTGGCACGGTGCACATCGGCCATGCCGCCGCTGCCGACGCGCGCCCCGAGGCGATAGCGCCCGCTCAGCAGGGTGTCGGTCTCCACGACCTCTCCTTCGACAGTGGTGCTCGGGGGCAGGCCCCGGTACCCACTACCGGCCGGCGCCACTCCCCCCGGCTACCCGTCCGCCGGGTAGACCTGGCGCAGCGCGGGGTCGAAGTAGTCGGTGTACTGGCCGAAGGTCACCTCCACCCAGGCGGGCTGGGTGAGCCGGCCGGGGACGCCGATGACGACCACGCACCGGTCCGGGGTGTTCTCGACCTCCTGGGCGGTCGCGGCGCAGGCGTCCGCCAGCCGGCCCCCGTCGAAGCGGCTGGGGTCGAACGACCGGTCCCGGCCCGTCGCGCGGCTGGCGCCCACCAGGCGGAGGCCCTCGCTCGGGTCGTAGTCCCACATCTGGTCCCGGCCGTCCTCGCGCACGTGCACCTGCGCGAAGTCGGACGCCAGGTAGAGGCCGGTGACCTCGGTGCCGGGGCCGGCGCGCAGCGCGGTGAGGAGGCCGGCGTACCCCGGGGCGCTGATGACCGACGCCGGCGCGGGCGGCGGGCTGTGCTGGTGCCGCGCGAGGACCCCGCCGAGGGCAAGGAGCGCGACCGCGCATCCGGCGGCGCGG